>JABGXW010000022.1 GCA_018675575.1 Bacteriovoracaceae bacterium | reverse complement strand
TGTTCAAAAAACACTTATTTTGGATTCCTTCTCATCTTATTTTTACCCCAGAAGGGTAAAAACTTTTATCACTATTCAAATGTTAAAGAGCTACCTTAGAAGCGCGTACGTGTGCAAAATTGGTGGAGATGACAGGAGTTGAACCTGCGACCCCCTGCGTGCAAAGCAGGTGCTCTCCCAACTGAGCTACACCCCCAATATTTTTACAATACGTAAGAATGTTCTTTATGTACGTCTTTAAGGTGAGGCAGAATTTAAGGGAGTTGCTGTTTCTTGTCAACAGGATACTTTAAAAAATCATTTATTTTTTTTCAATATTAATTATAATTATTTAAGGTTACATATAAGGTAATTTTTAAAAGCAATTATTAATTATAAACAGGGTAAATTGAGTGCAAAAGATTATTAGACATTTCGTTCTTTCCCTACTTTTAACAAGTTGTTTTGCGGAAAATAAAAAGGTTATAGAGACTAAAAATAACGCGATAATTCAATTGGTTACGTCAGAATCACTTAAAATAGATTCCCGAGGTCTATCAAAATCTACCGCCCTCTTAAAGACAGTCCATGGAAATTTTATCATCAAATTTTATCCCAAAAAAGCACCCCACACTGTCACTCGAGTATTATCACTCATCCAACGTGGATTTTACGACGGTCTTACGTTTCACCGTGTCATAGATAAGTTTGTGGCACAGACTGGTGATCCCACGGGACTGGGTTCAGGTGGAACAGGCTCAAAGCTCAAAGCTGAATTTAATGATGTTCAACATATTCGGGGAACAATGGCCATGGCGCGAGATAATACCAATAATGACAGTGCTGATTCTCAGTTTTATATCGCCTTGAGTACCCTTCCTCATCTTGACAAGAAGTATACTGTTTTTGCTCAGATAGTTGAGGGTCTAGATCTGCTAGAAAGGATCCAGCGGGGAGACAAGGTTCTCTCCTTTTCTTTAAATGATTAAAAGCCTAACTATTTTCCGTGACGCTTTTCATCCTTGATATAGATAAAAGACTTCAAAATGACAAAGGCAAAAATGAGTCCAATAAGAAGCATCCATGTTGAAAACTTTAATTGATTATCGTTCACCTGTTGAGTATGGAGCATTTTAGGTTGAACAACTTTAACAGCATGGTGACCATTATCATGTCCATCTTTATGTTTATGCTGAACAGGAGCTTCTTTTTTCTTATTACTATCACTCATATTTTAACCTTTCGTTTTTCTATTAATTTATCTATATACAGATTCAAGGATTAGCACAGCGGCGTAAATTGCGGCCGATATAGGAATGGCTGCAATAAATTTCATCCACTTTGTTTCTTCCTTTAAATGCATATAGAAGAACGCAACAATAAATGCTTTTGCTACCGCTAGAAGACATAACGAAGATGCCCGATAGACATATTCAATATTTTTTAATGTTGGGATAATAAGCTCTAAGGCCGTTAACAACGCAAGAATAAAAAATATAATCCAATATTCTTTCACATGACTTTTATGGGTATCTGCTGACATACAAACTCCTTACTACTTTTTATTTCTATTCATTAAAATTCCAACATTGATCATCAAAGTATTTATAGAATGTTTGTCCATAGAGTAAGCTCCACGAATCTGCCCAATTCTATCTACTAAGATAATCTTATTTAAATTAACTAAATCATCCAGTGAAGATTCTTGCGTTAAGTATTTTTGTTCAACGAGAAATGCTTTAAAAGTGTTATTAATAGTCTGAACAGCATTATCTCCTGTCAGAAAGTTCCAATAGAATGGATTAGCTTGTAATTTTCTTGCTGACTTATAAATAGTAGCAACGGAATCAACAATAGGTTGAGTCGTGATTGTCACATGTGAAGCTTCATTTCTAACCCCTCTCATCCGTTTTTGAATCGTCCCAAGGGTTTTTGTTAGTTTGGGATTTGTCTTTAGATAATCAGTATTTGCAAAGGTTACAAAGTAGATTTTTCCTTTCAGCTCGTTGGAGCCGAATGATTTTCCAAAATCATTTATAAGTGAAAAACTAGGAAGCTGTAAGTACACAGGTAACTCTGGAGGAAGAGTTCTGTTCATTGATCTGTATATTGGGTAAATAAAAAGAAGAGAGCAGATTAAGGTCCAGAAAGTTTTCTTCCCTACCAATCGTTGAACAAATGTCTCTTTGCGAATATAACCTAGTGTAGCTTCCACATTCGATCCTTTTTAAAATAAATTATTTTAATTCTCTTATAAACGCTGCTCTAGCCGGAGTATCTTTTAAATCCATAAGCGATTTAACATAATAAGATACTGCCCATATTTCCTCATCTGAAATTGTTTCTTGCCAGCCAGGCATAGCAGTGCCACCAACACCGGCTGAGATTCTTACAAACAACTCCTCAACAGTAACTGCTGATCTTACGGTATTCCATGTAAAGTCAGGAGGTATTGTTAAGGAACCATACTCTGACTCTTGAAGTTTTATTTTATAAAAATCATCATCTAGCTCATTGACAGATTCATCATTTAGTTTTTTTGACATTGCTGAAAAATCATCTAAATTTACATAGGCTCTATGGCAACTCTGACATTGAGCGGTTACATGATAAACCTCACGACCTTTGGCAATTGCCGCCCCTAAATGGGCCATTCCAAATGGATCATTTTCGGCTTTTATTTGATCACCAAGCTTCTTGTCTCCGCCTTCCCAAGTCTTCATTGCAAAAGTTTTAATATATTGAATGACTGCATCTTTCTGGTCATTATGTAGATCCCAAGGAAGCATTGCTGTTCCATGAAGACCTTTATCTAAAATTGCAAAAAAGTCTGAATCATGAGGAAGGTCTCCTGAGATTACTTTACCAAACTTATAAATACCTAACGTGAAGTCACGTGGTGGAACTTTCATCCCTTTTGAAGCAAAACCTTTACCATCACCTTTCACGCCGTGACAGGGCATACAATATTCTTTATAGATTTTTTCACCTTCGTTAAGAGTGTGGGCCTTAACTTGGTTACTACCAGCAAAAACCTTATCCTCCACGAATGTAGGCTTACTACAGGAAATTAGAGTTAAAAGAAAAACTAGATTGAAAAAAACTTTCATATCATCCTCATATTAAAAAACAAAAATACTAAAATATATAATTAACCAAATTATTGATAAAAAATGCCAAAATTTACCTACGTTTAATACAACGTTCTCATCCTTAAAAGTATGCTCTGACTTCAGTGAAATCGGTACAAGCCACAATAATGAAAAGATAGCTGCTACTATGTGGGCCACATGAATCCAAGTAAATGAATAAATAATTGAAGGGAAAATTCCACTGCTCGCATAGAGCCCTATATTTTTAAAACTTTCCCAAAGAAAGAGCTGGGAACCCATGAACGCCAAAGCCGGCCCAATGGTCAGGGCCAGAGTCAATTTCATTTTCAGTTGATTTGCTTCTTTAAAATAATGATTAAATCCAAATAAACTTATACTACTAAGTATGATGAAGGTCGTACTCATGGTTGGGACAAAGAGATTCAATCTCTCCATGCCCATTGGTGGCCAAACAGGTTCTGTGATTCTGTAATAAAAATAAGCTAAAAATAAAGAAGCAAATAGCATTGAAAAAGACACCAGAACAACTATCATAGCAATTGATGCCGCAAGCTTCTCGCCTTCACCTGAATATTGAATGTTATTTTTCACTTCTAAAGTATTCATTTATCCCTTAACCAATTCTTCTGTTTGATACTGAAAATCTCTTCCCGTGGTCAGATTTGGATTTCCAAATTCATGTGGTCCACATTTAACAACTGGAATATTTTTAAAATTGTAATGAGGAGCT
This sequence comes from Bacteriovoracaceae bacterium, assembly GCA_018675575.1. Classification (GTDB taxonomy): domain Bacteria; phylum Bdellovibrionota; class Bacteriovoracia; order Bacteriovoracales; family Bacteriovoracaceae; genus M0603. Next base: position 116,033 of record JABGXW010000022.1, on the reverse strand, counting down.
GGTGTAGGAATAGTCCATTCTAATGTTCCAACTTCCCATGGATTGTCTGGTGCCATTTCCTTCTTGAAGAACAATGTAGAGACAAGGTTGATCAAAAATGGAATTTGCCCAATACCCATAAGTAATGCTGCAGTTGTAATTAAAGCATTTAAAGGAATTAGCTTTTCTAAATATTCGTAGATAAATGGATTATAAATACGTCTATGCATACCACCATAGCCGACCATCATCATGCCCATAAACACACCATTTAGGCCAAGAAAAGTTATCCAAAAATGGGTCAAGGCCAATTTTTCACATAACATCTTTCCAAACATTTTTGGAAACCAAAAATAGATTGCTGCAAAAGAGCCCAAAAGCACGGATGCTGCCATTGTGTAATGGAAGTGACCTACAACAAAATAGGTATCGTGAAGATAAAGATCTGTTGTGACTGTTCCTAAATAAAGACCAGTTAGTCCACCAAGACCGAAAACGAAAACAACACCCATGGAAAAAACCATAGGGCTTGTGAATCTTATTGAGCCTCTCCATAAAGTTCCAAGCCAATTGGCGAAAAAGATCGCTGATGGAATTGAAATTGTCATGGTGAGAGTCATAAATGTTTGTGTAAGTAACGGACTCATTTGAGTCGTATACATATGATGACCGTAAACTAAGGTTGAAAGAATGGTAATCGAAGTCATCGCTAAAGCAGTTGCTTTAGCGCCAAAAGCTGGTTTTCTTGAAAAGAATGAAAGTATATCTGAAACCATACCCCATGCAGGAAGAATTAGAATATAAACTTCAGGGTGACCAAAAATCCAAAAAACATGCTGAAAAAGAACGGGGTCCCCTGTACCATTTGTCGCTGCGGCACCGGCTAAGAAAAATTGAGTTCCAAAAACTCGATCGAATACTAACAGTAGGCCTCCAGCTCCAAGAACTGGTAAAAAGATGGCATTTAAAATAGCAGTTAACCAAAGTCCCCAAACTGTTAATGGCATATCGAAATATCCCATTCCAGGAGCTCTTAAGGTAATAACAGTTGTAATGTAGTTAATTGCACCCATCGTTGATGAGATACCAAGAACAAAAATAGCGATGGCCCATAATGTTTGACCAACACCTGGAGAACCTATCAAGGTTGAAAGTGTAGGATAAGCAGTCCATCCACTTGCGGCTGCTCCTAAGGGAACAAATAAAGATGCCACAAGAATTATTGCAGAAAGCACAGCAAGCCAAAAAGAAAGCATATTCATTGCCGGAAATGCCATATCTCTAGCGCCGATCATAAGTGGAATACAAAAGTTACCAAAAGCTCCAATTAAAAGAGGTGTAATGGCATAGAAAATCATAATCGTTCCATGCATAGTAAATAACATGGCATAAGAATCAGGGGGAACAACCCCACCAGACATTGGAAAGAAAAGGTTTCCTAAAACGGGAAACGGGACTCCTGGGTTTGATAAGGTCCATCGGATAAGCATGGCCATCATTCCGCCAAGTCCAAGTCCAAGAATTCCGTACCAAATAAATTGACGTGCAATCATTTTATGGTCAAAGGAAAAAATATACTTTGAAAGAAAAGTCGTTGGTTTAGGATGAATATGTTGTTCGTAAAATGCCATTTTCAATTACTCCGATTGGGCTAATTATTTAAATTAAGTTATTTTTTCATCATTGAAACGTTTGAGTTCGAAGACCAAGGCCATCCCCAGAAAAGCTCAGCATTATCTGCATCATTTTCTTGCTTAGCTTTTTCTTCTGCTTCGGTCATCCACCTGTCAAATTTTTCTTGTGGATAAACTTTAAGTTTTGCTGCCATTCTATAATGATAAGTTCCACACATTTCAGCACAAGCAATTTCATAATCACCAGCTGTTCCATCTTTAAGCTCAAACCACATTCTTGTGATACGGCCAGGAATGGCATCAACTTTTCTTCGTGTATTTGCGATAAAAAAAGAGTGAATCACATCTTTTGATTGAAGTTGAAAGACTATTTTCTTTCCTGTTGGAAGCCTTAAATCATTCAATGAAACCACATCATCTTCAGTATTAAAAACTCCGTCTTTTCCTGCGTATCTAAAACTCCAAGCCCATTGCTGGGCTAAGACTTCCACTTTCAACACTTGTTCTTTTTTAGCATTTGGCCAATTGGTGAAAACCCCTACGTAATCGTTATTAGATATTCGTGTGATGTTCATATCCACAGTGAGAAAAACAAAAAGTCCGATAGCTGTTGCGACAAGAATATGAGATTTTTTATTTCCATACGTGTAATAAGGTTTCGGATGATTTTTTGCTCTATACATCCAAGAAAACCCAATCAGGCCAAGACAAACTAAAACAAAAAAGAAAATATTAAAGTATGTTGTGTAATTGAATAAATAATCAATTAAGTGACCGTTTACCGAAATATCTTCTGGAGGCAAATAAGTTGAGAGACTCCAAGGATTTGATTTAACCACTGAATCTGCAAAAGCAGAAAGAGAAGTAAAAAGAGAAATCAAAGTAACAATGATTTTATTCATAAAAAGCGTCCACCGATCCTTACTAAGCTCCATTAATAAACAGAAGCGAAAAGATTCATTAAAAGTTCTTAAATATTATAATTACAGGTAATTATACTTATTTTTATATATTTTGACTATTTCAAAAATATCATTGCACCGAGTAACAAAGGTAGATAAATAATCGTTCCCCAGAAATATCGTTTCGACCAAAGTTCGAGCTCATCACCTTGAGAAGAATGTTTCAAACCAAAAAGAGCAAGAATGATCATGATTGTTGAAAGGATCAATGATGCGAATAAGAATAATTGGCTAGCTGTACCCATCAAATTTGGAAGTAACCCAATAAGAAGCATGACAAAAGTCAATAAAACAATAAAGTTTCTTGTTTTGATAAAGCCAGAAATATTAGGAAAGACTTTAATCTTAGCAGCCTTATAGTCCTCAGCGTTAAAAATTGAGATGGCAAGAAAGTGAGGAATTTGCCAGAAAAATAAAATTAGAAATAAGGACCATACATCAAAATCGAGCTTTCCAGTTACTGTTGTCCAGCCAAGCATTGGGGGAATGGCACCAGGAATGGCGCCTACTACAACAGCGTATGGAGACTTAATTTTCATTGGGGTATAAAAAAATAAATAAAGAACTGCTGCCAATGCTGACAAAATGGCCGTCAAGGGATTAACCATAAATACAAGTAAAGGGATCGCTATAATAAGCATAAGGATTCCAAATCCAAGGGCCCAATTAGCATTTAATCTTCCAGAAGGAAGTGAGCGAACTTTTGTTCTTTCCATCAGTCCATCAACATCAATTTCAATATAGCAATTCAGGGCACAGCCACCAATAACCACCATGCCGATAAGAATCAATGAGAGAAGTCCTTCGAAAAAGTTTAATTGCCCTGGTGCCAGAAGTATTCCAACTAGAGAAGTACTGACTACAAGTGCTGATAATTTGGGCTTAGTTAATTCAAAGACATCTGAGATAAATGAATGTGCGCCTTTATTAAAAAATTTCTCTTCTGTTGATTTTAAAATAAGATTTAATTTAAATATCGAGCCTAAACAGATCGCTGCAACAGCAAGGTGAGCTGTTGTCGGTGCAATTGCTAAATTCATAGCAACTGTCATGATACCTAATCCAATCTGGCTAATAACAGATATAATGATCACTGCTGACCAAAAGGTAATACTATTTGAAATATTTTTAAGCACAGTCTTATGTTTAATGGCCTGTGATAATTGCATAAGGCAATAATATAAGATTCCGAGTCCTAGAAACACTGCGAAATATCTATGAACCATATGTAGCTGAGCTGGATGTAGACTTGGCCACCAAGATTTTGTCCATGTTGAGGTTTCAAGGCATAATCCCCATGCATCTAATCCCAATCCACAACTTGTCCCAGCTCCAGAATGTCTCATGAAAGCACCAAGGATCATTTGTAAATATAAAAAAACACCCATTCCTAAAATGCCATGACGCAAAGATGGCTTCCAAATTTTTGAAAATTCTTCTTTATCAATTCTGGGGTCTATAGTTTTATCGACCTGGCCTAATCTATGGTGAAGCAGTATCAGGGTACAAAAGAAAACCATCGACAACCCAAGATGACTAGTGGAAACAATTGTTGGCAACCTATAAATGACAGTTATTCCACCAAGAATTCCTTGAGCAATAACCATAACTAAGGAAACACATGCGAGGTGAAAAGCTGATTGATACTTTTTATTAGATTTGTAATTTTTAAATGTGAAGATTACTAAAAGAGTTGTTAAGAATCCTACTAAAGTTGCTAACAAGCGATGCCCATGTTCAATCAGTATTCCTCCTTCCATTTTTGGAAAGAAAGAACCATAACATGTTGGCCAATCAGGACAGGCTAGGCTTGATTGGGTGTTGTGTACAATCCCTCCTAAAATTAGCAGTAAAAATGTTATAAGAATGGTAAATAAATTGAGGTGTTTAACCCGCATGGCGTTCCACGTGATAATATATATGTCGCATATATACCCTCCGAAAAGTCACTTTTCAATGATAAAAACTATGTTGCATGAAAGCTTTGAACAGGCCATACTTCGGTCACATTTCTAAGCGTAAAGGATATTGATAATGCCTATTCACGAACCAGTTTATTATAGTGATTATTTAAAACTTGAGAAGTTATTGGATTCACAATTTCCAAAAAGTGCCGAGCTTAACGCCGAGTGCCATGACGAAACACTCTTCATTATAGTCCACCAGGTCTATGAACTTTGGTTTAAACAAATTATTCATGAGTTTGGTTCGGTAATCGCTATATTTAATCAAAATAAAATAGAAGAAAGAGAGATGCATCAAGTTATTACCAGGCTTGAACGAGTTACAAAAATTCAATCAATCTTATTGGATCAGCTAAGTGTCATGGAAACAATGACACCGATGGATTTTTTAGAATTTAGAGACCTTTTGGTTCCGGCATCAGGTTTCCAATCGGTTCAATTTAGAGAAATCGAAATTAGAATGGGACTCTCCACTAAAAATAGAACTTCTGTTGATAGAGATTATTTTCTTGGCAGACTTTCACCAAAAGATAAAAGTAAAATTCTTAAGACAGAAGATGAGAGTTCACTTTTTGACCTCGTTGAAAACTGGCTAAATAGACTTCCATTTACACATAAGGATAATTTTGACTTTTGGAAAGAATTTGAAACCGTTGTAAATGAAATGCTCGATCAAGATGAGCAGACAATTAAAAGCAATATTGCGAGTCTACCAGAAAACATCTTAAAAATTCAAAACACAAATTTAGATATTACTCGATCGACCTTTCAATCTATCCTGAAAGAAGACCTTCACAATGAAGAGATCAAAAAAGGTACTCGAAGACTTTCACAAAAAGCAACTTTAAATGCACTTTTTATTCTTCTTTATAGAGACGAGCCAATCCTCAGCCACCCCTTTCGCTTCCTTAATGTATTGATGGATATTGATCAAAATTTTACCACATGGAGATATCGACATGCACTCATGGCCCACAGGTTACTAGGAACTAAAATTGGTACAGGTGGATCTTCTGGACATGATTATTTAAAAAAAGCTGCAGACAATAATAGAGTTTATGTCGATATATTAAATCTTTCTACTTTTCTTATTCCACGATCAAAACTTCCCAAACTCCCAAAAGACTTAGAAAGAAATTTAAGTTTTTATTTTACTGAATCAGATTAATAATTAAGAAATTTTAAGAATAAGTAAACAAGCACACCTGTGACGGAAACATAGAGCCATATAGGAAAAGTTATCCTAGCGAATTTCTTATGCTTTTCATGTTCTTTTATTACTGCAAACCAAAGAGTTAGAAGAATCAATGGTAAGTTTATTATCGATAAAAATATATGCGAAATAAGAATAAGAAAATAAGTGGGCCGTATCCAGCCTATTGCCAAAAATTTGGTATCACCTTGATAATAATGATAAGTCACATAAGAAAATAGAAAGAAAGCTGAGAGCATTACTGCTGAAAGCATCAGTCGAATATGATTTAATTTATTACCTTTTTTAATTTGAATAAAGCCAAAGATTAAAAGGCAGGCAGTTAAGGTATTAAGTAACGCATTTAAATCGACTAAATATCGTGACCAATGCTCAGAAGTGACCTCGATGCTTTGTTCACTGTAAATAATATAAAAAAGTATTGCGGCAATGATCGCGCTAACAACTTGTACAACAATATAAACTCGTTTTTTTGAAGGAGAATTAGATATTTCATTCATTATACTTAATGTTGTGCTGTTCTGGTAGAACACCTTTTCTATGTTTCCAAATTGTCTTATAAATAATAAAAAATGGAAGATAAACTAAACCAATAAATACCATGAGAATATAGGCTGTATATTGATATTTACTGTTATCCATTGAACCTGCACAGCCTGGACAAGCCCAAGCTGAGTTAGTAAAAAAGATACTGAATAAAAAGAAGAGAGTGATTTGCTTTTTCATTTCTCGTTGAGGTTACAGTAAATAAATAAATGTAAAAACAAGAATCCAAACAAGGTCAACAAAATGCCAAAAGAGTCCCGCGATTTCTAATTCGTTATGGTTTCCATCTGCAAATTTCCCGTCGAATGCTTTTTTATACATAAAAATTAAATAACAAACTCCGGTGAAAACATGAAGTCCATGAAACCCCGTTATGGCAAAGAAAGTAGAAGAGAAAAGATTTGACCCCTGGCCCGAGTAAGTTGCAAATGTCATCCCCATTTCATGCATGAGATGAGTATATTCGTAAGCTTGAATACCCAAGAATGTAGCTCCACCCACAATAGTAAAAAGAAGCCAGTTTAGCATTCCTTCTCTATTTTTATTTCGACATGCATCGATACTTAAAACCATAGAAACTGATGAACAGATTAACAAGAAAGTCATAAAACCAGAAAGAGTCACGCCTCCGAGGGCCTCAGCAGGATCAGCTGGCCAATCTTTTTGAGCTCTAAGTATTCCATACGCTAATAAAAATCCTGAGAATGACATGGCATCTGTCACAAGAAAAATCCACATTCCAAGTTTTCCTGGTGATGCTTTTCCAAATTGTTCATCTGTATATTCAATATTTCCCGTATGAGTACTCATTCATTCTCCTTGCTTTTCGCAATTTGATTATTTTAAACCTAATTCTAATACATATTTGGTCAATGCTGCAATCTGTCTTTCAGCATTTCCTCCAAAAATCTCAGAGTCTGTACTGACGCCATCTTCCCAAAAGGAAGGCATCACAGTTCCTTCAAGTATTGCTTGAGGTTCAGTTAACCATTTCCTGACCCACGAAGGACGTAATCTCTTGCTAACTTTATGGAGATTTGGAGCTGTCGCTTCATCATTATTAAATCCACCTGAGTGACAAGTTACACAATCTAAAGACTTGAAAAGCTTTTTAGCTCCAACCTTTTCTCCAGGAAGCCATACAACTGCAGTCTTAACATCTTCAAAAACTTTTTCATTAGATTTCGCTTGGAACCCAGCAACAATTTTATTTTTTTCATCGTTCGTTAAATTAAATGATGGCATTCTCACACTTAACGAAGGTCTTATTGGTTTTACATTTCCGAGGAAATGATAGAACCAATCGGTTTGAATACGATGGCCTTGACCTACTAATCTTGGAGGACCCTCATTCAGATCATCTTCAAAATGAGCAAGAATATCTCCTCTAAATCCATCTATCTGATGGCAACCAATACAGTTAAACTTAGTTACGACTTTCATACCATCTTCAGTAATTTGTTCATTTGCTGAAAGTCTTTTCAACCCTGCTACTGGAACATAATCGGCAACCTGGCCAATCAATGCTGTTGTTATTGATTTTGCTTCTTTTGCAGTCATATCGAAATTAGGCATTCTTAAGAGATCTTTAAATGGTTTATCAATTCCATTATCCCATCTTCTTGGGTTTAAAAGATGAGCTTGAATCCATCCATCGCGGGAATGTTCAACATCATGCTCATGACTATATCCAAACTGAGTTAAAGGTTTTGAGCCTACTTTTGAAAGTTCCGGTCCAATTGGAGATCTTCCTTCAAATCCATCAATATTATGACAAGAATAACAACCATATTTTCCAACAGACCTGTGACCAAGTTCTAACACTCTTTCACGATCATCCATTTTATCTAATTTAGCTTGGGCCACGTTGACCGTGTCAAAAGCTGAAAAATAAGAAAGCAGTATTTGGTCTCTAGCAACCTTGTCAGATTTCTCAAAACTTAGTTTTTCAAAGTTTCTATTTTTGAGAGACATGAGATAAGCAGTGATATTATTCGCCTCGACATCTGAAAGCCTGAATGATGGCATGATTGTGTCCTCCTGAAAATGCGAAGGTTTCTTAAGCCAAGAAACTAGCCAGTCGGCATTAACTTTAGAGCCCGTCCCTGTTAAGTAAGGGCCAGCATAAGCATCAATCTTTTTAGATTGGGCAGTAAATCCTTCAACACCATGACATCCCATACATCCAACGGTACCAATAAGTTCTTTTCCTTTTTTAGCATTTCCGCCAGTGTATCTCATAAAAGGCTTATAGGTTTTTGATTTCGACCAAATAAATTCTGCAATTGCGTTTACTTCAGCAATATTTTTATTCATGAAATCAGGTCTTTTATTATTATCCTGATTAAAAAATGATGGCATCTTTGCATGGCGATTAAATGATTTTGGTGACCAGACCCAAGATTTAAAAAACTTCTTTGAAACTTTTGAAGAAATTTTAAGAAGACTTGGACCAGGCTTTCTTTTATGTTCCCAGCCCTTAATTTTGTGACAACCATAACAACCAAATTTTTCGATATTTTTTCGTCCCTCATTAAGAACAGTTGCTTGCGGAATCCATTCAACATCTGAATGACATTTCACACATCCAGCCTCACTCATAGATTTTTTATACATTATTTGAGGAACTTTATGTGGAGCATGCCAATTATATTTTTTAATCCATTCGGCTTTTTGTTTTTCATTTTCAGGTGTATGAGCAATCGAATTAAAATCATGAACTCGCTGTCCCTCTCCGCCGTGACAAGAGGTACATCCAATAGATTTTAATGGATGGGGAGAATCTTTTCCTAACATCAGATCTAATCGAGGGTGAGTTCGATGAGGATTTGGCTCTGTTTCGTAGCCCGGCTGATTAATCAGAGTATGACAGGTAGTACATCTGTCAACTTTAGCAACATGCTGGAAGTAACGATCATCAGTAATATTTTTCATCACTACTTGCTGAATTTTTAATGTCGGATCAAGAAAATCGATGAAAGGTAAATTTCGAAAGGTCCATAACGGATCGATCTTAGTTTTTGCCAGAGCTTTTTTTAATAATTCTCTCGTTGAGATTAACTCATTCAGAGTTTTTTCACCTTCTAATACTTCAGCATTAAGAGCTAACAAATGGGCTTTGGCTGCTTTCTTTTTTACAAGTAATGCTTTTAGCTTATTTTTCGATATTGCAAAAAGGTTTTTCTTTGTTGTCATTTTGGCATATAATCTATCCGACTTTTCTTTATGATGATGAGCCCAAGCTTGGCCCTGCTGAAATCCAATTGCAGAAATCTGAGCATTTAACTTTCCATTTTCAATGGTTTCATCTTGAATGTCTTTTAAGGTCAATCTTAATTCTTGATCAGCTTTAGATAATTGATCTTGACGTCCCTCTAATAACGACTGCCCTTCTTTTATATCATTTTCGACTTTGATTACAGAAGCTTCATCAATGGAGCCGACTTCTTTCTTTAAATCTTTTGTTAACTTGTTCTTCTTAATCTTCATAGCCTCGATTTGAACTAATTTCCAAGGACGTAAATAATCGTCTAAGAATACCCAAATAGTACTCATAAGAAAGATAATCGATAAGAGAGCAAACACTTTATTTAGTTTGCTCATGTTATAGGCCATGCCCGGTTCATTTTTTTTACTCATTATAAAAGCCTTCTATTTTATATTTTGCCGTATCTTAATATAAACTTATTAGTTGTTTTTTATTAAAGATTTAGTTCCCACTCAGGTAAGGCAATAATGTATTTCAAATCAAATAACCAACGTAAAATCATTTTGATTGGTAAACTTGTCATTCCCAAAACTAACATTACAAAAATGTAGAATCGAATTTGACCAGATTTCTCAATAATTTTTTTACCAAATTTTGTTGCTCCAATAATGGGTGGAATCATTAATAAGTAAATCACAGTAATGATAATCCCTGGTATTTCTCTAAGAATTAAAGAAGTTGGCATCGGTGTATTGAAAATTTTTATCCAAAAGTATTCAGATAAATTCACGTTATACATTGGTTCAACTTTATGAAAATCCCAAAACTCAAATGGTCCATAGAAAGTCCAGTTTGGACCACGCAGGAAGGTTCCCACAATAATGAGGTAGATCCAAAGAACTAACCATCCAAACATAAATCCAGTAATGGCCATTTTTCTTTCTGCAAAAGTGTAATATCCATTTCCTTTAGGATTTGTATCTATATAAGGTATCAAGATAAGTCCCACGAGAATGATTACCGGAAGAACAACACCTGCCATCCAGGGATCAAAGTAAACAAGCATTTCCTGAAGCCCTAAGAAATACCAAGGTGCTTTCGCTGGATTTGGTGCCCAAGTAGGATTGGCAGGTTCTTCTAAAGGCGCCTTGAAAATAATCGCCCATACGATAAGAAAAATCGTACAAGCTATGATCATAAATAATTCGGTATAAACAAGGTTTGGCCACGACCAAACTTTTTCTCTATTTTCAGGTAATGCTTCTAGCGGTAGCTGTCCAGCTTCAATTCGATTATCATTTTCCGCACATTTGTAAAGGGTGAGCCATGTGAAAAAAGTAATCGTAATAATTAGGATATTAATTGGAATATTATCAGGCCATAGAATGATTTTGATAAAGTTTGGGTCGGCACAAAACCAACAAATAGCTGGAAAGAATACGGCAAGACTGATGTATGCGAATTTTTTCGTTCCTACTGTTTTATAATGCTTAAGCATAAGAAAAAATAAAATTGCAAAAGTTGGAAAAGACCTAATAGGTTCTGCCATCCAGTTAATAATTTCCTTCATAACTAATATATCCTTGGCTTCTTAATCTAAATATTTTTAAAGTGGAGCCGAAATACCACCGTCTTTTCTTATTCTCCAAAAGTGAATTGCAATAAGTACGGCCACAATACATGGGATAAATACACAATGAAGAATGTAGAAACGAAGTAATGCTGGCTCACCAACAAAGCGCCCGGCCAATAATTGAAATCGGACATCATTTTTATCCGAAACCATCACAAAATCACCAATTTGAGCAAGTGCAGCACCTGGACCACCGTGACCCATAAAAGGAGTTGCCTTCGCCATATTTGATCCAACGGTAATAGCCCAAATTGCTAGCTGATCCCAAGGAAGTAAATACCCAGTAAATGAAAGTAATAATGTTAAAACAAGAAGAATAACACCAACACCCCAATTAAATTCTCGAGGAGGTTTATATGATCCTGTCATGAAAACTCTAAACATATGAAGCCAAACAGTAATAACCATGGCGTGAGCACCCCAACGATGTATCTCTCTCATTATTCCGAGTGGTACATGTTCCTTAAGCGCGATAATATCATTGTAAGCATATTCAGCTGTCGGCCGATAATAAAACATTAAGAGCACACCAGTTACGGTTAGTGCCAAGAAAATAAAAAATGTTAATCCCCCCATACACCAAGTATAACCAAGTTGTACTCCTGATTTTTTCAATTTGATTGGATGTAAGTGTAGGAAAACATTTCCTGCAACAACTGCAGCTCTATTTCTTGCGTTCTCTGGTGGCCCATGCCTGAAAATAGATTTCCAAACTTGTGTCCCTCTGACGTAATCTGCTATTCCTTTACCTGCCATTTCAAATACCTTTTATATTAAACTGGAATGAATGAACTCGGGTGATCCCATTGTCCTTTTTCTGATCTATATATTTTTGTTTTATCAACTTTAATTAAACCCTCTGTTGTTATTGAAATTGCATATCTTTCTAGAGGCCTTGGTGCTGGTCCTTCAAAATTTACGCCAGTCATATAATAACCTGAACCATGACAGGGACATTTAAATTTTAATTCTGCTGGTAGCCAGTTAGGAATACAGCCAAGATGTGTACAGATATTTGAAAGAGCAAAAAGTTTTCCTTCAACTTTAACCATCCAAACACCAAAACCATTTTTCCATCTTTCATCAACTCCTTCTTCGTAATCAGAAGTTTTTCCAGCAAGGAATTCCATCTCTGGTTCAAAGTTAACATTTGGATAAGAAAATCTAAAAGCAAGACTGGCCATGCCTGCACAAGCAGCAGTAAATGTAATCCAACCAACGCTTAAATAACTAAAAAATTCTCTTCGGTTCAGATGAAGTTGTAATTCTTCACTCATGAATATTTTCCCCTATTATTGCTCTAAAGATTTTTTATTCTTTAAAAAAAGCAAGCTATCTTTCAAACTCTCTTTAAAACATATTAAAGAATTCTTAGAGATTATAAAATCAGTAGCTTAGATTATAAGAATATCTATCAATTTTTCAATAGTTTTAAAACCTCAACTGCTTTCAGAGAGACCTTTTTATTATCATTATCCTTGGCCAATTTTTGGAAGGAATCATTTAATGCCTTCCATTTTTCTCTGCGCGCAGCATGTAAAATATTTAACTTTAATCCCAGTATGTCATTAGCGCCTATCTGTCCTTTAGGAGTTTGTGTCACTCCAGCTGTTTTGATATTTAATATTTCCTTCAAGACAGAAATGGCATTTGTATTTTTAAAGTTTATCAGTCCCAAAGCAGAGGAGTATCGTAGAGAGCTTCTCTCGTGGTTTAAAAAATTTTGAATCCTAATCTCAGAAGTTCCTACTCGATGTGTTGAAAGTGTAAGAATGGCAGCCTGTTGGAGTCCCTCATCTTTAGAATCGAGAAAATTTTCTAGCTTTGACCACTCCATTGGGATCGGACCTTTCATATTTCCAATAGCAACAATGGCGTGAAAACTCATTTTTGGATCATTTAACCCTAATACCTTTGTTAAAAAGCTAATTGTATTTTTATGATGCAGGGCTCCGATCGCTACCACAATAAATTCTTTAGTGCGTGGGTCCCTTGCTGAATCAAACACTTCTTTCAAATTCGTGACGAGCCATGGAATATCAGACTCAGGAATCTGCGACGCTGTAATTTGCTTCGATAATTCGTAGGCTGCAATCCATCTGTTGCCAAAAGTTTTGGATTGCATTTCATTAACTAGATCTTTGTATGAACGCTCCGTAGAAATCATTTTGGTAACACCGAAAATGATCAAAGCCCCCACTAGAACGATCGCTACAGGTATCATTAGGTTCCCAAATATAGAGCCTTCTAAAATTTTATTTTCTTGCTTTGTTTCAACACGTGAAGAATCATTCATGGATTCATCATCCTTTTCATTCAATGGAATGTGGTTTATGTTGCCGTCATATATTGAAGTATGTGTCTTAATAGCAAATAAGCTATTTAATGACAATTTTCTTAAGGATCAATTGGTAAATTATGGCGTATTTACTTCGAACATTAAATATACTTATGCTTGTAGGAGTAGTAATCACAGTACTTTCGGCACTTGGAGCTGTAGAGTTCACACTCAATCATATCCAACTGGCCATACCTGTTTTTATTTACACAATCTTTGCACAGGCCTTCATCATGTTTTACTTTATTGGTGTCTCAAGGCTTGTAACGAACGTTTATAACATTCTAGATTCCACTACTAATCTTAAAGAACTCTTTGATCAAGCACCAAAAGACCTCCAACCATACAAGACAAAAGTCGCAAAATTTGTTCATGACAGCACCACATGTAAGCGTCAAACTATTCCGTGGACTATGCTCATTCTCATTCTTGGCATGATTGCTTTTTTACTTGGCGGAGCGCATGATACTGGAATGGTGGCCAAAACAACTCATTCTGGTGTGGTCTACGGCTTTTCTGGTGCCTTACTAATTGGATTTTATAAGCAGTGGATTTATCTGGGAAAGAGTCATGTTTTACTTCGAAAAATAAAGGCACTGTTTTCAATTCCTGACGGTCAAATGTGAATTGACACCATTATTAAAAGTTTGAAAATTAGTAACCTCTTTAAATAGCTTTCATCCAAATAAAAACTTTATTTTTACCGGCTGGATTTCGGCCACGAGTCCTGCTTTCATAGAGAATAGACTCATCAATATCCATTACCTGGGCGAGGAATTCTTTTAAAAACTTTCTAGGAACGAACAGATTATAATAGACTCCACCGGGAACACTAAGACCTGGCTCAACTTGATCTACTTGTTTGACAGCGTATTTTGTTAATAATTTTACCAATTCTTCTTTTGATCGAAGAGTATTTACAGTTTTCATCATTACTCTATAAACTTTTTTATTTCCAAAACGTGTATCCCTATACCCACCCTTTGTTGACTCTTCATATTTAGATTGCTCAAGCTCTGTGATAGTAAAGTCTTTCGGTAAGGAATCCCAAGAGGTAAGAATAACTTCAGATTCAGTTTCGAATCTCTCTGCTTCCTGATATTCTTCAGGAATATTGAACTTACTATCAACAATATTCTCTATTTCATCAGCATCCAATTTAAAGTTTTTAGAGATAACGTCATCAGATGTGGATTTAAAAGTTAAAGTTTTGTCGAGCCATTGGAACTGTGGTTCATAAATAGAAATCTTTTTAATTAAAGTCTCATTATAATATTCATTTCCTACTTTAATAATGAAAATCACAAGCCATCCAATAATGAGAAATAAGAAAAAGTCTCGAAGAGTATTAAGCTGGTATTTAAAAGAAGCCTCTTTTTTTATTTTATTTAAATCAATCTCAGTAGCAACAAAATCTTTTCTCATTTTTTTTAAAAAATCACCCCATTCTTTATAAAGAGTAACTTCCATGGACGGCATAATGTCATCTTCAAATGAGCCGAACTTGGTATCACCTGAATTTATTTCTGCATCTAAAGATTTAAACGAAAGAGAAAGATTCTCGCTAGCATGATGAGCAATTTGAAAAACTTCAGCGAAATAATCATCGAGATGAGGAAAGTTATCTGTAAAAAAGTTTCTTAAAATATTTGCTAAATGCTTAGCCCGAATTCTACTTAGGCTCGATAGCTGTTCAATTGTAATATCTTTAGAGACAAAGATATAACAAAGAAATTTTTCTTGTAACCAACTAAACCACGAAGACAATGGTCCGATTTTAACTTTTTCAATTGCGTATTCAAATCGCATCATCATTTGAGTAAGCGACATTCCACTGACAAAAAAATTCGTCCAAAACTCTTCAAATTCAGACTTGTATTTGCCCTGCCAAGTAATTCCATCCATATTCAAAGAGAGCCAGTCTCGAAATTCGGCAAATTCTTCCTCGGAAAAGAAAAAATCGTTTGAGTACAATTCTGTAATATTAATCATTTAACTTTATTCCAGTTTTAAACGCCTCAACAGTGGGCATGACATATTTGCCTGCTAGAAGTCATTTCAGGATCTCCTTATAATATATTATGACCGCTCTTTTAGGGTTGGTAAAGAATCATATGAGAAGAAAATATGTCCAGTACGATCACAGATTACCAGGTTCGAAAATTCAAAGAAACAGAGAGCAAACGGCACTCATTTGAAATGAAAAAAGTTCGTACAAAAAACGAAAGAGATTTCCGAACTGAGATAAAAAACAGTACGGCCACTTTAAAAAGAATGCAAAATGATTATGAGACACAAATCTCAAATATGAAAAATGAGCTTGAACAAAAACTCAATTCAATAAGAAAAAGACATTCTTACGCAGTTAAAACTGAAGACGAAAGACTTCAACAAGAATTAATAGCATTAAGAAAGTCACATAAAGATCAAAAAATTGAAGTACACGAGAATCAAGTCAATGAACTTGACGATATCATGACTTCACATAAGAAGACGTTAGAAAGAGCTGAAGCAAAGTTTAGAATAGAACAATCTAAACTTGAGCCAGTTGAAAGCTAAATAGGAGTTGATTATGGAATTTACAAAAAATGAAGGATCTGTATTTTTAAATGGTAAGGCGCAAATTGTTGAGATGCTCGAGTTTATGACTGCTGAAGAAAAAAATGTTCTTCTCACCAATATTAAACAAAGAAACCCATCGCTGGCCTTAGAGCTTCAAGAAAAAAGCTTATCATTCTGTGATTTAGATAAATTAAGTGACCATGAAATTTGTGTTATGTTCACTCAGGCTAAACCAGAAATTCTAGGACTTGCCTTAAAGGATATTGATTCAAGTTTTCAAAGAAGAATCTTATCTTTAGCACCTAGAGAATATGCTGAAATCGCTTATACAATATTGGTTAAACCTATAAAAGACAGCAGAGCATTAATTAAAAAAGCTCAAAATAGAATTGTTGGTATTTTGATTAACTTATCCAAAAGAGGTCAAGTTCAACTATGAGTTGAGTCCCCTTCTCTTTCTATAGGCCTTCAAACTAGCGGTGATACTCTTTGATTCTTGTGGAGATAAATTATTTTCAGAATCACTAGCACCATCAACAATATTATGTTCTCTTAAAATGTCTAGCCCTCCACGGAGTCGTCCTGAAAGTGTTTGCATGATTTCGGAAACCCAATCCGGGCATGACTTCAATACTTTTCTAATATCACTTTTTTTGATCATAAGGACTGATGTCGTTTCCATGGCAATAGCTGAGGCTGATCTCACGTCATCTGAAAACATAGATAATTCACCTATAAAGGATTTTTCGCCAACAACTGAGATTGGGATGAATTTACTTTCCAATTCTTTAACAATGCGAATTTTTCCACGAACAACAATATAGAGATAGGCTGAAGATTCACCTTCTACAAATAAAACTTGGTCTTTTTTTAATTTGATAGCGTCGTCTAAATTGCCGCCATTTTCATGTAATAAATCCATCGTTAATTACTCCTTCAAATAGTGTACCATGACGAAGTCCAGAGGTAGAAATTTCTAGTTTCTGCACATTTAGTTGTTCACACAGAGATTTAATTATCAGTCCACCAGCAGCAATAGTTCGAGCACGTTTTCCCAAATAAGGATATTTTGAAAGCAGTTCCTCATGGGTGTCTTCTGAGATCTTTTGAATAGAATCATTGAAGTTTTCAAGAGAGAATACTTGACCGTTTATCTCTTCGGCATCAAATGTATTTAAACTTTTCATTACACATGCAATTGAAGTCATAGTTCCTGCTACGAAAATAGGTGAATGATGGTGATATGGTGTCAAATCCCATGTGCGAAATATCTCTTCGACTTTTTCTCGAAGTATTTTTTTGTCTATCCAGTCCTGTCCCCTAACTGATCCAAGAGGAAGACTGAGTGAGGATTTTATCTCAAATGGACTTAAACTTATTTTTATTAATTCAGTGGATGCTCCTCCGAGATCAATAATGATTTTTTCATTACCCGCCTGAGTGTTCGATATTGAAGCGAGTGAAATACCAAGGCCTGTGTAGTATGCCTCTCCGTCACTTGAAATAAGCTGAATATTAAACCCTAAATTTTTTTTTATTTTTTCAAAAAATACTTTTGCATTTGTTGCGACTCGACTGGCCTCTGTTGCCGACACAATTGTATCAGATGAATTAAGTCCCGCTACTTCGATTAGTTTTTTATATTCTTCTAAGGCGTAATAAGTTTTATCCATAGACTCATTGATGAATTTTTTATTAAGATCTAAGTCTTTACCAAGGCTTGTGACCCTTGATTCATCTCTTAAGACCTGTATCTTTGATTCTACCGTGATCCCGATAAGTAACAAGACTGAGTTAGAACCAATATCAATGGATGATCGTAGCTCATTACTCATTTGAAGCCGCGTGTACTATGCTTATTTTTTCATTTGTGACTGGTGAAATATCACCTTTTTCACAGAAAATTGCTCTTATATATTCACCTCGAGAAATATCGAAACTTGGATTTATTGCTGTCGCCCCCTTGGGAGCGATTAAGTACTCTTTGTATCTTAAAATTTCGTCTTCATCTCTTAATTCAATTTCTATATCGTCTCCAGTTTCTAAAGATAGGTCAAAAGAGGATGTTGGAGCAACAACAAAGAAAGGAACATTATAATGTTTTGCAATTAAACATAGGGTTGATGATCCGATTTTATTTGCAGTGTCACCATTAGAAACAATTCTATCAGCTCCAATAAAAACTGCATCAATTTGTTTATTTTCTAATATATAGGAATGTGCCCCCTCAACAATAATTCTATGATCGATACCTTCTTTTTTTAATTCGTAGGAAGTTAGACGAGAGCCCTGTAAATACGGTCTCGTCTCAGAAGTATAAACCATATTGACTCTATTTAATTTTGATAAATTAGAGATCACTCCAAGAGCTGTTCCCATTGGGCCACATGCCAAAAATCCGGTATTGCAAAGAGTAACAATATTCAGTTTCTTCTCACCATAAAGTTTGTAAAGATGATCTGCTGCTAAATCGGCCATCTTTTGATTATCGATTCTAATTTTATCTATTTGTGCCATGGCATGGTCTAGTATCAATTGCATCGTTTCTTCTTGAGTCTTGTCTTTTTTAATGGCATTTTTCACAAGCGATACTGCATTATCTAATTCAAAAGAAAGGTTTATAGCAGTTGGCCTCGAACTATTTAGATATTTTGAAATCTGATTCAATTCTTCTTCTGAGCTAAATACATCTTTTACCCAAAAGAGAATTCCGAAAATACCAGTAAAACCAATAAGAGGCGCGCCTCGAACCACCATGTCCTTTATTGCGTGAAATATATCTTCACTAGTCTGAGCAATAATGTAAGTCTCTTCATTCGGAAGTTTTCTCTGGTCCAGTATATGTAAAGAGTCATTTTTCCAGCGGATAGAAACATATTCGAGATTTTTCATTGCTCATCCTTAATCTTATTGATTGTATAGAGCAAGTCAGGCACCCATTCTTGGTTAATTCGTTGTATTTTCATAGGTACTTCTTTAGGTAGATTGATGGCCGATTTTTTTGTCCATAATGTATTTTTCTGATCAATTAAATTAATCAAAAAGTTTGACCCTTCTCCAATATAATTCTTTTCTTTAATTTCTGTGATAATGATATTTGCCGTCCCCTGAACTTTGAGCTCATGGTTTTTGTCTTCATATGTAATATTTTTTATTATTAAGTTATTATTCGCATAACGTCCCATTAACAAAAGCTTACTAAATGAATTCGCTCCTTTTGAAAGAGTTAAATCCGGAGAAAATTTTGCCATTGCAGACCCTACAGAAGAAATAGATTGTCCTTTTGTTAAGATTCCATCACGACCAATTAAGTTAATATTTAATTCATGAGAGAATCGTGTCGATTTTGAAAAGACTCCCGAAAGTTTTCCAGAATATGTTCCAGAAATAGGAAGTCTCCCTCCCTCTAAAATGGCTGTAATTCCCTCAACATTAAAATTCTCAAATGCCAATTGTCCCTCTATATAATCCGGACTGAGTATAAGATCAGTCACTAAAGAGCCTCCATCGTAATTAAGAGTAAAATCCTTTGTAGTAAGTGACTTTTCATCTCTTTTAAAAACTCCATGTCCATCGAGTTTTCTCTTGTCATATTTACAATCTTTAATTTTAATCTCAATTTTTTTAAACTTTTTTGACAAATCTGTTTTACTAAAATATTTTTTTGATAAAGAGTAGAATGATTTCTTTTTCAGTGCCATTACCTTTAAATCAATATCTTTGATTTCTAAGTTTAAGTTGATATTTTTATCCAAAGTAAATAACAGCCCTGTTCGTCTGTCATAAACGGGAGCACGTACACGCCCATTGATCACGCCTTCACTAAAGAGACTGGAAAAAGAAAAGTCTAATCTATCTTCTTTTAAAGTTCCCTTCATAGTAGTTTTAAATGAAAACTTATTCTTTGATAATTGAATCGATTCCGAAAAGTTAAAATTTAAATCGGGTTGTACGATATCGCTTCCTATTCCCTTTAAATCTCCCTCGATGATTATTTTATTACTTTCTTTAAATCCAGGAAGGATTTTTTTCAAAACTACCATATTAGCGACAGGGAGTTTAAACCTCATCCCCAAAAGATCTAAAACTCTCCCTTTGAGAAAGAAACGTGAGTCTAATTCGATTTCTCCTAGAGTAGAAATATGACCATCGAGAATATCTTTTCCACCAATATGAAGAGCAATTTTACCGTTTATTAATGACTGAATATCAATCATTTTACCGACATTTAACTTTGAAATTTTTAGTTGTGCTTTAGTTCTTAAATCTTTTCTCTCAATCGATTCTCCTAAGTTTACTTCTCCGATCAAGACATAATCTGCAAAAAGATCAGGTAAAAGCCTATTCTCCTTAATTTGATGTCTAATTTCATAAGCAACAAATTTACTCCAAGAAAAATTCCTCAGTTTTAAATATTGGATTGGGAAGTCAACCGTTTTTGAGTGAAGGTTAATTCCGTCAAAGAAAATACTATGTTTACTTTTTTCATGAAAAGTATCAAAACCGAGCAGGTTTTTATAAGTCATTCTTTCCTGAAGCTTTTTAATATTCACGACATTATTTAATTGCTCACCAATATTAATTTGAATATCTTTAAAATGATAAGAGACAGGAAAACTTGGCAAATATAATGACCACAGAGGTGCCTTGACTTCAACTTGTTTGACTGAGGCTATTACCTTTTTTGAGACTGTGGAAATGATCTCAAGCTTTGGGATTATAAATCTAATATTCAGTCCATATTCAATTTTAATCTTTTCATGCTTTATTGTTGATTTTTCCAACAGCAAGGACACGTTTTCATATATTTCTTTTTCCAAATCAGATGTTGATACTAAGTTTGACACGGCAGCTAACATTATGCCCATTAGGAGTAAAATGATAACGAGGGAAAGATAATATTTTTTCTTTATTTTCATTATGATCACTTAAAACTTTGTTAAAGGTGCAAACTTAACCAAGAATTTTTTCGTTGCTCCGTCGGTAAAACGAATGACGACCTTTTCTTCGTTACCAAATCCATCACTTGAGTTAACGACTCCTTGTCCATATAAAGAGTGTAACACTTTCATTCCTTTTTTATATTCCTGAGAGGGTTTTGCAATCACTTTAACTGTTTCCATCTCTTCATAATTTGTTTCTTGATTAAAATCATCCCACTCATCTTCTTTTTGAAATCCTGAATGAATTGAACTCCCCCCTGTTGTAAGCTTTCGCCATATATAATACTTCTCAGGAATTTCATTTATAAATCGACTTGGTCCATTAAATTTCAACTGACCAAAAAGCATTCTTCCTTGGGCAAAACAGATATAGAGTTTATTCATAGCTCTTGTCATGGCCACATAGAATAATCTTCTTTCTTCTTCAACCCCATGACCCCCCGCATCTTCGATTGAGCGAAAGGAGGGGAATATATTTTCTTCAGCACCTGAAATAAAGACGTATGAAAACTCTAATCCCTTAGCACCATGAATCGTCATAAGACTGACTTCTCTACTTTCTTGATCTTCATTTTCGATACCTTCGTCATTTGAGGTATCAAGCGTGACAGTTTCTAAAAATCCTGAAAGCGACGGCTTTTGATCAGACTCTTCATATTGTGAGATTGCATTTCCCAATTCTTCAAGATTTTCTATTCTCGCCATAGATTCATAATCTTTACTGGCCTTTAAGAAATCGTAATAGCCAGATTCATGGAGAAGCTTTTCATATATAGTTGATGGTGAAATTCCTTCCTGATCCATGAGAGAAGATTCATTAAAAAGTGTATTTAATTGAGACAATGAAGATCGAACTTTTGCGCTAAACTTTAAATCTTGATAATTTTCTCTTTGATCGATCACTGCATTTGCAATTGCAGGCAAAGAAAGACCATCTTTTATGGCCGCAGATTCAAGTTTTCTCAACGAAGTAGTTCCAATGCCTCTTGAAGGAACATTTATTATTCGACTGAAAGCAAGAGAGTCTTTTGGGTTCACGACGACTCTAATATACGCCAATAGATCCTTAATTTCTTTTCTTTCATAGAATTTAACTCCACCTACAACTCTATAAGCAATGTTATTTTTTCTTAAAGAGTCTTCAATTATTCTCGATTGTGCATTTGTTCTATAAAAGACAGCAACTTCTTCAGTATCAACACCATTTCTTTTTAACTTGATAATTTTATCTGAGATAAACTCTGCTTCAGACTTATCATTATGACATTCAATTATTTCTACACAATCACCTTCGTCGTTATCAGTCCACATCTCCTTGCCCTTTCGGTGCATATTTCTGCCGATAACACACGATGCTGCATCAATGATGATTTTTGAAGATCTGTAGTTTTGTTCTAATTTTAAAGTTTGAACACCGGGGAAATATTCTTCAAAATCAAGAATATTATTGATATCTGCTCCTCTCCAAGAATAAATAGATTGATCCTCATCACCAACAACGCAAACAGAAAGACATTTTTCAGCAAGAAGGCAAAGTAATTTAAATTGTGCTCTATTTGTATCTTGATACTCGTCAACAAAAAGATATTTATATCTGTCTTGATATTTTTTTAATACATCAGGAAATTTTTCAAACAATTGAATGACTCCATTAATAAGTCCTCCAAAGTCTACTGCATTAGACTTAGCCAATTCAGATTCATACTCAGTAAAATAACCAAAGTAAGGATCATTTTTGTCAATCGCTTCCTCAAAGTCTTTCGCACCGAGGTAATATCCAATATTTTTAACTTCACTAATGTAAAAAAGGATTTCCTTTGGATTGATCTCTTTTGTAGAAATTCCATGACGAGATAAGATTTGTTTTACAATGGCCTTCGATTCACTAGTGTCATAAATAGTAAAGTTCTGACTAAGGCCTATATAACTTGCTTCAGATCGAAGAACTCGAGCACAAAAAGCGTGGAAAGTGGTTATCCCAAGTGCACCAATATCATCTGAAACGGCCTTGGCCACCCTCTCCCTCATTTCCCTTGCGGCCTTATTAGAAAAAGTCAATGCCAGCACTTGAAAAGGACTGATGTGAAGATTTTCAATGAGATAAGATATTTTACTTACAAGAGTCCTCGTTTTACCAGAGCCAGCGCCAGCTAATATCATAACAGGTCCCTCATTAGCGAGAACAGCTTTTTGCTGGGCCTTATTTAATTGATCAAACTTTACTGTCTGGCTCACCCTTACTCCACAGTCACTGATTTAGCCAGGTTTCTAGGCTTATCAATATCCGTCCCTTTGAGCTTTGCGATATAATAAGACAAAAGCTGATTAACAATATTTATATATGTCGGACGGAGTTCATCAAGTCCTTTTAAATTTAATTGAATATAATAATCACTGATATTTTCTAGCTCTGAATTATTTTCTTCACCAATGGTAACAATGATTCCTTTTCTTGTTTTGATTTCAGAAATATTTGATATCGTTTTTTCAAAAAGTTCAGGTCCTATAATAGCAACATTCACCATGCGATGGTCGATTAGGGCGATGGGGCCGTGTTTTAACTCTCCGGCGGCATACCCTTCTGCATGAACATACGCTATTTCTTTTAGTTTTAATGCGCCTTCAAGAGCAACGGGGTAATAAGCTCCTCTTCCCGTAAAAAAGAATCCATTATAATTATAAATTTTTTCTGCGACTTCTTTTATTTCATCTATTTTTAGTAATAGCTCATCAACTCGTTCAGCAAGGAGAGCATACTTATTAACAAGCTTTTTCTTTTCTTCTTCATTATTTAAAACTCCCTCTAAAGCTGCAGAAAACAAACGACCTGTTAACACTTGCTGAGTAAAAGCTTTAGTGCTTGCAACTCCTACTTCAATTCCTGCACGTATCAATAAATTGTCAGTGGCTTCTCGATACAGAGTTGATCCTTCCGTATTTACAATTGAAATAGTTTTTATGCCTTCATTTTTACAAAGAGTGTGTGCGGCCAAAGTATCCGCTGTTTCCCCAGACTGGCTAATAAAGAGACCTAAATCCTTAGAGTCTATAATAGGATTTCGATATCTAAACTCACTGGCCAATTCTACAGTGCAATTGATGCGATTAAATCGTTCGAAGAAGTCCCTTATTAGAAGTCCTGCATAGAAAGCAGTTCCACAAGCAGAGATATGAATCTTTGAAGTTTCAATTTTAGAAATCCTTTTTAATGATTCTAATCCTTCGCCGTCAAAATAATATTGTGTAAGGGAACGGATAAGTTCTGGCTGCTCATGAATCTCCTTTAGCATGAAATGCTCGAAGTCTCCTTTTTCAGATACGGCTGCATCTATGGCCAACATTTTTGATAAGTATCGAGTTGAAGTTGTTCCATCCATTTCATAGAAATTTAATAGATTTTTATTACTAGCAGAGAGGTGACAGATAACATTGTCTTCCGGGAAATATATTTTATTTACCATTCCAGCTAACGCATAAGGATCAGAAGAAACTAAAACTTCT
Source organism: Bacteriovoracaceae bacterium (assembly GCA_018675575.1). Classification (GTDB taxonomy): domain Bacteria; phylum Bdellovibrionota; class Bacteriovoracia; order Bacteriovoracales; family Bacteriovoracaceae; genus M0603. The sequence goes on along the minus strand of JABGXW010000022.1, from coordinate 91,550 downwards.
GAACTGATCTCATTAATGCCCGCAACTAAAGGAGCTCCCCTTTTAAATGCAAAAATGTCCGAAGTTTGACTGTCGAGTATAACAAAGGCCGAATTTCCTTCTATTTGAACAAAAGATTCAATGATTGTTTCTTTGAAGCTTAATCCTTTTTTTCTCGAAACAGCTAATAGTCCCAAAAATACTTCTGAGTCAGTTTCAGATTGAAATTTAAATCCCTGATCTTGAAGTTGCTTACGCAGATAGGTGGCATTTTCAATTATTCCATTATGGACCAGTGCAATTTCATTATTACTATGGGGATGAGAGTTTTCATCATTTACTTCTCCATGAGTCGCCCAACGCGTATGGCCTATACATGATCTGGCGGTGAAGTTCACTTCACCTAAATGATCTTTTAAGTTTTGTAGTTTTCCAGATTTTTTAAAAACATTTAGATTCTCTTTCTCATCAATAAAACTCACACCTGCAGAATCATACCCTCGATATTCTAATCTTTTTAACCCTTCTAAAACAATTTCAACTGAATTCTGTGGACCAAAATGGCCTACGATACCGCACATACTCAAACCTCTTGGTAAAATAATTTTAACGTTTATAAATACCATTACCAGAGCCATTTGCCTTGTGCGCGGTGCGGAATTTACATATGTATTTTCACTTTTTAATGAATTTTTTTGCTAGTCCAGGCTTAGTGACCTGTCTTCCTCTCGAAATAGCAAAAGACCCATCTTCCATAGGCTGATTAATAGTAGACCCCGAGGCCACAAAGCAATCGTTTCCAATTTCAACAGGAGCAACTGTTTGTGAATTAGAACCTATAAAACAGTTTTTACCAATTTCAGTTTTATGTTTGTTTTTTCCATCATAATTACAGGTGACAAATCCACATCCTATATTTGACTCTTCTCCAATTTCAGCATCACCAACGTAACTCAGGTGCGAAACTTTGACACCCTTTTCAAGTTTTGATTTTTTTATTTCTACAAAATTTCCAATCTTACTTTCCGCGCCAATATCTGTGCCTGGCCGAAGGCGTCCAAAGGGGCCAATACTAGCATGTGATCGAACAATGACATCTTCGAGATGACTATAAGCTTTTATATTCACGCTATCGTGTAATACAGAATTTCTAATAATTGAGCCGGCTTCAATTAAACAATCTGCACCAATTTTTGTTTTTCCTTCAAGAAATACGTTCGGATAAATACAGGTTCCAACTCCAATTTCGACATCTAAGTCGATATAAGTATGAGAAAGGTCAATAAGTCTAACACCTTCATCACGCAATTTTCCCATATGTTCCCAGCGTATAAATCGTTCTGATTGCTGTAGTTGTTGCAGGTCATTGACACCATAAAATATTTCTTCATTTTCGAAACATTCAGTTTTAACATTTTTATCTTCTTCGAAGATATCTGTTAGATAAAACTCTCCTGATTGATTCTTGTTTGATATTTTTTTTATTTCTTTTCTTAAAAAGCATGATTTAAAAACATAAAGTCCAGAATTAACTTCTTGTATTTCTTTTGTTTCTTCATTGGCATCTTTCTCTTCAACAATATGAAAACCTTGCTTTGATAAAACTATTCTTCCATAGCCAAATGGATCTTTTGCTAAAAAAGTCGCTGCCAATGCATCTAATTCTTTTGATTTAATAATATTATAAAGTCTGGTTAAGTCTTCTTCTCCAATCATGGGAGTATCTGCACACATGACAAATGTATAATCAGATTTATCGTCTTTTATATCTACCGATTTCAAATATGAGTTCACAGCATCAGCTGTTCCAAGTTGATTTTCTTGAAAAACTGTATTTACATCATCATATTTTGAATTAATATAATTTTTAACTTCTGTGGCGCCATGTCCTAAAACTAATGTAATATTACCTTCAATATTACCTTCAGATAAAAACCCAAGAGCCGCTCCAACAGGGAAGTCTACCAGTTTCCGACCTGCCATCGGAGCTAATGCTTTAGGGCAATTTAACTTTAATCTTTTACCCTCACCGGCTGCTAAAATTACTAGAGAGATCGTGTCAGACATAATTTATTCCTAAAAAAGTTTTATTTGAGCTCCCTAGTATACTACTTATGGAAACCTTTGTTAAAAGGACGTCAGAGTAAATTTAAGCACAGCCATACCAAGGTTGTCAGTTAAATTTCAATAAATTATCCCAGAAAGTGGTAAAATATTTTAAAGACTTATATTAATAACCCGATCAATAACTGTAAGCCAATTGTGCATGAGATGTTTGTTTGGAGGAATAATATGGTTACGAATTACGAGGGTGATGATATCGAGTTTAAAGAAAATCTTCCCTTATTGCCTATTAGAGATATTGTTATATATCCGTTTATGATTTTACCACTATTTGTGGGAAGAGAATCAAGTATCGAGGCCGTAGATCATGCACTTAATAAGACAGATCGAATGATCTTATTATCAAGTCAGAAGGATATTACATCTGAAACTCCAGACCCATCTGAAATTTATGAACTAGGCACTGTTGCCATGATCATGAGAATGAGAAAGCTTCCTGATGGAAGAATTAAAGTTCTTGTACAAGGATTAAATAAAGCGCGAATTACATCATATCCACAGACAGAACCTTACTTCGTTACAAAAGTGACAAAAGTAGAAGATCTTGCAATTGAAGCAGATAATGTCGCAATAAATGCACTTATGAGAACAATAAGAGAGCAACTGGAAAGAGTGATCACTCTTGGAAAAGTTCTTTCTCCTGATATCTTAATGGTATTGGAAGATATCCAAGACCCAGGAAGACTAGCAGATCTGGTTGCCTCAAATCTCAACCTTCATGTAGAAGAAGCTCAGGCAGTTCTAGAAACCCTTGACCCTGTTGAGAGATTACAAAAAATAAATGACATTCTTACAAGAGAATTAGAAATCTTGGCCATGCAGGCCAAGATTAAGAACAATGCCAAAGAAGAAATTACAAAAAATCAAAAAGAATATTTTTTAAGAGAGCAAATTAAAGCGATAAAGTCTGAACTAGGTGAAAATAGTAAAGAAGAACAACCAGACGATGAGATTTCGGAATTTAAAAGAAAGATTGCAAACTGCAAAATGCCTGAAGAAGTTCAGACAGAGTCCATTAAGCAACTTTCAAGGTTGGAAAAAATGCATCCCGACTCATCAGAATCGGGAATTGTTCGATCTTACCTTGAGTGGCTAACTGATTTACCTTGGGCAATCTCGTCAGAAGAACACCTTGATCTAGATTCGGCACAGAAGATTTTAGATGAAGATCATTTTGAATTAGAAAAAATTAAAGAAAGAATATTAGAATACCTAGCAGTCAAAAGACTCAAAGGTAAAGATATGAAAGGTCCAATACTTTGTTTTTCTGGCCCTCCAGGAGTGGGTAAAACATCTCTTGGTAAATCGATTGCAAGATCAATGGGTAGAGAATTCGTCAGAATCAGTCTTGGCGGAATTAAAGATGAGGCTGAAATTCGAGGCCATAGAAGAACATATGTTGGCTCTATGCCAGGTCGAGTGATACAAGCCTTGAAACAAGTAAAAACAAATAATCCTATCATTTTATTAGATGAAGTTGATAAATTAGGTGGAGATTTTAAAGGTGACCCATCTGCAGCACTTCTAGAAGTTTTAGATCCAGAACAAAATCATAGCTTCAGAGATCATTATCTCAATGTTCCATTTGATCTTTCAAGTATCATGTTTATTGCTACAGCAAATATGTTAGAACATATTCCGGCTCCACTTAGAGACAGAATGGAAATCATTAACCTTTCCGGATATTCTCAAGAAGAAAAAGTACAAATCACAAAGAAGTATATCATTCCTAAACAAATGGAAGAAAATGGTATCTCTAATGACAATATTGAGTTTTCAGATGAAGGCCTTTCCACCGTTATTGAAGGATTTACATCTGAAGCAGGACTTAGAAACCTTGAGAGAAAAATTGGTGCTCTTTGTAGAAAAGTGGCGACAAGAATCGCTCGTGGTGAAGCTGGAAAAACACATATTGTTGGAAAAACCGTATTAAAACTACTGGGTCCACCTGTTTATAGTGATGAAGATTCAATGTCTGCGGATCAGGTAGGTGTCTGTACAGGACTGGCCTGGACATCCGCAGGTGGTCAAATACTTTATATTGAGTCACGTAAAATGCCTGGGAAGGGATTAACCCTGACCGGACAATTAGGAGACGTGATGAAAGAATCTGCTCAAACTGCAATTGGTCTCATCAGAAGTCGATGTGAAGATTTGGGAATCAGTGCTGATGCATTCGAAAAAAATGAAATACATATACACCTTCCTGCGGGAGCTATTCCTAAAGATGGCCCAAGCGCAGGCATTACCATGGCAACAACGATTATTTCCTTATTAACAGATTACAAAATTAGTAAAGAAGTTGCCATGACAGGGGAAGTAACGTTAACAGGCAAGGTTCTTCCTATTGGTGGTCTCAAAGAAAAAGCACTAGCGGCAATGAGAAAGAACATCAAAACAATCGTTATTCCATGGCAAAACAAAAAAGATCTAGAAGAGATTCCAGAAGAGTATAGAAATAAAATTAATTTCGTACCTGTTAAAACAATAGAAGAAGTTCTAGATATTGCTTTAATCGGATGGGCCAAAACTAAAGTCACAAAGAGAAAAACAACAAAAAAGAAAAGTTCCGACGCTCCACCAATAGCTGCTTAGGCTTACCTGAATAAAACGCTAGGGATTTTGTTTTGCCTGTAATTAATTTCACTCTAAAGAGAAATTAGGTATACTATTATATACAGGGGATAACTAATGTCAGACAAACTCAAAATTGTAGTTGTAGATGATTCTGAATTTACAAGACACACAACAACTCAAATTCTCACAGCTAATGGCCATAATGTTGTTGCTCAATTTTCCAATGCTACAGAGACCATCCGTTTTTCTCATGATGGAGATGCAGATCTATACATAATAGACGTTGTCATGCCTGAAATAAGTGGTACAGAATTAGCAAAACATATAACAGACAATAGTCTTGAACCAGTAAATATAATAATGGTCTCCAGCCTAGATACTGAAGATATTATTATTGAATCTATCTCCAATGGAGCAATCGATTTTATCAAAAAGCCATTTGTTGAAATCGACCTCCTACAATCTGTAAATAAAGTAAGATGTAATATTACTTCCAAAGGACTTTAAAATGTTATTCATCTTAAAATTTATCATTTATTTTTCCATTAGCTTTATCATTTTAAGTATTCCATTACCCAAGGGGACACTTTTTAGTATGCTTCATTCTCAAACAAATGAATACACAAGTTTATTATTTATCTCGATGTCCGGTCAAACGAAAAAAGTTTTAAAATCGGGATCTTATTACACAAAGAAAATATTTTCAAATTCAGAGCCTACTCTTCAAGATAAAGTTTTTTCAAAATTTTCATCTACAAAGAAAAAAATCTATCTTGATCAAGAGGTTTCAAAAGTAGACGCTGATTTAGATGGAGAAAAGTTTACTAACGAAGAAAAAGAAATACTGAATAAAATACTAAAAGAGACCCATTAAGGATCTCTTTTAACTGACTTGAACAACAACATTGAGCTTTTAGAAATCACATTTACTGAACTCTCACATCAACAAATAACTTTAATTACTGTGCTGAACCTGCGCTAGACCCATCATCTGTTTGACTCGAATCACTTGCTGAGACAACTTCAGCATCAGCTGTGTTACTGCTTAATGACTGACAATCTGATGATGCATTTTCTGATAATGCAAATGTAGAATTAACACTTAAAAATAGAATCGCTGCTAATAATAATTTTTTCATCTCTTACCCCTTGGTATGGTTAATAATCAAATTTTAGATACTTTCTATTTTGCACAACATGTGCCAACTCTATATATTTATTTTCAGGTGGTTAGAGACCTGAAAATCGTCTATTTTTTGATATTGTCTAAATATTTTACAGATATTTGATGGCCAGGCTAAAGGGCGTGATTTGTTAGAAGTTTTAAAAGGTCTATCGGATTGATTCACGAGAGACCTTTTAATATAAATTTCTAGACAAAAATAATTACTGAGAGATCGAGAGAGAATCTTCTTCAACTGTCTCAGCTTCTTCTACAACAATTTCTACCACTTCTGTGCTTCTTGGTCCGTTATCGGCGTAAATACACTCGCCTTTACCCATCTCACCCATGGCAAGAACGCTATTTGAGAGCGTTAATACAAATAATAATACGATGAACTTCTTCATACTTCCTCCAACTAATTTAACTTCAACTACAGATAATTATGCATAATGTATGCCATCTGTGTCGATGTTATATTAAAGGCTTACCAAGGTATTCATGTTAAAGAATTCTGAGTATGACTAAATTTTAGACAAAAAAAAGCGCAACCTTTAATAGATTGCGCATAATTTTTATTTTCTATGTTTATTCTCGTCTCTACTGGCCTGTACCCTCAGAAGAAGTGCCATCATCTGATTCTTGAGTATTACTACCAGAAACCTCGTTAGCACCGGTACTATCATCTATCGCTGTACAAGGAGCATCGTCTTCCTCGCCTGTCTCGGCATAGACTGAATTTGCTGCCGAGAACATTAATGCCATCATTAGTAGTATTTTGATTAATTTCATTTTTTATCTCCTATTCTTTTGCCTCTAAGTATACGCGTTTTTCTTATTATCCAAAATTACGTTGCTCCAAGGGGCCAAGTTCCCTTTATTTCGTTCTTTAACTGCCCATAAATAAGGTCACAGTCAGGTTACATATTTAAGTTCACACCTGCTGGCTTCACAATCGCTAATAAAGACTGGAAGGCCTGAGTGACCTGTAATGCCATTTTATGGCCTGATTTTGATTCTACTTTCTTAATCTCACCATAATTGTCATAGGCAACATTGATCTTACCAACTTTAAGCATGGCAATTTCTACTGGTTTCCCGAGTGCATTATACTTAAATGTTAAAACTCTTTTCTTATTCTTACTTATCTTATCCTGGTCAACCATCTTAATGATTCTACCCTTTCGATCATAAATCAGAAGAACTGACTTACCAGCACTGTTCTTTGCCTTAGAAAGATTTCCTCTCTTATCATAGCTAAAGTCAGTGAAGCCTTTATTATTATCAACTCGTGTGATTTTGTTAAACTTCTTATGGTATTTAAGTCGCACATAATCACCTTTTGTAGATGACTTAGATGTGAGGAGACCTTTTTTGTTATACTCAAAAGTTGTAATGTGATTTCCTCTTGTGATTTTTAAAGGAAGTGAGCAACATTCAGAGTATATTGTCTCAGTTTTGAAAGAGTTGATCTCTGTGACAATTCTATAAGTGTATTGAGATCCATCAGGTCTAGTTTTAATTTCATACTCAAATCTATTACTTGACGCTTTTCCATTTGCAGATTTCTTCGTAACAATTGTCCAGTAATGAAAGTCTGGGTTTTTTGAATTCGAATCATACTTATACCCTGTAGACTCACCATTTCTATCGACAACTTCTGTTACATATTGTGTTTTCTTATTGTAGCTAATCTTCTTTTTTGAACCATCAGAATAGACAATACCGGTCATATTATGATGACCATCAAATTCATACTTGAAGACATTCCCAGCTACGTCTTTAGTCTCAACTAAGTTGTCACCCTTGTACTTGTAAAAGACTTTTTTGTCACCAGCAGACCATACTTCCTTAACTTTTCCATCGCTGTACCAAGATAGGAATAATTGCTTTGCAAGAGAATCTTTAATAGAAGTCAGGTTATTAGATTTGTCATATTTAAAGTTTACAATGTAGTTATTCTTGTCTTTAACCTTGGTTAGCTTACCGCTTTTGTTAAAGTATTCCACCTTTCCATCATTATAAATTCTTTTAAAACCTTTTTTAACCTTATGCATTTCTTGGAGACCTCTTGTATTTGAATAAAGAATTGTCCCCGCAGCAAGTTTGGCCTTCACATTAAATTTTCTAGCATAGGCTTGTCTAATCTCAGCATCACCAACTAGTTTTTTTCTTAAGTTACTAGCGACTTTTTCAGATAGAGATGTTTTCTTTCTCATCGCCTCAATAATTTTATTCGCAGCCGCAGTAGGGTCTACAGCTTCTTTAGGTGTAAATCTTGTCAATGCACCAGACCCATTTTCATGTACAACCACAGAACCGTCCGCCGATACAGTAATATATGTTTCATAGTCACTTCCCCAACCAAATCCGAACCAACCAATTTCTGTTGCTCTAGAATTGTATGTCCTTACAGTTTTTAAGTCGTGTCCGCCACCAGGAACTAATATATCTGTATATGAAATATAAAAGTTTCCATTTTTCAGACTAACCCCAGCGATAGCTGATAGTGGTAGTATCAATACCAATAAAAATTTAAAGAACTTCATATGACAATATCCTTATTTAAGGTCTTAAGTTATTTTCTCTTCTCAATGTTACATAACGGCTATTTACCCTTCTAACTTTAGAGAAATTTTATGTTTTCTAATATGCTAAATCCTTATTTTTACTATTTTTAGAATAATAAATCCCCCTATACAATCTAAAACCAATGCCAAAAATGCGAGCACCAAACCAAGGGGCTCAGTGAACATTTTTTCCATTGAAGGAGGGTCTGTAACATAATAAATCATTCCAATAGCAAAAGGCATACAGAAGATTGTTGCCCCTTGAAACATACCCTGGGCGGTATATGTGTCGACTTTTTGCTGTAATCTCACTCTTTCTCGGATGACATCAACAATTGTATCAAAAACCTCGGCTAAATTACCGCCTGTTTCCCTCAAGATATTAACACTTGAAACAAACATGTCATTATCTTGAGTGGGAATACGAATGGCCAAATTTTCTAAGCATTCCTCCAACGTAACTCCAATTTTATTCTGTTGAAGAATCATATTAAATTCTTGAGATATAGGTGGAGGCATTTCATCAACAATCATACCGATTGCCTGAGGTACTGATAAGCCAGCCCGTATTCCATTTGATAATAACTGCAATCCATCAACCATTTGGAGCGAATATTCTTTAATCCTGCGTTCTACCATGTAGTTAACAATTGGCTTAGGCAACTTGAATCCTAAAAAAGAAAGAAAGATTGCAAAAAGAAAACCTAAAAACCACTTACCAATAATGGCAAAGAAAAGGAAAGCTAAGCTTCCTACACCTACAGAAGTAAATAGTAAGAGATAGGTGATCTTTTGGGGCTCAATTTCGATGAATAAAAGTTCGAGCTTTTCCATAATATGGTTTCTAGTTCCAAAAGTTTGATTTTCAATCCAGTTAAAAATAGCCTGACTATATTTTAGAGAAAAAAGAAATATAACAAAGCCTATTAGGGCAATGAGACCATTTCTATTTAGAATTTTTACAAATGTTTCCATTATTAACCAACTTTCTTTTTAACTTTTTTTCTCGGATCTGGTCGACTACCTTGCGGAGGGCCTTGTGTAGATCGTTGACCATCTGGTGGTCGTTTTTTCGGTGACGGTGCTCCAGAAGGTTCATTTGAAAAGAGTCCTCGGGGAACATTGTAGCCCTGCTTTTCGAGTTTTTCGATGAATTTTGGAATAAATCCTGATGCTTCATGTTCACCAATAATTTTACCTTGCCTATCAATTCCTTTTTGGGTGTATAAGAAGATATCTTGAAGAGTGACAACATCTCCCTGCATTCCACCGATCTCTGTTATATGTGTAATCCGTCTCGATCCATCATCAAGCCGTGATTGCTGAATAATAAGATGAACTGAAGCTGCAATCATTTCTCGAATGGCCTTTGGACTTAACCCTGCTCCTGCATACTGTACAAGTGTTTCAAGACGTCCAATACATTCTCGAGGATTATTTGAATGGACGGTTGTCATTGAGCCATCATGTCCTGTGCCCATTGCCTGGAGCATATCCAAAGTTTCACCACCACGACACTCTCCAACTACAATTCGATCGGGGCGCATTCTCAAAGTTTGTTTTACTAAACATCGAATATCAATCGCTCCGTCACCTTCAAGAGAAGCAGGCCTTGTCTCTAATCGAACCACATGATCTTGAGGAAAGTCCAGTTCAGCGGAGTCTTCACAAGTGATGATTCTTTCATTGGCCTGAATAAATCCACCCAGAACATTTATTAATGTTGTTTTACCGGAGCCAGTACCACCACTCACAACAATATTTCGATGACCTTCAACTGCAATCCTGAGGAAATCACCCATATTTTGCGTGATCGATCCAAACTTCACCAAATCTTTCCAGGTCAATCTATTCTCTGGGAATTTTCTGATAGTAATTGTACATCCATCCAACGAACAAGGTGGAATAATAGCATGCACCCTGGACCCATCAGGCAATCTAGCATCAACATAAGGTGTTTTTTCGTCAATTCGTCTGCCAATCGGGGCCACAATTCTTTCGATAACGTTAAGTACTTGTCTATCGTCAGTAAATATAATTTTAGATTTTTTAATCTTACCATCATGCTCATAGAAAATTCTCTCTGGTCCACAGACCATAATTTCAGAGCAATTTACATCTGCCAATAAGTCTTCAAGAGGACCAAGGCCAAGAGCTTCATCTATAATTTCTTTCACAATCCCATTCATGTCCTCTCTTGAAGTGAGAATGCCTTTGGTGTCTTCTTTATTTAATAGTTCAACAACAAGTTTTTTTGTCTGTTCTTTTAAAATAATTTGGGCATTCGGATCATCTTTGTCTGTCGCTTTTAAATCCATTTCTTCAACAAGTGAACGATGGATTCTTCTCTTTAGTCCAACCCATGAGTTATCTGATTTTCCGCCCGATACCTTCTCTGTGGTTTTTGATCCTACATCACTAGGTTTATTTAATTTATCAAGAGTTTTTAAGATATTTTTTTGAATAATCCTTCTGGCAAGATCTATCATTCCTTTTGCAAAAGGACTGGCTTTTTGTGCCACCATGACGGGTGTTTTTTTATTAAGTGCGGCTATACAAGTCCCATCATCTTTAGGTATTACTGAAAAAATAGGTTTACCTACTGTCTTCCCAACTAATTCAGGGGTAACGGGATGGCCTTTTACATTTTGATTAAGCAGAACTTGAATCATATCTTTTGGAAACATTAGAGTAACTAACTCTGAATACAATCTTCTTGTTTGATTTACGGCGAGAATATCAGGTGTCGTAACCATAAAAATGACTGTTGAAAATTCCAATGCTTTTAACGCTAATGGTGAGAGTTCTGAACCTGTATCGATTATAGTTAAGGCATAGATATTAGTAATGGCCTTTAAAGTTTTACCGATACCTTCTGCGCTGACAGAAGCCGCATTCGTTGAATCCGAGGGCATACCACAAAACGAGACGCCTGCAGGATGGCCGCTTACAAATTGCATAATGGTGCGAGGATCTATTGCCCCACCAAAGTCAGACAATTCCTTAACAGTCTTCTTTTGTTTTATACCTGTAATAAGAGCTTGATCTCCACCGGCTTTTTGATCAAAGTCCAAAAGTAAAACTTTTGTTCTTGCCTCTTGTGCATAAGCAAAAGCCAGGTTCGCGGCAACTTGGGACTTCCCCTGTCCGCCCTTACCTCCAATAATAGTTATTACATATCCAGCCAAATTATCTAGTCCTCTGTCTAAATTTCTTTTTAATTTCTTCAGTACCCTGTGAGGCAGATTCGATAATCTCTGGAGTAACAAAGACCACAAATTGATTACGTGAAGTTATATAAGATTTAGATTTAATAAACGAGAATAATGGCTGTCCATTTTCAATGGTATCAACTCCTCCAGGAGGATCTCGATCAAAGTCCGTGGCGGTTTTGTTAATAACAATTCCACCAACAACAGCTGTTTCTTTGTTTTTTATCAAGACAAAAGTACTAATACTATTTGCGATAGTTTCTGGTGGGTTTCCAATCGTGGCAGAGACAGAAATACCTAACCCCATTTCAATATTTTCTTCTGGTAAGACCTTGGGCTTTGAAACCTGTAAATTAAAACCAGACTTGGCTTTTTCTGATTTTAGAAACTCGCCTGTTCCAATTGCAAAAGGCTTCTCGCTTTCTTTTCTAATTGTGGATGGTGATGATTGACCATCTTTAACTAGAACAACTCCAGACTGGATGACCCTTGCATGTCCCGCCGATTTAGCTGAGGCAAGTTTTGGAAATAAGTTTGAAATCGTTGCAGATAAAGTATTTGACGAATTTGTCGTTAGGTCTCCAGAACTTCCACGCCCTAAATTGATGGAACCACCATCACCGCCAAGGGTTGGAGTCCATTTAAATCCAAATATCTTGTTATAATCTCTAGTAAGTTCTACAAACTGAGCTGTTATCTTTATCAGTTTTGCAGCGGGTTGTTTTTTCTTTTTTTCATTTAGTTGGATAAAATTTTCGATAATATTTCTTCTCGCAGTTTGAACAGAATCCGTTCTGACTGCTAAAGATTGAATTTGATCTGGAACGTAGGAGTTCGCAATTCTCTGAGCTCTTTCTGGTTCACCTTTATTAGTCACAACACCTTCTAGCCAAAACTGGCTATTTACTATTCTGACAGTTACATCTCTCATGCCTGCTTTTTGAATTTCATCTTGCATTTTCTTGGCGATTACTCTCTGGGTTTGAGGAGAAAGTTCAACCAATCGAATCACATCGGGATACTTATCGAGAATAACGACAACGCGACCTATATCATTAGGAACAACTATCTTCCCTCCAACATAAACATACTCTCCCTTTATTCCTATTTCTAAACCCTCAACATCATCCAAGAAATCCCGAAGCTCTTTAACGATCTTTGATTGATCATTAGTGGTAACATTCACTAGGTACTTAACCTTTATATCTCCAACTGTTGACCTTAAGGTTACAGAAGTTTTGCCAGGCTTTAAACCTTTGAAAACGATCTCTTTTGTAGAAGGGAGTATTTGATAAGAGAGAGCTGACTCATTACCTATTTGCACTTGTTTTTGTCTTGATAAAACAAAATCCAATTTAACAATCTTGTCTATTCCAAGAACAACCTCTAGAGACTTTTCTTCTAACTTCGTTTTATCTTGAGCATTTACATTTAAATAAAAGCTTGAAAGTAAAAGAATGAGAATAAAGTTAAAGGTCTTAAGCATTAACGCCCACCCTTAACTTTATTTTGTTCACTAAAGAATGCTTTTGCTTCAGGACCGTCATCACCGAGCAGATCAAAAAGTCTTGTCGACTTAATTCTAATAATTTGATTATCAGAACTATTTCTTAATGAAAGATAAGGTGGGATACCAGAAAAAGTCAAAAGAAAGACGACCTTTTGTACTTGATAAGGATCAAGCTCGAGAGTAACCGTATTGTACTGATTATAAGTACTCAAATTCATCTTTCGTATAACTCTCGGTGTTTTAATTCCAATCAAAGGAATTGAGTTTGTCATATTCATCCCGGTTGAAAGTACAAGAATATCCTGAAGAATAGTCATAGTTTTTTGTAGTTCTTTATGTCCTGAAGAATAATCAATGGCAGCTAAAATATCGACACGATCACCGGGCTTAATTAATTTAGAAACAGCTTGCTTCTCAGTAATTGTAATGGCAATGGCCCGCTTTCCCATTGATACTTGTCTGGCAAGACCCGTCTTTTGTCCAGGGAAAGTAATTCTTGGCTTCGTAATCTGTTCTCCTTTCAAAATTGGAGTAGTGGCAATTGTATTCTCTAACAATTGCATTTCTTTAAAATGTCCTGGAGCCGCAAATGATTGTGGAATTGTTTTTACTGAAATCTTCGAATCATCGATTAGTTCAAGTTCTTTGATGTTCACCTTCGCAACAACAACAGTTATTTTTTTACCATATTGTTTGATTATAGCGGACTGTTGGTCCTCAATATAGGTGTACACCATCATCATGGCGAAGGCGGAGATAATTAAGGCTAAGGTAAACGCTCGAGTATTCATAGTTTTTCGCTCACTTTTCTTTTATCTTAATTTTATCAAATATTTACAAGGGATTTCATGTTGGGCAAGATTTACTTAGTAGCTGAAATTATTGTGAGGTTGTACAAATGTCGCTGGCCTTTTCTATCCAATTTGCACGATAATTTCCTGTGCCGTCAATCTGATAACTTTCGGTACAAACACCATAGAAAGTAAAAATTCTTATAAATTGAGATTTGTTATCGTCTAGGATAGGATCTTCACAAGTTTCATCAGCATTGATACTGCCAAGCATAGTCGTATACTTGGTACATGTAGCAAGAGATTCTTTTCCATCAACTTCTTTTGTTCTCCATCCAATAGAAAAAGCACTGACTTTTGCAACGGCATTATTTTTTAATAATTCCATATCTGTTTTGACAGGAATACTTGAGTTATTTTGGATGAGATTAAAGAAGTAACCCCTCGTTGCTTTCTGTTGATTGATGGAAGCATTAATGGCATTTCCGGTGGTCAGCATCACTGTCATGAGTACAAGCATTAATGGAAGGAAAACAACAAACTCAAAAATTGCCTGCCCTTCTTGATTTCTTAAATATAACTTTTTATTAACAACCATTATCACTCAATGTCATATGGGCCCCACAATCATTTGCGCCTAAATCTTTCATCGATTTACAAGTTCGCTCTAAACATGTTTGTCTCGTTGGTTCTCTGCCTAAAAAAGATTCTGATCTCAGTTCCATTGGATCCATGGCGCTAAAGGGGAACCCAAATGAAAACTTTTCTGTATATTCGACAAAGGTTCCTACGAATATACTACTACCACCAAAAGCTGGAGAATTAGCAACAATATCTGTGCCAGAAAAGTCAGAGTAATAACTTTTCCAAACCTTAGTTGCTGCCTCCGTTGCTTTGCTATCAGATCCAGACGAATCATTACTATTTAAATCACTAATCAAATAGGCTCTAGAAGCTTGATAATTTGCCAGGTGAATCATGTATCCCCTGGTAAAATTAAGCGCAATTTTTACATAAACAAACATAATTCCGAAAATGAAGACAAAAGTCATTAAAAATTCAACAGTCGATTGTCCTTTATCATTGTTTTTTTTCATTATGGATACGTATCTAGTGGAGAGAAAAACCTTGAATTATTTTCCCCGGGAACCTTATAGGTATCATGGGTAGTTGAAGTGTAATCAGTATTATCTTCCGATCCAAAGGTTCCGTGACGATAACTATAAATCATTCGGTTTCTGAGAGCGTTTAGAGCAGGAGATTGATTTCCAAAAAAGTCTTTGAATCTCTTACTTTGGATAACAGAAAACGTAAGAATCATTACGACTCCCAATAACATAATATATTCAACCATCGATTGACCGGATTCATTTCCTACCAAAAAATTGATTTTTTTTGTTCCCATCCCAACCACATCCATGAAAATAGTATTACCGGTGCATACGTAAATTTTGTACCAAATATTTGTTTGAACAGGGCCTTATCAAAAGTCTTGATCGCAAATATAAAATTTGAAAAGTTTTTAATTGAATTATAAATAAGAATACAAGTTGCAATGATAACCGTCGATACAGCAAGGTATACAAATACAGTCTCATGAACAGCTAGAGGTGTTAGTAGAAAAAAAGTGAAAAGGTATTTTGAATCACCTGCTCCCATTATTTTTAAGAGATAGAGACCAAATCCACCTAGCAATATACAGCCAGGGATAAAAAATAATTTTAATGATAATATGTATTGATTGGGAAAAAGAAAAAAGGAGAGGATAAAAAAACAAAGGTTGATGATCGACCAAAGATTAGAGATCTTCTTAGTTTTAAAGTCGATGACAGCTACAAAAAATAATTCCACCAATAAAAAAAGATAGATTGCCCCAGGAATTTTCATTCGTTAATCGCTCGGTTTTTATAACCACTAAAGAAACAATGTTCATCACAAACACCCACCGACAATTGCTGGCTTAAGTAATAGGCCAGATTTCCCATCGTATCACTTAGGTAGCCACTTACACCTTGAACCATCTTGATTGCAATGAGAGCAAGGAAAGAAAATATAATAATGTATTCAACGAGCGCTTGCCCTCTCTTGTTTCGAATCGATTTCATAGCTTAATTTTAAAGGTGTGATAATAAAGAGCAAGGCTATGGAAATTAATGCCCTAATCTTTTACGCGAAAGATATTTTACTTGAGTAAGTGGATCGTAAAAAAAGTGTAGATGGTTCTAATTGTCATCCATTTCTTGAAGGATTTTTGTATTAGCTTTGTCGAACACACCACTTGTAAGTGCGTCTAGCTTTGCTGATGCTGTTTTCTTAAACTTAAACACAATCAGTGCGACTACTGCCACTAGCAGAATATATTCTGTAGAAGTCTGCCCGCTTTCATCTTCAAGATATTCAAAGACCTTATTAAACATATACCTGTCTCCTAGTGTAGACCTGATAGTGTACTCAAGTACTATTCGGTTGCCTATTCTAGACACTTTAACGGATTTTACCGTTTTACACAAAATAATAACTGCTTATGCAATTATAACCCGCAGCAGTATTTATATCAACAATAATAAGGAATCTTTTTTATGCTCCAAGTAGCCGTAATGACTGTGCTAGTCAATCTTTACCGAGGACGAATTTAGCCGAATCTAGTATACTAATGCTAGGGCCTATTGTCGGCGATACGTATTTTCGCCCTACAATTTATTTTAGTGAAGCGGTCCCTGATCATGGTGAGCAAGCTCACGCAAATTGAAAGATTTGAAGTGAGAAGCCTAAAGTGGTTATAACTGCATCCACCTGTCAAACGGCGGGCGGAAGACGACAGTCGGCATAGGTCCTTTATTATTTGACATGCCACCTAAATTTCATCACAATTTTACTATGGAAAATAATCTAAATTCACTCATAAAAAAGAACGTCAACACAGACTGGATCGAGAATCTCGCTCTTGAAGAAATCAACATGGATGAAACCGGGGTTATTCACATGAATGACCATTTAAGTCCTCTATATCTTCTTGAAGAATCTTCAATTCAATTCATGGATGCACTCCGGGAGAAGATAGAACTTTTCATAGACAAATTTAATGAACATCGAGGTCATAAAAACTCTAGCCACAAGATAAAGTTCTTTAAAATTTCAAATACAATCAATGATTTTATGCTCTTTAGAAATTCTCTTCGTCTGGTAGTTGCAAGAAAGGCAAATGACGTTATCAGTGTTGGATTCCTTAGCTCCGGTAAAGACGTATTTGCTGCGAGACTATCTGAGCAAGATCTCAGACAATCTGCTGCTCCACATGAAATCCGTGCCCATATTGGACCATTCAATAAAATTACATGGAAATTCCAAGGAGAGAAGGTGGATATGGATGCGCTTGTTAAGCATTATCTTTCAGAGTTTATTCGAAATTCTTCTCGTTAACTAAATAAAACTAATCCCCGCAGATTTAGATTTGCTCCAACTTGACTTTTGATCGACAGATCCGTTAAATTTCTCATAGGTATATTGAATTGATTCTTCCACTGTTGGCATCGTAATATTTAAAAATCCCTCAATATTAACAGGATCTAATTGATAAGACTGTAGCTGTGAATTCTTATTTCCCTTTTCGAGTTTAAAGGGCCAAAGTCCAGCTTTTATCAATTTTGTATTTTCTTTAAATATTTGAGAGTATTTTTTAGCAAAGTCGTAATGGGAGTCAATGTCCTTAGAACAGATTTGAAAAAGCCTATTCATGACATTTTTTTCAAAGCAAACTTTCATCAACATACTAAGATAATCCACGTCAAGAAAGCCCATTTTTAAGGCCGCATCGGCTGTAACATTTTCACTTTTAAGAAAGTTTTTCTGAATCTTTTCAAACCATGTTTGCTTAAGAACACTCTGCCCTCTTCCATAGAGGTGGCAGCACCTAAAAATAATATAATTCAAACTTGTTTTCTGAAGATAAAATTCCGATGAAGACTTTGTCCTACCATAAACCGTGTTAGGGTCAGGAATATCCATTTCTATGTAGTTTACTTGATTCCCGCTAAAAACATATTGCGAAGAAAGATAACAGACTTGGGCCTTATAGCGCTGACAAAACTCAGCGACATTAAATAATCCACTTGTATTAATTGCTTCTGCTCTTTGTGGATTTTGATCACATTCATAAATAGACTCCATACCAACAGCATAGATGCAAATATCAACTTTAAATGCATAGATAAGTAATTGAACTTCCTCTTTGACTAAAACATCACAGGGAATAGTTAAGATCCCAGATATAGACGTTTTTTCATCGTGGTAAGTTCCTATAACTCGAAAATGCTTTTTAAAAAATTGAGCTATGCTTGATCCTGCAAAAGTATCTACACCAAATATAAGAATTGTTTTTTTCTGAGGTTGGTCGATCATTGCTCTATTATAGCAAGTATTGGAAGCACGTCCATCGAAGACGCAAAAACGCCCTAGTTTCATCCGAAACATAGGGCGTTGAACATTAAACGAATTATCCTATCAATTTTAAAGCTGCTTGCGTTGATTGGTTCGCCTGAGCTAAAACCGAAACCCCCGCTGACACAAGAATATTATTCTTGGTCATGTCTGCTGTTTCTTCTGCTATATCAACATCTCTGATCCGTGATTTCGCTGCTGAGAGATTCTCATCAGTGACGGATAATGTGTTGATTGCTGAAGACAATCTGTTTTGCTTTGCACCAAGATTGGAACGAATTCCATTGATCTTAACAAGTGCATCATCAAGTTTCTTAAGCACACCTTGAGCACCTTCTTTGGTCCCAATAGCATCCGACATAAGCCCGAGTGCAGACAGAGTCGCATTTGAGTCCACCGCATCATAAGTGAGTCGGTCGAGCGTTGGATCATTATGGATTCCAACTTGAAATTCGAAAGTTCCACCTGATCCATCAAGTAACTTAACACCGTTGAAGTCACTAGATTTGGAAATACGATCAATTTCCTCTTTAAGCTGTTGAAATTCAATATCTGAGAAACCTCTTTCAGTAGGACCGACTGTGTCTGAAGCCGCCTGTACCGATAGTTCTCTAAGTCTGATGACGATATTTGAAATTTCATTTAAGCCACCCTCTGCCGTTTGTATTAATGAGATCGCATCATTCGCATTTCTTTTCGACTGACGGTAACCTCTAATTTGTGCTTTTAAGTTCTCACTAATCGCTAATCCTGCAGCATCATCTGCGGCCGTGGTAATCCTCTCACCTGAAGCTAACTTTCTTAAGTTATTGTTCAGATTGTTAGTGTTTAAACCCAAAGTCCGACGTGCTGATATAGATGCAACGTTAGTATTAATTCTCATACCCATAGTTAATCTCCTTGAAACATATACAACCTCCTGTTGTCCTATCGAACTTCCATGTTCGAAAATAAGTTATTAATAGTAGTTTTCTTTTTAATCGCAATCGTAATAGTAATAGTAATAGTTCGTCCGTTCGTAATCTTTCTTCCGTTTTATAACAATCGAAACTTGCAGGTTAATCAATTGTTGTCTTAATTCATTCCTGCTGAACCAATTAATGTAAGTGCTGTTTTTGTACTTGAATTCGCTTGAGACAGTACAGAGACACCGGCTTGCATTAGGATTGATTGCTTTGTTAAGTTAGCTGTTTCAGCTGCGATGTCCGTGTCTCTTACACGAGAGTTTGCGGCTGATAAGTTCTCAACACTTACTTCCATATTATTTATTGTGGATTGCAGTCTGTTTTGAAGAGCACCAAAGTCGGCCCTAATACCAGAAACAGAGATGATCGCTTGGTCGATTGCTGATAATGAATTCTGTGCAGAAATCTTATCAGATACTGAAGCGAGATTTAATCCTAAGGCAGCAATATTAACGTCAGCACTTGAAGCATCAAATGTCAGACGATCACTAATAGGATCATTTCGAGTACCTATTTGGATGTCAAATACGGCACCTGTACCATTTAGCAGAGGCACTCTGTTAAATTCTGTACTATTTGCAATACGGTCTACTTCTGAAGTTAATTGCTCAAATTCCACGTTTAGGAATTTTCTTTCAGTTGGCCCAATTGTGTCTGAAGCCGCTTGTACCGATAGCTCTCTAAGTCTAATTAAGATATTTGAAACCTCGCCAAGCGAGCCCTCAGCAATCTGAACTAAAGAAATACCATCTGCAGCGTTTCTTTTAGCTTGTTTTAAACCTCTAATTTGAGCTTTAAGGTTTTCTGAAATTGCCAGACCGGCAGCATCATCACCAGCACGATTGATTCGTTGACCAGATGATAATTTTTCTAGGGCAGCGTTTAGCCCTAGCCTCGTCCTACTCAAATTTCTCTGAGCGTTGATCGAGGCAACGTTTGTGTTAATTCGAAGTCCCATTACATCCTCCTGATTTCGGGATTTGGTCAGATTCCTTCCGACCAAAAAGAAAATTATGTGCATGACACATTTCTTTCTTCACCAAACTTATCGTTAGCTCACAGAAAACCTTTAAAAAATATTGTCTATCTTTTAGACAGGAATATATTGCCACAAAGCAGGTAAGTCACTGAAGTAACGGGGGGGCTTTCCTGACCTTTCTGCTTTCAGCAATGAATTTTTTTGAAAAATGTCCTATAATTAGACAATATGATGAATTTAAAAGATCAACCTGAATATTATCAGCAGACTTTATCTTTAATTGAAAAATCGTTTGGGTATAATGAAAAATACTCATTTGCGATAGACTTTGCGCCATTGCTCGACCAGTCAAATTGGCATCATTGTTTTATTCTTTTAGATGAAGAAAAGAAAAATGTGATCGCTCATATTGCTTTAAAAGAAAGAGATCTTTTATTAAACAATACAAGTTACAAAATAGGACTCATTGGCGGAATATGTGTGGAAAAAGAGTTCCGTGGAAAAGGTATCTTTAAATCATTCATCGAAAAAGTTATGAGATTAAATGAGCTTTCATATTTGGCCTATCTTTTATGGAGTGATCAAGCGGACCTTTATTCTAAATTCAATTTTTATCAGGTTGGAGGACAAATACAATTAGGTCAGTCTTCTAACTATAATCTTGAAAATCTTGGATTTGAACGCACTGACTGGATAGATATCTCTGCAAGTGAATTCTTAGAAATCACTAATCTATACGATCAGTATATTTCCAAAATGATATCAATCAAAAGGTCATTAGCCGATTGGAACCTTATTAAAAAAATTCACTCTACAAAACTTTATATAAAAAGATCAAATAACGAAATCGTTTCTTATCTCTTTCTAGGTAAAGGTCAGGACCTTCAGGGTATCATTCATGAATTTATCTATAAGGAAGGAGACGGAAAGAGTCTTATTGCAAAACTTAATGAGTACAAGCTCTGGCTTCCAGAGGGAATAGCTATCGAAAAAACCAATAGCCAATCTTTTTACACAACCTTCTTACGTATTTCTGATCCCTGCTTGTTTAAAGAGTTCGTTAATCAATGGTCTAATGGTAAGGTTAAAATTGTCTCTTTTGAAAAAGACAAACTCTTTTTTCAATTTTTAGATAAAGAATATAATACAAACACGGAAGAGTTTTTAAAATATTTACTTGGACCATCACCTTTGATGGAGTTTAAAGAGTTTTTTAAACCATTTTTAATTTCTGGTCTAGATTCAATTTAATTAAATTTTACGAACAGCAGAGAAACCTCGAACAAACGATAGTGCTGCCATTGCCCAAAAAATCCATGTTAGTGTAGGAATGCTTTGCCAGCGATGAATTGGCTCTCCTCCTAAAACTAGAACACCTGACCCTATAAAGATTGAGGCGAGCATAGAAAATGATAAAAATATTAAAGCCGAGGTGATATTTTGCATCGGCTGCTCATGACCTTTTAATTGAAGATCAAACGCATATCCGTTCTTGGCCCAAGTTCTAGTAAACCATTTTATATGTCTTGGAAGTAATCTTGTAATTGAAAGGAAATCTCTGGCAGACCAAATAGCCTCTTCAATTAAATCATCTTTATTAACTGTGTTTTTAATAATATCCTGAATATCTTCTTCCATCAGACCATAAATATCGACATCGAAGCCAATTGATTTTCCTGCACCGTCAAGAGTCATCAATGCTCTAAAAACAATATACCAGTCTCGCGGTAAAAATATTTGATGGTTTTTCAATGTTTTCATTATTGTTTGAAGAAGAATTGAAAAATCAATCTGAGAGACGGTTAATCCAATGTAGGGAGATAAAGCATCTCTCACATCAATGATTAAACTATCAACATCTGGAATACTTTCGTACTCTGCAACATCTAAGAATTCAAAAACAAGATTTTCATAATTAAAGGTGATCATTGAGTAAATAATGGCAATAAACGACTTCCTGCCTTTCTTTCCAAGGGAACCCATTAATCCAAAATCTATAATTCCAATATTTCCGTCATCGAGATAAAAGAAGTTTCCACCATGAAGATCAGCATGAAAATAACCATCTTTAAGGAATGTTTTAAGAAAGAGTTTCACTCCTTTCTCTAGCTTGGGTTTTAATGATTCGATATGTAGTTCTATCGCTTTTTGATTACTAAAAGGAACTCCTTTTAGCCGCTCCATCACAAGAACATCTTCTGTTGTATATTCTCGATAAATTTCGGGCAAATAAAAGATATTCTCTTTGTCATGCCTAGTTAGATTTTTTTTCAGTCTCTCACAATTCAAAGCCTCAGAATTAAAATTTAATTCATTCTGTAAGCTCAATCCAAAGTCGTGAATTATTCTGGAAACTCCAAGAAATTTTATTTCTTCGCTTACGGATTCAATTTTTTCGGCCAAGAAAGTAAGGATGCGAAAATCAGTTTCAATCATTTTATCTATATTTGGTCGTTTTACCTTTAAAACGACATCTGAGCCGTCAACTAAAATAGCTTTATAAACGACGCCAATAGAAGCTGTTCCTAATGGTGTTTCATCTATCTCGCGAAAAACATCTTCAATCTTTTTTCCTAAATCTTTTTCTACCTTTTCGCGAATCTCCGAAAAAAAAATGGGCTTTACCTTATCACGAAGAATTTTCATTTCATTGATGAAAGATTGATCAAAAAGATCTTCTCTTGAGCTAAGCATTTGTCCAAATTTAATAAAAGCAGGACCAAGGTCTTGAAACACTAATCGTAGTCTATAACCAATCGAACCCTGCAGGTCATTTTCGAGCTTTGATTCTAATTCTTCTTTAATTCTGACTTGTGATTTTGGAAGTACAAAGCCTGGCATATTGGAACTGAGACCGAGTGACACAAATTCGTCAAAACCATGCTTTGCAAACACTCCCACAATTTCACGAAGACGCGCCGCGTTCCGAATTGTTTTTGTTATACCTAAGCCAGTTTTGATTAAATTCATTTCGCCTTTCGCTGGATTTTAAAGCATCGTATTTTTAAATAGTTATATAATAACGTATTTAAGAGACAAACTTGTACCACGGAAAGTGATTCCTCTTTCCTATAAAGATTTGGTCAAATACAGTCTGATAGTGGTACAAACAAAACATGCTTTTTAGACTAAGTTTAATATTATTTGTTATTTTAGGTCCTGTTTATGGAGCGGAAACCTGTAGTCGAGTGGCCATCATTAATTTCCAAGAGATCCTCGTAGACACCAACTCAACACAAATGGGAGAGGGTTTAAGGTACCATTTAGAAAAAGATAGCACTGCGATCAAGTATTTAGATGCCTATCAAGAAGGAAATAAGATTAATCTTCAAAATGCTATACTTGGAACTGCCGGCAGCGGCCTTATTCTAGCAGGCCTTATGGGTGGCACATCAAGTGAAACAAAACAAACCCTCTTTATTTCGGGCGTATCTATGATTATTGTCAATTTTCTTGTGGCGAACACATTGGAAATGACTAATGAAGTAAATCTGTTGAAAGCTGTAGAGGAATATAATAAAAGAAATTTACCAAGAATTTATTTTAAATCTTATGAAAATGATTCGAGAGCGCCAGGAAGCGTAGGCCATTCATTTTATCTTGAAAAAATATGGAGATTTTAATGACCGCAGAACAATTAACAAATATTTCATGTTTCGCCTGCCAGAAAGACACGGGTATTTCGCTAGAAAGTAAAATTTCTAGAACCGAGGAATGTCCTCTATGTTATGCTAGCTTGCGTTGTTGCAGAATGTGTAAATTCTATGACCAATCAGCTTATAATGAATGTCACGAAACTCAGGCTGCAAGAATATTGGAAAAAGAAAAATCAAATTTTTGTGATTTTTTTATACTTAACGGTGTTGGCGAAACACCTTGTGAAGCAAAAGATAAATCAATGTCAGCCGCAAATGCGTTGTTTAAAAAATAGGACATATTATGGCAGCAAAATTACCTATCACTCCAAAGGGATATAAAGCAGTTCAAGATGAGCTAGATCAATTAATCAAAATTGATCGTGAAGAACTTAAAATTATCTTAGAAGAAGCTAGAGCATTGGGTGACCTGAAAGAAAATGCTGAGTATCATTCAGCAAAAGAAAAACAAGCACTTCAAGAAGGAAGAATTTCACATCTCCAAGCTATAGTGGCCACTTCTCAAATTATAAATGTCGCTGAAATTGCCTCTGAAACAATAGTCTTTGGAGCAACTGTTACGTTAGTAGATGTCGAAAAAGATAAAATAGTAAAATATCAAATTGTGGGCCAAATAGAATCTGATAAAAATAAAGGTCGAATCTCTTACTCTAGCCCGTTAGGCAAGGCCCTTATAGGTAAAGAAGAGGGGGACACCGTTATTGTTAAAGCACCAAAAGGGGATGTAGAATACGAAGTAGAGTCCTTTGAATTCAGTGAAACTTAGTCTTCAATCCTCTCTCATAGATTTAAATAAAGGTAAAACAACTAAATCAATAGATAAACTTATTCAAACAGGAATAAAAAATGTTGAAGACTTGCTCTGGATATTACCTCTATCAGTATTGGAGTTACCCAAACTAAACTCATTTCAACATGCAAAGACTTCACAGCTTTTTTTAGGATATGGAAAAATTCTTCATATAGATAGTAGGCCAGGGAAATCATATGGCAGAGGAAATATACCACTTTTAAACATTACTGCGACAGTTCAAGATTGTTTCTCAGACAAAACGATCAGTTTAAAATGGTTTAATGCTTACCCCTCTATAATAAAAAAAGTAAATAGTTTTACTAAATTGGAATTCGAAGGTCTTATCTCTCAATTTCAGGGTCAATTACAAATTGTAAATCCCATTATTCGAGAACGAATTATCACTGAAAGCGGAGAATATCTATTAGATAACAATAATAATAACAAAAAATATAAGGTCAAATACCCAACGATCAACACAGTGGGCTCTGCTCAAATTAGTAATATTATTTCTAAGATTCCCCATGATTTTTGGGATGCTGTTCCCGATACTATTCAAGAAAAAATACATCAGAAAAGACAATTGATAAAACTCAATGAAGCCTTCAAGATTTTACATGGAAAAATGGAACATGTTAAAATTGAACAATCTCATGTGCAATCAGCGAAAAGAAGATTAATTTACGAAGAATTCTTAAGGGAACAACTTAAAATTTCTCTTCGAAAAAATAAAGAACATAATCAAGAAGCAATAAAGGTTTCAATCTCAGATATTGATTATAATCATATATTAAACTTATTTCCCTATGAACTTACTATCGATCAAAAAAATGTTTGCCACGATATTCGTAATAACTTTCTATCAGGATCCCCCATGATGAGACTCATCCAAGGGGATGTCGGCTGCGGAAAAACAAGTGTTGCCTTGGTTGCATCAATGATAGCGCTAAAAAATAAGTTGCAGGTAGCATTAATGTGTCCAACAGAATCTTTAGCGCTACAGCATTACTTAACATTAAATCCACTTATGGAGTCAAATGGTTATCTTTGCACATTTCTTGTGGGGTCAACTAAGAAGAAAGAAAAAGAGGAAATATATCTAAAGCTACTACTCGGTGAAATTGATTTTATTATTGGAACCCATAGTCTAATCCAAGATAAAGTACAGTTTAAAAACCTTGCTCTCTCCATAATAGATGAGCAACATAAATTTGGTGTAAATCAAAGACTTAAGCTTTCAAACAAAAAAAAAGGGTCACATACCCTTATAATGACGGCGACCCCAATTCCAAGATCTTTAAGTCTCACTCAGTATGGTGACTTAGATATCTCCATTATAAGAACAATGCCGTCAGGAAGAAGGGGCACACAAACCAAAATAATTACGGAAGAAAACTTTCAACAATTTCTTAATTTCTTAAGTACTAGATTATCAATGTCAGAACAAGCATACGTTGTTGTTCCAGCTATTGTTGATAATCCTGAATCTGATCTGGTCAATCTAGAACTAGTTCTTGAAAAATTTAAAACTCTATTTCCAAATTATAAAATGAAGGGAATACACGGACAGTTAAAGGGACCAGAGAAACAACAAATATTTAGGGAGTTTTCAAATCATGAGTTTGATTTGCTTATATCAACTTCAGTTATAGAGGTTGGAATTAACGTTTTAAACTCTACTGTTATGGCAATTATGAATCCTGACAGGTTTGGGTTAAGCTCACTTCATCAATTAAGGGGGCGAGTTGGACGTGGAGAAAAGCCGGGCTTTTGCTTTCTTGTTAATGATAAAAATATCTCACAAAGCAGCATGAAAAGATTGAAAGTCATCGAGAAAAATACTGATGGATTCATCATTTCTGAAGAAGATTTAAAAGTAAGAGGTGAAGGTAATCTCTTCGGGACTGAACAATCTGGAGTAAACCAATTTAGAAAGGTTGCAAATATTATTGATCATTGCGACATTTTACTAGTGGTTAAAGAGGATTTTAACGAAATTGCTTCAGCAGATAACCCTTTATATCAACCCTACATCGATTACTTATCACAAGATGAACGAATTTTCACTACTATATAATTCTCATTCTGTTTGATATACTTATAATATGTTAAATTTCGAAGTTCTCTATTCAGAAGATCAATCCTTACCAACTAATTTTTTAAATAATTTTGACCGTTTTACAATTGGATCATCGAGCAAAGCAGACATAGTCATCCTTGACTCTCAGATTTTACCTCTACATCTCAAGCTTAAAATCAAAGACAATTCACTCATTTGCAAATCGTACGATGAAAAAAATTTATTCAATGTAAATGGAAAAAAATATACAGGGTCAAAAGTAATTAAAGTTAATGATGAGTTGATTATTGGAAATACAAGCATTAAGATCAGCAATTTTTCACAAAAGGAGATAGCTCCGAGCCACAACTTAGAAGAGATGTATCTCTTAGCGACCAAGAAGATTCCAGAATTAGAAAATGTAATCACTGAATTAAAAAAAGAAATACGATTACTAGAAAGATCAAATAATGTTCCAGAATGAGTTTACAGATTATTTCTACACATCTGATGGAATAAGAATATTCAATACAACTAATTTTGATAAAGCAAAATATAATCCCAAAGAACCGCTTTTAGTTTTTAATTATGGCCTTGTTTGTAATAATGCTCATTGGAAATTTCAAATTCCATATTTTGATGAGCTTGGATATCAAATTATTATTCATGATTATCGCTGTCACTATAGCTCATCTGGCGCTGAAGATGGTTTAGAAAATTGTACTTTTGAAAACATGTGTAATGATTTACACCAATTATTACAAGGTTTTAATGCTAGAGAAATTTTTCTACTCGGTCATAGTATGGGTGTAAACGTTTGTCTAGAGTATGCCAAAAGTCACCCCAAATACCTTAAGGGTGTTGTTCTTATTTCAGGAACCGTCATTCCCCCACAAGATGTCATGTTCGACACCAACATTATGGATATCCTCAATCCTTATTTTGAACAATTCACAACAATGTTTCCAAAGTTATATAAAAATATTTGGAAAACTTCATTCATGAACCCACTTGCTAGAATCGCAGTCCACCAAGGTGGATTTAACATAACAAAGGTTCCACAAGAGTTTATACAAGTTTATATGAAACGAATCGGAGAATTGCCTGCAGATATCTTTTTCAAGCTTTTCAAAGAAATGCATGATCATGATATTATAAATCACTTAGAGAGTATCAAATGCCCCAGTCTCGTTATGGGAGGTGATTTGGATAAAATCATTCCAAATTACTTGCAAAACATTCTACACAAGTACTTAGAGAATTCAGAGCTGTATATTGTGAAGGATGGAAGTCATGTTCCACAGGCAGACTTTCCTGATTCTATAAATCACAGAATACTTAGATTTATTCAAAAGTACGATTAATAAATTATTCTATCGTAATTTTTTGATGTTCTAGAAGTGCCCAGAAAACTCGTTTCATAGCAGATTTAACTTGAGATTTTTTATATTCTTCATGTGAGGCATCACCAGTTGAGTTATTATATTGAGCCTTCTCATCCATTATTTGAACTTCAAACGGATAAAAAAACCTTGCCTCTTTGGCAATATGGGCAATGTCCATTGATAAAATCTTTTTATTAATTTCTGAGTCGGTACTATTAGCTTTTGCCATTCGTCTTAATTCTGAAAAGTTACTGAGAAATGGGTTTTTATATTTAATAAGTTGTCTACAGGTAAATTGGATAGACTGGTAAGCTTTAGAAGAATGTGTATTTCTGTCAGAATTAGAATCAACAGAACACTCTTCAATTTCTTTGCCCAAAGCTTTTATAAATTCTTCCTCAGATAAGTTATTTCTAATGGCCATCCTCACAACAGCTTTATGCTTCTCTTTAAACAAATCTGTATTGATCATACTATTCATAGACCTACTTGGTTTGATATTATGAGGAATAATGACATTTTTCATCATTAGATAACGAATAATTCTAAGCGTATCAAGCCTTGTCTTAGTAACGATTCTAATCCCAATCCTATCAAATAATTCCTCTGCTACATTTTCCACTTTATGGAGCATTTTAATTATTATGGATTCCCTAGATTTTTTTGATTTTGTTTCAAAGTCTAGAAGTGGAATTCTTTCAGGGTCATCTGGCTGCCCCAAATAAAGGTTATTGTCATCATCCCTATGGATGTATTTATAGAAACGATCGAAAATTTGAGTCTGAATTGCACTGAAATAATTTGAACGTAAATCTTTATCTGCATGCAAAATAGTATGCATAACCTTTAAAACAATTTCAGCCCACAATCGCTCTTCAGTAGAGACTCCAGAGTGACCGGTTGCCATTAAAAATAATTCGGCAATATCAGTAATCATAAAAATTGAATTTGGTATTTTAAGATTTAGTCCGTCTGGACTACCTTCAATTAAAAAATATCTTTTTATAAACTGAACTGCTTCTTGAAAATTTCCAAAAAGCTCAGCACGTACAATTGGATCATCAGAATCAAAACCATAGCCACTTAAAAAATCATTTACCTGTTCGTTATCAAACATCGGGCCAATAAAAAAACGCGAGTCCAATGCCGAGCGTCCGCCTATAACCACATCGAAGAGGTCCCATTCAAATAAATATTTTGATAAATAACTTGGTCTTTCCATAAATTTTACCTACATTAATAGAAAAAGAGGCATATTGACAGTAGATAGCAACCAACATATTAATTCAGACGCGCCGCACAGGCCTTCTCTAAAAAATCCGGATGTAATGTTCCTTAGTTTTTTCGGAACCGGTTTCTCTCCCTACGCCCCAGGAACAGTCGGTACGCTTGCCTGCCTACCTTTTTTAGCGCTTCTAGGTGAGCTTAACCCTCCCGTTATTTTTTTTATTCCATTACTAACAATTTCTACAATACTTTCCTGTTTCATTGCCGATATGACTCAAAAAAAGTATCAAATTCATGATCCAGGCTGGATTGTTATTGATGAAGTTTTAGGGATGACTACAGCATGGCTCTTCATCGCAGAGCACAATTCTCTTCACTTATTTATCCTTTTTTGCCTATTCAGATTTTTTGATATTATTAAATTTTGGCCTGCAAGTTATTTTGATAAAGATATGAAACACGGAGCAGGAACAATTTTGGACGATATTGTCAGTGGATTTTTTGCAGGATTCGTTTATCTCGGTATTAATCACTTCTTCCTATCTTGAAATTTACTCTTGACTTACGCACAACTTACGCACAAACTAAATAGTAAGAATACAGCAATCTTTTGCCAATATTTGGTTTATGTATGAAATTGTTAAAGTGTTTAAAAGGCTTTATTGATTTCTAATATTCTCTCTCTTGGATAAAGAATTAGCTGTCAAGAACATGTGACCATGGTAAATTTCAGGTTATAAATTTGAATTACCACACACAATTATTCATTTCTATAATGACACGGAGACATTACATGGCGACACCTACCGCAACAAAAACGAGTGCAAACAACAAAACAAAAGCATTAGACTTGGCCCTTGCTTCTATTGAAAAACAATTCGGGAAAGGTGCTATCATGAAGCTTGATGGTGACAAGCAAGAAAAGATTCCCTCTATTTCAACAGGCTGTTTAGGATTAGACCTAGGCCTTGGAATTGGTGGTGTACCTAAAGGAAGAATCATAGAAATCTATGGTCCTGAATCTTCAGGTAAAACAACATTAACCTTACATATCGCCGCGGAATGCCAAAAAGCTGGAGGTACAGTAGCTTTCGTCGATGCCGAACATGCACTTGATACAAGCTACGCTTCCAATCTAGGTGTCGATATTCCAAATACCCTTATTTCTCAACCAGACAACGGAGAACAAGCATTAGAAATCACAGATATGCTCGTAAGATCTAGTGCTGTAGATCTTCTTATCATCGACTCTGTAGCGGCCCTCACTCCAAGAGCTGAGCTTGAGGGAGACATGGGTGCTTCTCACATGGGTCTTCAGGCAAGATTAATGTCACAGGCACTTAGAAAATTAACGGGATCAATTTCAAAATCTAATACCACTGTCATTTTCATAAATCAGTTACGTATGAAAATTGGTGTTATGTTCGGTAACCCAGAAACAACTACGGGAGGGAACGCTCTTAAGTTTTACGCCTCTGTTAGAATGGATATCCGAAGAACTGGTGCAATTAAAGATGGCGATCAAATCATTGGAAATAAAACAAAAGTGAAGATCGTAAAAAACAAAGTTGCTCCCCCATTTAAAACAATTGAATTCGATATTATGTATGGATCAGGGATTTCAAAAACTGGTGATTTACTAGACTTGGCAGTTCAAAACAATATTGTAGAAAAAGCTGGAGCTTGGTTCTCCTACAATAATGGTAAAATTGGACAAGGTCGTGAAAACTCTAAGATTTTTCTTGAAGAAAATCCAAAGATCATGAATGAAATTAAACAGAAAATCCTTTTTAACTATGGATTGACAGATTCACCGGCAGTAGATGAAAAAGTAGATACATCAACAGGTGAAATTATTACGGAAGAGAAAAAAACTGCTAAGAATTCCAAAAAAATAATTCAATAACTACGAACAAAGCCCAAACCTGGTGAATATCAGGTTGGGCTTAAATTAAAAATGACCAAAGAAAGAAAAACAACAGTCTATAATAAAGCTCTTAATCTACTTTCTAGGCAAGATTATTCTATATATAAATTGTCGTCCAAATTAAAATCATCTGGTTATGATCATGAAGAAATAGCTTCCACGATAGACAGACTTCAAGAACTAAAATTATTAAATGATGACGAGTATGCAAAAAGACGGATAAAATCTTACATTCAACGAGGACAAGGTATCAAACTTATTTCACTTAATCTCGAGAAGGAGGAGATACAAGTAAGTGAGCAATTCGTGCAAGAGATTTATCAAGCACTACAAATTGATACTTATCAACAAGTTCAAGATCTTATTAAAAATAAATGTCGATATATGAAAATTTGCACAGAAACATCACAGGATGACATCTATAACCAACAGCAAAAACTTCTCAGGCATCTTACATCCAAGGGCCATGATTTTGATCTTTGCCAGCAGTTAACTCACGAGTATTTTACCAATGCAAAGCATAATCATCCAGAGTAATTATTTAAGATAAATATAAATTTTAATTGAGTTATGGTAACGTTTACCAAACCAATTAACTAGGATTATCACGTTAATGAAATCTCTAATAATAGTCTCATTATTCTCTCTTACATTTATTTTTTCTCTTACAAGTTGCAGAAAAAATCAAACAGGAACTAAAATTGGTTATGTTAACGTTCCGCTCAGTAGCGAAATTTCCACCCTAGATCCTGCCAATTCATATGATACCATTTCAGCATCTGTAATTTACCAAGGCTATGAACAATTATATGAATATCATTATTTAAAACGTCCTTACTCCATACAGCCACTTCTCGCTAGCGAAATGCCTTCAATATCAAAAGATAAAAAAACTTATACTATCAAAATTAAAAAAAATATCCAATTCCACGACGATCCCGCTTTTAATGGCACCGTTCGTCTTTTAACAGCACATGATTTTATCACACAGCTAAAACGACTTGCTTACATTCCAACCAAAAGTAATGGATGGTGGCTGTTCGATGGAAGAATTGAAGGAATAAATCATTTTAGAAAGTCAGTTGGTAAGGATTTTGATAAATTCAAATCACAATCAATTTCTGGTGTTAAGGCCATAGATAATCATACGCTCGAGATAAAATTAACTAAACCATATCCACAAATGCTTTTTACCCTCGCAATGAGTTTTACTTCTCCAATGCCAATGGAAGTGGTCGAAAAATATAAAAACCTTTTACATGACAAAATGATTGGAACTGGTCCATTTAAACTTCTTAAATGGAATAAGGACTCAAGCCTCAAATTAGTTAAATTTAAACATTACCACGAGAACCATTACCCTAGACAAGGGGATCGCCAAGCAAATAGTTTGGGGTTGTTAAAAGATGCAGGAAAAAAAATCCCGTTCCTAGAAGGTGTTAACTACACTATTATTAAAGAATCTCAAACAAGATGGCTCAATTTTCGTTCTAAAAAAATAGATTTCTTAGTTATTCCGAAAGATAACTATGCCAGCGCTATAAATCCTAGTGGCGACCTGTCAACGGAATTAACCAAAGATAATATACATCTTCAGATTTTCCCAACATTAACCTATTGGTGGCTTTCATTTAATATGACTGACCAGCTACTTGGTAAAAACTTAAATCTTAGAAAAGCAATTGCCCACGCAGTAAACGTTGAAAAGTATATTAAGTTCTTCACTAATAATATTGGTCAAAAAGCTAATTCAATCTACCCTCCAGGGATTCCTGGATATGACCCATCAGCACAACTCCCATATAGCTATGACCTTGATTTGGCCAAGAAGTTTCTTGCAGACGCTGGATATCCAGGAGGAAAAGGCCTACCTGTGTTAAATTATGATGTTAGGGGGACTAATGCCACGAATAGACAACAAGCAGACTTTATTAAAACAGAATTAGGAAAAATAGGTATTCAAGTTAAAGTATCTCTTAATACTTTTTCTCACTTTCTTGAAAAAATGAGAAACGGAAAGCTTCAGTTTTGGCAAGATGGTTGGGCCATGGATTACCCCGATGCAGAAAACTCTCTTCAATTATTAGCAACCAAAAACCATAGTCCAGGTCCCAACGCAACCTTCTATACAAACAAGAACTTTGATAAATTCTTTGCAGAATTGAAAGTATTAAAAGATGGAAAAAGAAAGAAAGATCTCATGAAGAAGATGGAGCAAATCATACACGATGAGCTTCCGTGGATAATGCAATACTATGCTAGAAACTATATTCTCTACCATAATCATTTGAAAAATTATCGTCATTCAGATCTTATATACAATAATATCAAGTACTTAAGAACATCATATCAATAGACCAAGGGCATTTAATGCCCCTATAGACCCATCTCAACAGTCTTACATCAAAAGACCATTCCGATTAGCCGATTAAGTACATGAAGGCCTTAACCGGTTTACCTGCAACCTGCACAAGGAAAAAAAAGATGAAATGGAGAATTTCACTACACACATTAATTATCTTATTTTTTATATTCACAGCAACGATGTCATTTGCCCGTGATTATATTATTTTTAGTATTTCTCAGGATTTACCTATGGATGATAGTGAAGTAAAGCCCAAGAAAAACTTCTATATCAATATGGGCATTCAACAGGGTATCAAAGAAGGTTCATTATTAGATGTCTATAGAGTTATTTCTAGATTGGATCCATACGAAAATAAAAAAAGGTATAACTACAAAGTAAAAATTGGCGAAGTAAAAATTTTACATGTTGAAGAGCAATCATCGATTGCATCTACAATAACTCTTAATACAGGAGAAGCACATCCATTGTTTGAAATTAAAAACCTTATGATTGGTGATCATGTGGATGTAAAGCTTAAATAGCCTTGAGGTGTATATTCTCTAGATTTTGGTAATAGAGAATTTTTCCATAAAGTATGTTTCTTTGAATCTTAAAAAATTCTAAGTAAACAACATATTCACGACCTAGAAAAAAATTTAAATCGCCATTATTTGGATTAAGCTCTCCAATTATTTTTTTAATACTTTTTCCGTAGGCCACACCATTAAACTTTAAATGAATTTTAGTTGATTTTATTTGATGGCCTATTTTTTCACATTGGCACAATGCTATGAACATAATCACTCCCATTTCAATTAGATTTTAATAAGCAAAACATGTAAAATATAGTTCTTAATAAATATTTAGAATGTAAAAGAAAAATCGACGGTTAAAAATGAACAATATTAATACTATTCCAAAACTATTCAAAGCCTACGTATCTAAATTTAATGATGCTAAAGCAATAGGTACAATAAAAAATAACAACGTTAAATTTCTTAGCACAAATCAATACTTCAAAGAAGTTTCAAATATTTCACTTGGTCTTTTAAAAATCGACATTCAGGTAGAACAAAAACTAATCATTTTGGGTGAAACTAGCTATCAATGGCACTCTCTGGATATTGGCAGTATTTCAGCTGGAATTACAGTGGTTCCTGTATATCCAACCTCAACAGTCTTAGAACTTGAATATATTATTAATGAAACAAGTTCAAAATTAATCTATGTAGACTCAGTAAATCAATACAATAAGTTCTTTGAAATAATAAATCCTCCAGAATCAATCAAAGTATTGCTGACTCGCTTTAAACCTACAAAAGTACAAATTGATTTTTGTCACAAAAGAGGAATTAGGCTTCTATGCTTTGAACAACTAGTAGCAATCGGACAGGCAGAAAAAGAATTAAGTCCCGAGATCTTCAGTATTAAATCACATATTGTGACAGAAGAGTCTATTGCCACAATAATATATACAAGCGGGACAACTGGAAATCCTAAAGGTGCAATAATTACTCAGATGGCCTTTACACAAATGCTTACTAATCTTCAGCTATCATTTTCAGAAAACATTAATGACAAAGATTCTTCACTTGTAGAACTTCCTCTCTCACATGTTTTAGGACGCTGCAGTTCTTATTTCCATATTTGCTTTGGACTTAAAACAATTTTTGGTCGTGGAATGAACCACTTTATCGATGATTGTTCTATTGTAATGCCAACTATTGCAGTAGGTGTGCCTAGGGTCTTCGAAAAAATTTATTTTAGTATTAAACAAAAACTAAAATCAGGCTCAGAGGTTGAACAAAAGGCATTTGACTGGGCCAATAAAGTTTCTGAATCTTATTATAATAAATTAGACAAAGACCTAAGTCCTTCAACTCTTGAAATTGTCAAAAAGAACATCGCTTTTAAATCTATTTTTCAAAAAATAAATAAGTTATTTGGAGGCAAACTTCGTTTTTTTATATGTGGAGGAGCCCCTCTTAAAAAAGAAATTTCAATGTTACTTAGAAATATAAATCTTATTATTTTAGAGGGGTATGGACTTACTGAAACGATTGGACCTTGTGTAGTTACCCCCACAAGGAAGCAACTAACAGGAGCAGTGGGACTTCCTATTGGCGATGTCAAAATAAAAATAGGACAAAACAAAGAAATACTAATTAAATCAAAAGCGCTTTGTTCTGGGTTTCTTCATAAAAAAGTATCTATTTTTGATGAAAATGGTTGGTTTCGAACTGGAGATATTGGCCACATATCAAGCGAGGGTTATCTAAAAGTTACAGATAGGCTTAAGGAAATCATCGTCACTTCAAATGGAAAAAATGTTTCTCCTCAAAAGATTGAGGCCATAATGTCTGCCCAAGATCATATCGACCAATTCGTCACTATAGGAGAAGGAAGGCCATTTTTAACAGGAATTGTAGCGATTAATGTCGATGATTTCACTGACTCATTTAAGACATTTGAATTAACTAAAGCCGACCCTTTAGAAACGATTGCAAAGAATGAAAAAGTTAAAAGAGTGATATCTAAAGAAATAAACAAAGCTAACCTTACTCTGGCTGGCCATGAGCAGATAAAAGACTTCAAGATATCAACGCGAAGCATCTCTCTAGAATCAGGCCACCTAACCCCAACGCTCAAAATAAAGAGAAAAAAAGTTCTAAAAGAGTTCGCCCGAGAGATTGATGCTATGTACAATGACTCTTAGTCTTTGACATAAGCACCCATATTACTTATATATAAAATTCAATAATTATTGAAGAAAAAGTTAAAAAGAGGACTACTGAAATGGCCAGAATCACGATTGAAGATTGTCTTGAAAAAGTTGAAAATAGATATGAACTCGTTC
The DNA here is from genome assembly GCA_018675575.1 of Bacteriovoracaceae bacterium. Classification (GTDB taxonomy): domain Bacteria; phylum Bdellovibrionota; class Bacteriovoracia; order Bacteriovoracales; family Bacteriovoracaceae; genus M0603. The sequence continues at coordinate 54,993 of JABGXW010000022.1, read as the reverse complement.
ATCTAACAACTAAGAGGGTGAAGCAAATACGAGAAGGTTCTCAAAGATTAGTAAATAGTAAAAATAAAGATATTGTTACGGCCCTAAGAGAAATTGCCGCTGGAAAAGTAAAACATGCTCCAGTTAGTGAATATGATTCTGACGAGTTCTAATTTTTTAAAATGCTACTTTTAATACTTCCTCAAAAGTAGACACAGGGTGAAACTTCAGTCCCTTCCTATGACGCTCAGGTACTTCTTTTAGATCCTTTTCATTTTGTTTAGGAAGAATGATTGTTTTAATTCCCGCTCTTTTCGCAGCTAATACCTTCTCCTTAATTCCACCAACCGGAAGAACTTTACCAGTAAGACTAAGCTCACCAGTCATTGCAAGAGCTGATTTTACTTTTTTATTTGTGGCAAGACTGTAGAGAGCAAGCGCCATAGTGATTCCAGCAGAAGGGCCATCTTTCGGTGTTGCGCCTGCTGGTAAATGCAGATGTACTTCATGGTTAGACAGATAGTCATCTCCATCAAAACTTTCAAGAGAGTTTTCCGGCTTCTTATTTACTTTTTTAGAGGTTTTCTTTTTCTTCTTTTTTGATTTAGCTGGTTTTATTTTAGTATCATACTCAGATTGCAACAATCTTCTTGTATAACTATAAGCCAGTGAAGCGGATTCGTTCATCACGTCTCCTAGCTGTCCTGTCAATTTAAAGCCACCTTTACCTCTTAATGGGATTGTCTCAATAGAAAGAATGTCTCCACCATAAGCTGTCCAAGCTAATCCAGTAACTACTCCTGGCTCCATCTTTTTATCAGCAATATCAAATTCAAATCGAGGAGATCCTAAAATTCCTTCAAGATCTTTTTCAGTTGGATTAAATTTTTTTGTACGCTTTGATTTTACTTTTAATAAGGCTGCTTTTCTGCAAAGCTTAGCTAAAAATTGCTCCATAACACGTACACCTGGCTCTCGAGCATAATCAGAAATAACTTTCTTTAACACAGTGCTTGAAATATTGAAACCTTTTTTATTAAGGCCATGTTTTTCTAAAAGTTTTGGGAGAATCCATTTATTAGCTATATTAACTTTTTCTTCAATACTATATCCACTTAACTCAATGATCTCCATCCTATCGAGCAATGGTTCAGGAATATCATTAATATAATTAGCTGTTGCAATAAATAAAACCTTAGATAAATCAAAAGGTACATCAATGTAGTTATCTATAAAGGTAAAGTTTTGTTCTGGGTCCAATACTTCTAATAATGCTGAAGCTGGATCCCCTTGATATGAGTTACCTAGCTTATCAATTTCATCTAACATAATAACGGGATTATTAACTTCAACTCTTTTTAAGGCTTGAATAATTCTACCAGGCATAGCTCCAATATAAGTTCTTCTATGACCTTTTATTTCAGCCTCATCTCTCATTCCGCCAAGACTGAAACGATAAAACTCTCTGCCCATAGACTTAGCAACAGATTGACCAAGCGATGTTTTTCCTACCCCGGGAGGTCCTGCCAAACAAAGAATCGTTCCATTATATGTCGGCTTAAGTTTACGGACGGCCAAGAATTCTAAGATTCTCTCTTTTGCTTTCTCAAGCCCATAATGATCTCTCTCGAGAATTTTTGTAGCCATCTCTATGTCTACTTCATCTTCGGTTGATTTTCCCCAAGGAAGTTCAAGCATCCAATTTAAATACGTTCTAGCAACACTGTACTCTGGACTACTATCAGGAATAACTTCCAATCGCTCTAGTTCTTCTTTTGCAGCATTTAATGCATCATCAGGCATAGCAGAGTTTTCAAGCTTCTCTCGCATTTTTTTAATATCACGAGATTTGTCATCTTCATCCATTCCAAGTTCTGTTCTAATAACTTTTAATTGTTCACGAAGAAAATACTCTCTTTGATATTTATTAACTTTATCATTAACTTCATCGGATATCTTTTTCTGAATATCGGCTACATCTTTTTCTCTTTTTAAATAAATCAGTAATTTTGCAAAACGTTTTTTTACTACTAATGTTTCAAGAAAATCCTGAGCCTCAGGTATATCTAATGAGATAGCAAAGGCAACAAGGTCAGCAAGAGATCCTGGAGAAGGAGTGTTCAGCATCGCAAGACGCATCTCCTCATTAAAGTATGGATTAATTTCGCTTAGTTTTTTAACCTGATTAATTATTGATCTAGTATAGGCATCCAATTCTTCATCTTCGTCTAGTAGGTCGTCGAAGACTTCAAATTTACACCTCAACAAGGGACTTTCGTCAATAATTTTTGAAGCCCTGTATCTCTTTATTCCGTGAACAAGAACATTGACCGATCCGTCTGGTAATTTTATTTTCTTCACCACTTTACAAAGAACACCTACTTTATAAATGTCACTAGAATTAATTTCTCTTGATTCTAGATCAATCATGTCCTCAGGAATCATATCACCATTTTCATCTTTAAGGTCAGACTTAACTAAGTTCAGAGCAACATATCCCGATCGCATTAAATTTTCATCAAGTTCACGTGTAAACTTATCTTCCGATAAAATAATTGGAGCTATCATCCCGGGAAAGATGGGACTGTTCATAATCGGAATAATTGTCACGATATCTGGTAAAACCAACTTTTCATGTGGACTTGATTTTAATTGTATTTGGTAGTCTGCTTCTACTTCTTGCATTTGTACTCCATTATGATCTGATATCCAACACTAGTCTTGCAGGTGAATCGAGATAAAAAACTTCTATGCTCACTCTATTTTTATATATAAGCTCAACTGAAAGTGATTCTTTATCAACAGGAAAAAAATTAATACTATCTACATAATGGCTATTACCAAAAGAACCTATTCCACTATCAATACTTGTTTTGAAAAAATCTAAATAAAGTTTTTTTTCTTTATAGGAAATATGCCCATAAATTCTAGGAATTTTGTTAGAAGAAAAATCAAAAACAATCCTCTCATATCCATTTCTCTTGACGTATGAATGTCGAACTTTCTTTAGTGTTGCTTTTCCTGTTGGCGCCCCATTATGAAAAATTCCTTTGTTAAAATATAATGATTTTTTATTCCCTGAAATTTTTCTTATTCGCTCTACCATTAAATCTTGAGAGAATATTTGAAAAGATAACAGACTGAAAAAACTGATAATATATAGCTTCATTCGCGCTCCGTTGCGATGAGTTACCGAGAAGGAATTCTTTCTTATATTATGATATTGTATGGCCCAGAAACCAATAAAAAAATTTGCTAATAAATTAGCTCTTTACGCCTTATTCATATCCAAGGTATTGATACGACCTCACAAGCAGCGCGGCGCACAAGAGCCCAAATAGAGTCAGCATCATGGTTCCATTTCCTTGGTCGTCATTATCAATATCAATTGTTCCACACGCAAGTCCCAAAGGATCGTCCCCAGCTATGATCTCTCTTTGCGACGGTGTTTCTTTGTAGAGACTTGCTTTAACGGTATATGATGATGGTGCATCAGGACAGTTTACATTGTCTGTTAAATTATATCGTTTAGTATCAATTATAGTATAAGTTCCATCAAGATTTTTCTGTGAAATATTAGCAATAAGAAAATAAAACTTTTGATTATCCCCTAACTCCTCCAGTTCTTGAAAGAAATGCATCGAAAGTATAGAAAAATCAGGAGATGTAATAGTAGCACCATCAAGCCAAAAAGGTTGTTCAGCTATTGGAGGATTAACAGAATTGTCCGCAGGAACAATAAACTCTCTGGGGTTAATAGCAAGTTGGAAGATGTTTCTACTAAAATCCACAGAGTCTAACAATAGTCTTGTATGTATATCTAATTTTATATTTTTTTCTTGGTCAAAAACAACTCCGTCTAAACCAACTGCAACAGGATAATTAATTATAGAGTTATCAGAGAATGTAACATCCATATTTAATTTTAGTTCAGAAAAAAAATTTTGATGAACAACCTTCAAATCTAGATAAATGTCATTCGAAGTAACATTCAAAGATCTAAGATCTATTTCAATATTATCCTCTTCATTATTTTCAACTTCGCTATCACTAAAAAAGCCAACAAAAGCATTTCCAGCATTGCCTTGGATATCCAGTACATTTAATTCGAATATTCCTCCATCTTTAGCAAGAAAGTATTCAACCGGAACTTCTAGTCCACACTTAATTGAAACATGGCCCACATTAATATTTGAATTTTGATCCGTTAAATCTATTCCCAAAGGATAACCACGATCACTTGAAAAACAACTAGAATAAAAACTTCCCCTAAAGTCAGTGTTTGAATTGCAGAAGTTTTTTCTAACATCATTATACATCAATGGAATAGATGCGAGGTTTTTCACAGGACTTATATAAAGATAATACTGTTGATTTTTTGGAAGCCCCGAAATGATAAACGATCCATCCTCTTCAGATATTGTCGCCCCCATTACAACTCCTGTGCTAGCAGCTATTGCCTGAACTTGAACACCAAAAATTCCGATCATTGAAGATCCTCCAAATGTATTACCGCGAATAATCCCCGTATAAGAACTCAAAGGGTAATATATATTTACTCCCGAACGATCATCTTCAGAAATTTCAGACTGACCATTTGCCAGTTTATAAAACATTGTTGAGCGATGGATTTCTGAATGTGACAATCCAAGAGTATGTCCAAGCTCATGGGTTAGAACATTTCCTAAGAAATATTCACTCGGTAATTTTGAAAGCAATGAAGATCTATCTTTAAAATTAAGTAGATCATTTAACACAATATCAGTTTCGATAATGGCACCGGAATCTTCTCTAAAAGAAACTAATGTAAGACCTACTATTCCAGATCCATTAAAAAAATATGGGTCGGAACTAAAATAAATATCGTTTTGAGCGTCTCCAGGTTCACCCGTTGTGTTTTCAATTATTATATTTACATTAGAGTTATCATCCCATTCATTTTTTGAATCGTTTGTTATAATTGTTACTTCACTATCAGATAAATTATCATCATTTGCAGTATTAAGGTAAAATTTAAGAGTAGGATTTAAGCTTCCCCAACGGACAAAAGACTTACCAATACCTCTACTTAAAACATAAGCTTCTACATTCAGTGAAAAGAAAAGTAGAAATAATAATAATATTTTCATTACTTATTACGCTGTTTTGTTGTGTAGGCTGAATAAAACCCTAAAAACGCAAATAAAATAACAAGCCATACTATGCTGTTTTCTCGTTCTGTTTCTGTCGCCTCCTCTTCAGTGCTTGCAGGCCTTCTCCCCTTGGTCTTTTGTTTTCTCTCTTTACTTATTCCCTTATAAACAAATTTATCGGGGTCAATATTTATCATTCCAGAACCAAAATAATCTTTTACGTAGCTGTTGAATTGAGCAAGAGGAATAGATCTCAGGTTTTTATGATTTGGAAATAAAGCTGAGCTAAGATACTCTTTTCCAAATTCTTTTTTAATTGTGTATTTACCTAAAGCTAAATTTGTAACTGCGAAACCATTACTTGTTTTAGTAAGTAATAGTACTACTTCTTCATTTTTTTTAAATGTCGGGGATCCTGAGATTTGATAATTCACACCTTGCCATTTTCCGCCAGGAAAGATCACTTTGAAGTTATTCTTATTGATCACCTCATGATTTTTTAATCCAGACATCGTAGATATCTTGAATGAGGCTTCAGTGATAACTCTATCTCCCCTCATTTTCTTATAAGTACTCCCTTGATAAACCCCACGAATAACGCCAGATGCATCTCGAAGCTGTTGCTTTACAGAAAGAGGAATAAAAGTCGTCGCTTTCAGATTTAGAGAGAAAACAAGAACAAGTAGTGAAAATAATAAATTGTATTTAGCCATAATTACTCTTTTATTAAAGTACTTAACTAAATTTATCGGCTTTTAAAGCCCGATACTTTACCTATCTTATCGGACTTTAACGTTAGATTTTATTATTTTTAAATAGCTGAAATTATTGATAATCCTAGCCCTTTAAGGACCTGAAATAACATATCATTAATATATGCTCATTTTGATTGAGAAAGTGCCTTGAAAATTTGCAAAAAAAAGGCCCGGTGTACCGGGCCTTCGATATAAAAAATATAATCTATAATTATCTTTTTGAGAATTGATACTTAGCTCTTGCACCTTTAAGACCAGCTTTCTTTCTTTCAACTTTTCTTGAGTCTCTAGTCAAGAACCCTGCTGCTTTTAATTCTGCTCTTAAAGTAGGATCTAATTTAAGAATAGCTCTTGAAATTCCTAAACGAATTGCACCTGCTTGACCAGTAGTTCCACCACCTCTTACATTAATATTAAAATCAAATTTATCACCAAGTTTTAATAAATTAAGCGGTTGATTAACAATATATCTTGAAGTAGCTTTTGGAAAATATTCTTTGAAATCTCTTTTATTAATCGTGATTGCTCCAGAACCTTCTTTGAGATAGATTCTTGCGACAGAGGCTTTTCTTCTACCTACTGATTGAGCATCATATGTTTTAATTTTATTTTTAGCAGTTGCCATTAGTAATTCCTCTTAATTTAAATTAGTAAGCGTAAGCCACTGGGTTTTGAGATTCATGACCATGTGCAGGTCCTACACATAATTTAAGTTTTGTAAGTTGTTTTCTTCCTAAACTAGATTTTGGAAGCATACCCTTAACAGCGAGTTCTAATATACGTGTTGGATTTTTTGCTAACTGCTCTTTAACAGTTCTTTGCTTAAGTCCACCAATATGGTTTGTATGAGAGTAATAAATTTTATTATCGAGTTTCTTTCCTGTGAAAACTGCTTTTTCAGCATTGATCACAACCACGTAATCACCACTATCTGTATGTGGAGTATATTTAGGGTTTCTTTTACCCTTTAAAAGATTTGCAATTTCTGTTGCCAACCTTCCTACTACTTTGCCTTCAGCATCAATTAGGTGCCACTTTTTCTCAGCATCTGCTGGGTTCAAAACGAATGTCTTTTGCGTATACATAATTAACCTTTACAACTTTAACAATTTGGCCGAATTGGCAAACGTGTCGAATTTTTAATGATGATCTTTATATAGGATTTTTGGGCCTATCGTCAAGCCTCTACACTAGAAAGAAATAATGACTAATAGCTAAAAATAGCCGATAGATAAGTGAAATCTTCCAAAACTTTCTCTATCACGATCTGGTTTGATGTTTCTTTTCAACTTTATACCAAAATCAAAGTCCAGACTGCCGACTGGCGTTAATAATTTCATCGTCAGACCAACAGATGTACGCAAATCCAAAGGTTTAAAATGATCGACAAAAACGCGCCCGGCGTCAAAAAAAAGCCCCCAAATAAAAAAGTCAGTTACAAGATACCTTGGTTCAAATTTAAAATTGAAAAAATAGGCCTTGTCTTGAATAATGATTTCTCCAATATCAGAAGAATTACCAATTAAATTTATTTCCGAGTCGGAATATCCTCGAACCGTATCAATTCCATCCATTCTAAAAACCTTTATACTTGGGATAAATCCTATGGTTGAGGCGCTGCCGTCCTCATTAATCACCTGGGCTCCAGCTGAGTCATACTTCAAATTAGTTGCATTATTTTGCTCAACGCCAGCTGCTAATGACAGAGCAAATGTCCAATTTCCCATACTGTAATAAAACTTATTTCTAGAAATTAACTTTATGTAATTAACCTCCAAATCCTCGTCTCTTAAAGATTGTAAACCCGGTGTAGCAATCTCCATAGAAACACCAAAAAAAGAACCCTTTCTGGTATTTACAACATTGTCTCGGAAATCGATACTAAAGGATGGAGCGATGGAGCCAATTCTAAAATAATCAGAATCTTTTTCTGCAGTAGCATTGAACTGACTAACTGTTTCAAACTGATATTTAAGACTCGTTGAAACATACTCTCCAAAAGAGCGAGATAACTTTGGGCCTACTCTTAAAATATCAGCGTCGAAACCATGATATCGTCTTCTTTGAACTGTAGAGGTGAAGTCAAAATCAAAATTCGATTTTAAAAAATACGGCCAGTTATAATTCCACTTTAGTAAATATTCTAATTCTTTATTATAATTTTTTTTTCGTGTTTCATCAATTGTAGATGAGTCTAATCTTTGATTGATTTGAAGTTTTAAAGTATTTGTGTGGTGTAATCCTAAAGTATTATTATAGTTTATAGAAACTGATATTTTCGCACCAAGATCGGTCCTATACCCTGGAGCAAATTCACCATTTCCAAATTCCTTCTCCCTAACTTGGATTAAAATATTTGTTCTATATTCATTCCTGCTGGTTTTTATATCTAATAAATATGGACTAATTCTTATTAAGGAAAATAGTCCTAGGCTTGAGATTTTGCTTTTAATATTTTTCAGTTTTTCAGGTGTAATTATTTCGTTTTTTACAAGTGATATTTCTCGGCGGATTACTTCGTTTTTTGTTTTCACATTTCCAGTTATGAGAACATCTTCAAGAACTGTTTTCTGTTTTAGGTTAAAAACTAATTTTAAAACTGCCCGATTCCTGCTTCCGTTATACTGAACCAAACTAGAGTTATTTATATTTAACAATTGTGCATAGAAATACCCCTGGTTCCTGACAAGCTTTAAAACATCATCTAGCTCCTGAGCGAGCGTTACAATATTGAGAGGTTTACCTTTCTGGCTTTTCATCGTATTTTTTATCAATGTTTCAATCTCAACATTCACTCCTAAAACTTCTATCTTTTCGATTAAAACTTGCTGTCTTTCAATTATTTTTAAAATTATTTTAGCTGTTTTTAATTGAGGGTCTATTTGCACAGAAGGTTTAAGAACTTCCGCAGAAACAAATCCATTTTCAAGATAATACTGCTTTAATAGCTTCGGAAATTCTGAAATGTAGGACTCATCCAAATAATCTCTTAGGGCCAATGTTGTCGCTTTAGAATAATAAAAATCTTTTAACTCACCGAGTCTCTTCTGTATATTTCCCCTATACACGATTTCACTTACATGAACCTTCCTACCTTCTTTTATCTTGATATAGTAATTTTTATAATTGATATTGTTTTGCAATAAACCATTTTGCACTCTTATATCTATTTCTGTTCCATACAAACCTTTCGCTTTATAGGTAGTATCGATGATCGTTTTAATATCGTTATTTGAAATAAAGTCGATTGCATTTTTCATTTTTAAAAGAATTGGCTGGATAAGTTCTGAGCGATCAAGAATATGTTGCCCCAAGAAACTAAAGTTAACTCGGGGTCCATGGTGAATAATTATGTTTGAAATAACCTCATCATTTTCATTTGATGTGTATTTAGTTTTCACATTAGAAAAGAAGTATCCTTTTTTTAATAGATCCTGAGAGAGTTCATCTGTTGCCACCTTAAACCTCACAATATCCCATGATTCATCTATAAAACGATTAAACTTCATCCGATATTGTTGATATAAGTCTTCCCCCTTTAAATTGCTAATCTTAACTGTTTTAAGTTTGATAGTTTTACCTATATAAACAAAAACTTTCAGCTCAATAGCTTCTTTTTCTTTTTCGAGTTTAAATGTGATTTTAATCTCACCATATCCCTTATCGTTCAATTGTTTTTTTATTATGTTCTTGCATTCCACTAAGTCCAATTGATCAAAGTATTCTCCCTCTTTAACGGGAAGATAGGATAATATGTTATCAAAGGGTATCTTCTTATTACTCTCATGCTCTATCTTTGAAATTTTATACTTTGTTGTAACTTTTAAATATAAATAGTTTTTCTTATCTCTTTTGATTATCTTGAAAGACATTCTTGAAATTCTATTATCATTTAGAATAAAGTCGATTTTATTTTTAATTAGATTTTGTGTTACTTCCTTTCCGATAAGAGTTTCTGTCATGCTCTTAAAACCATTACATATTTCATCATTATTACAATCAATATTGACATAGTTTATGACAACGGGATTCATTGCCAGCAATGAGGTTGAATACAATAAGTATGAAAATATTAAGATATTTTTTAAAATTTCCATTTATACTTTATATCCGCGCCAATTGAATCAGGAGTAACAGTCGAATCTTCATCTGTAGAATTAACCTCGTAAACTCCCTCGATAGAGAATTTCTTATTTATATTATAATTAATATTCATTTCTTGTCTCTGTTCTAATGTCCCACCGACAGTGCTTGACACCGAGATATCAACATCTTCAGAGACTTTTTTCTTAATTTTAATTTTAGTAGATGTTTTTAGCTTAGTTGCCTGAGAGTCAATGACAGCAGATCGCCCTCTTAAAAAAGCTGTTTCATCTTCACTTATTTCTGGCAATACTGATAATTGCAATCCCATTGTTGATGTGAGCCCCTCGTTTAACTTTAATTGATCAACTAACAGACTTCCCACACCTATTGTCGTAACAGATTGTCTATCCGTCTCATCAAGGTTTTTTGATACTGCCGTTGTCATTCCTATCGTAAGAAGTGAGAGGATATCCTCTTGAGATAATACAGGCTCTGAAGAAAGGTTTATCTTGACATTATCACTTGGACCAACGACATCAACCTTAACTTCATATGGGTTTATATCTGAAATTCCTTGAAACTTAATTTCCGGAGTAATCTTTTTACTTTCTCTAGAAAATGCAATTTTGCCCTCAGTCAACCTGAACTCATGTCCTTTAAATAAAAACTTACTTGTTCCTGGTATAATACTTAATTCCCCTGATATGACTGGCGTCATATCATTTCCAATCGCTCTCACTCCTCCTTTAAAATATAATTCCGATAAATTATTTTTAATCTTCACTGGTCTTGCGAGATCTATAGAGACATCGTAATTAAATAATTGATACTCTTTATTCTTAAAAGATGCCGGTATATATTTATTGTATTGTTTCGAGTCAATATTATTTTTCTGAAAATCAGTCAAAGAGTCTAAGATCTCCCCATGATAAATGGATATATTTCCATAACCCAAATAAGGTAGTTTATCTCCTGTCAGTTTTCCCTTACCGCTAATCACAATAAAAGATTTATCAAATATTGGAATCTTTGAGTTTTCCATTTCAAATTCTACATTCATTGATGGAACAGGGGCCTTCAGCTGAACCCCTCCACTTAATGTGATCTTTCCTTTTCCATAATTAGTTTCAAATTTTTCTATTAATAACTCATTGCCATCTAACGCCAATATAAAATCTGTTGAAGTGAATGCTCCTGGGATTGAGACCATCTTGTAATTAATTTTAGTTCCTTTTGTCTGGAAAAATGTTTGTAAATTATCATTTTCATTTAAAATCATTGCTCGGGCGCGAACCTTTCCATTTGCATTATCTATTTTATTACTGACCATCTCTGCTAATGAAGCATCAAAAATTGCCTTTGCTTCTATTTTAAACTTGTTTGCAAGACTTCCGTATCCATTAAATGTAATTGCGTTTCCATTTCCTTCAGCAAGTAAATCAAATGATTTAATTTTTCCATCTTTAATAGTTAAATTATTATTCGCTTTTTTAATTTTAATAGTTGATTCTCCGCGCCTTAAATTCAGATCATACACGTTTGCATTGAAGTTTAAGTCCTTATATTCTCCAAACTTAAAATCCGTATCAATAGAGGCATTTATAGTTCCAATCAGGTCATCATCTTTAATATTATGACCTGAAATAATTCCCAGAAGATGTTTTACATCTTTACTATTTATTTCTAGATGTAACTTTGAACGTTTTTTGTTCTTGCCTAAGCTGATCATAGACTTGGCAATTATTTCTTTATCTAAAATATCACCACTCATAAATAGATCTAAACCATTATTATACATGACAAGATTTGAATCACCCACCGGTTCATTTTCGATATTTGAATCAAGCAATTTTAGTTGAATACGAGTAGAAAAGTCATTAAGGTTTCCTTGTCCCGAAAGCTCACCGTAGATATTACCATTTAAGCCCAAATTAAAAGTTCGATAAAAGTTTAGAGTTGATAGGTTCAATGCAGAGAGATTTGCCTCAAACTCCAGCTTCTTTTCCACAATTTGATATAGGCAAGATCCTTCAAGGCTTCCAAGCTCTTTTTTTAGTTTTATTAAAGGTATATCTATTTTACTCCCTGTAATATCGTACTTTATCTTGACCTTATTAATATCTTCGGTCTTATAACGTACGTCTCGTGCTACAAGTTCTCCCTTAACGATGAGATCTTTTGCTGATAATTTTCCTGTGATGGTTAATTCAGAGCTATAGGTCATAGAAATATCTGGAAAGTATTCTCTTATTTCTTTAACAACAGGTTTCAACATATCGAATGTCGTCTCATACTCTCCTTTATAAACTCTAATATTTAAATCTATTGAGTTTTTTTCACTAAATACAAGAGCTCCTCCGCCCCCGTAAATGTTTCCACGATAATTACCCTCGACCCCTATTAACCCCAACTTTAATGAATTTAAATCTAGACTTACCCCCCCCTTAATATCTCCTAGTTTTAATCCTATTACTTCAAAAGCTTTAAGATCAGTATCAAATAAAAACTTTACCTTGTTTAAAGGACCAATGACTCTGAGTTTAACTCTTCCATTACCTATTAATTTTGTTTTGGAAATGGGACCAACATCTTCAAGATCGACCTGATTGTCCATTGTAGAAATATCTATTTTTTCATTATCAATCATTCCTTTTACTGGAATTCTAGAGTTTTTCATATACAAGACAGTATCAAAATAGAAATCATGAAAATCTTTAAGAATAAATGATCCCCCCTCCATTCTAAAGCCATCATTGCTCAAGATTGTTCCATCTCCATTTGGCGCCATAAGCTTAAATTTATTTATATGGAATCCTCTTTTCGGAAAAAAAGAAAGGTCTTCTTTTGACCACGTAATCAAGACATCTCCTGACATGAATCCTTTTAAGGAAGACAGAATATCATCAATACTGTAAAGGGCATCATTAGTATGAAAGTTTTTTACATTTACATCTAAAGAATTTGATAAAAATTTGTTTGTTTTAAGAGAGTACAGCCTAATGGGATTTGATAGGAGTATTAAACCCTTATCTTTTTTTGCACTAATTGCATTGATTATTAATTCCTGATTCTTAATTTCGCCCGAAACCACCAACTCGTCTAGCCTACTCCAATCGACCAGCAACCTTTCTACCATCAATTTAAAATTGATATTGGGTTTTTTAATATTACCTTTCAAGGTTACATTTAGATTAATTAGACCTTTCTGTTTTTTCGATAGTTTTTTTATTCCTAGAAATGAAAATACGTCTCCTGCGAGCCCTATGAATTCAGTGTCTAAATCTAAAAGAATAGTATCACTTACTTTTTTTGCATTTCCATTTATTTCAATACCCAACAGTCCGTCTTTAACACTGATTTCGTTAATATTTATTTCTTTTGAGTTTAATTCAACGTCAATTTCAAACGAGGTATGTTTTCCTGTGTTTGCCCCCCTAAGTAGTTTAGATTCTAAATTGATATCTTCAAACAACCCTTTAAGACCAATACTGTCTGATTCAAGAAATAAGCTAAGTTTATTAATCTCTATATCTTTATCTTCAATAATTAGAAAAGTGTCTTCTAAAAGTATCTCGTTAATTTTAAATGGAATATTTTCGTCTACCCATCTTCTCGCCGCATCATAGTTTAGTAAAGACTTAGTTATTTCCTCCGCAGTTAGCTTTTTTCTTTTTTCTGGGTTTGAAATATTGCCAACAGAATCTATAATTATTTCCGCATCATAAATCCTTATTTTTTCTACAGTGAATTTATTCGAGAAAAAGTCCCAAACATTAAAATAGATGCCGACCTGATTTGCCTCTACCGAGTGAATCCCTGTATCAGACTTTATAGCCTGTGTTAATTTCACTTGCCTTATAATAGATGCAGGTGGATAAAGTTTAAAATCCAAGCGTTCAAACTTTACGTCAACTCCTAATTTTCTTGTCAGATTCGTTGTCACTTTTTTGGCAATAATGTCCGCAAACCATTCTGTTTGCAATACTTCCCAGACGCCCCACAAAAGGACACTCATAAGAGCTAAGAATATAACAAGTACTCTATTGACCTTGTTCAATATTTTTTAACCTCATTTTTGCCAGTCTATACTTAGGATTAACCTTAATTACCCATGAAAAAGCTTCGTGAGCCTTGTCCTTTCTATTTAATTTGACGGAAACCTCACCAAGTAAATACATAATATTAATTTTTTCATCATCCATCATTGGTTTATTAAAAATTAATTCTTCACATAAGTCCGATGCTAAATAAAAGCTCTCTAACTCAATTAATGCTACAATTTTTAAATATATTAGAGAAAGGTATCTATCGAGAGGTATGTTCACATAAAGGTTGAGATATTTATCAATCGCGAAACAACAGATTTCATACAGCCCCATCCAATAGAATGCCATGTAGTAATCTTTCATGTTTATCCTAAAGTCTTCTTTATCTATCAACTCTAGATATTTTTTGCAACCTCTTATTAAGCTTGTTTTATCATCTTCATTTTCATATTCACCCAAGCAGAACGGTTCTATTTCTTTTAACAGATCGGACTCAATTTCTTTAACCGTCTTTCTATTTAATTTGGCCCTTGATGCTTCTTTAATCCATTTAGAGTTATAATAGTCTCTAAGACAATCATTGTTTTCATCTAACTTTATTAGTTCACGGTAAAGACCCTCAAGAGAAGCTTCGTTTCCAGAATTCCTTACAAACATTATATCTCGTTCTAGTTTATTAATTTTATCAAAAGTAGTTTCTTCCTTCGCTTCAGAGGTAAAAAGATCAAGTCCCATATCTGAGTTTTCCATAACCACTTCTTCTTTTATGTCAGGAAGAATTTCTAAGTTTTCTTGTAAGTATCTTAGCTTTCCACTTAGTCCATGTTTTACATTAAGTTTATCCTTTTGTTTTGTTAAAACCTCTATAGACATTAGTCCTAATTTTTTTCGTTCAAACTTTAATGAATAATTTATCAAAAGTTGATACCATTTTTTTTCTTCTGGATATTGAATCAATCTATCAAACACATCATTAATAAAATCACTTCTATTTGTATTTTTATCTATATTGATTAGTGACATGAGTATTCGTACCTCATAATAATTTTTAGATACTTTCCAATATCTTCGTTTGTTTTGTGTAAGCTCTAAGAATAGTTCGTATTGCTGTAGATTCTTTGTTTGTTTTTTACCGTCTAAAAAGTTTTTTAGATCATTTTTAAAAAAACACTCATCCAGCTCGATGATATCTCCAAGTCCTATTAATGCTCTTAATTTAAATTCTTTTTCTAGATCTACTGATCCGCCAAATTTAATATAATCCTCAAGGAATTCTAAGATTGTTTGATATCTTTTCAACCTATAAAGATAAATAAGGTATTCTTGTCCATATAAGCTTGATTTACTTACATCACCCGCACCTACACTTGCTTGCCATAAAGATTTATGTGTAAATACTTCTTTATCTTCTTTATTAATCCGCTCAAGGATTTCTAAGGCCTTTGTAAATTCATTCATCTCAATCATTTTTAAAGCGAGTGAATTATTCATTTCAGTATTTTTAATATTTAATATTTCATATACATGATGTTTTAAATTTAATAATTCTATGTGATTCTTTTGTTCAAGATCGTTATTTTTTAAAACTCCATTTAAAAATTCTAATGCTTCATTATATTTTTTTTCATCAAATAATAATTTTATATGTTCAATATTATTCATAACATTCCCGCCCGCCGCAATGCGCCATGGCCATCAAAAACCACGTTATTCTAATGACTTATTATCTTTAATTTTACAGTATTTTAACTTGAAGGAAGTTGGTAGCGTAATTATTTCCGATGAAGTCTTTGTGGGAAATGATACTTAAATGTAGGTCTCTATTAGTAGTAATTCCCTCAATAACAGTTTCATCCAAAGCACGTTTCATTCTCAGTAAACATTCATTTCTATCAATTCCCGTAACAATAATTTTTGCTAACATAGAGTCGTAAAATGGTGAGACGTGATATCCAGAATAAATGAAGTCATCTACACGAACTCCAAGTCCTGCAGGACGATGATAGTGTACAATTTTGCCGGGTGAGGGTCTTTGAGTTTTTGGATCTTCTGCATTAATTCGACATTCTATAGAATGACCGACAAATTTAATATCTTTTTGTTTCAAGTTTAATGTGTAATTGGCTGCGGATCTAATTTGTTCTGCAATTAAATCAATTCCAGTTCTTTGCTCGGAAACAGGGTGTTCAACTTGAATTCGAGTGTTCATTTCCATGAAATAAAAAGTCTCATCGTCCTGATCATAGAGATACTCAACTGTTCCTACCGAATCATAATTAACATACTTTGCAAGTTTTACTGCCGAGTCGCATAGTTCTTTTCTTTTCTTTTCTGTCAGTATAGGACATGGAGACTCTTCAATAACTTTTTGAAATCTTCTTTGAATTGTGCAATCTCGCTCTCCAAGGTGAACAACATTGCCTTCTTTATCTGCCAAAACTTGAACTTCAACATGTCGAGGATTCGTAATGTATTTCTCGATGAATAATGTATCATCGCCAAAACCAGCAAGAGCTTCTTGCTTCAATGTTCTAATAGATGAAATGAGGTTTTTCATTTCGTCTATTCTTTTCATTCCTCTTCCTCCACCGCCAGCCGAAGCCTTTATTAAGACTGGAAACTTCATTTTTGTTACTTGATCTTTTATTTCATTTTCATTTAAATCATTTACCTTTATGGGGGAAAGAACTGGCAACCCTGCTTCAATAGCAATCTCTTTAGAAAATATTTTATCACCCATTTTTTCAATACAATCAACATTTGGGCCAATAAAAATAATTCCCCATTTATCACACATAAGTGAAAATTCTTTATTTTCAGAAAGAAAGCCAAAACCTGGATGTATTGCATCTGCTCCTGTGATTTCAGCCGCCGATAGAATTGAAGGTATATTTAAATAACTTAAGGCGGACTTGGCAGGCCCGATACAGACAGATTCATCTGCAAGTTTTACATGAAGAGAGTTTTCATCTTCAGTAGAATGTACTGCTACCGTTTGAATCCCTAACTCTTTGCAGGTCCGAAGAATTCGAACTGCAATCTCACCCCTGTTAGCTATAAGTATTTTTTTAAACATTCAAAGTCTCGGTTTATGGTTTTACTCGATACAAAACTTGTCCAAATTCGACATAGTTTTCATTCTCAACACAAATTTCTATAACTTCGCCAGACACTTCAGACTCTATCTCATTCATAATCTTCATTGCTTCAACAATGCAAAGAACTTGTCCAGCAGATACCTTATCTCCTACTTTAACGTAGGGATCTGAGCCGGGAGAGGCAGATCGATAGAAAGTTCCAACAAATGGACAGGTAACCTCCAATAATCCATCTGCTTTAATCGCTTCCTGTAGTTGCTTATTAGCAGGCTCAATCACAGGAGAGGCCGTTAAAACCTGAGTCGTTGCCGGTGCAATTACTTGCCCTAGTGAAACAGAATACTTTTCATCTTTAGATTCATATTTCAATGAAGAAACACCTGAATTTTTTGCTAACTTAATGAATTGTTCTAATTTTTCAAAAGTCATTTTCTACCTATCCTTTAACTCTTTCAGAGTAATCACCGGTTCTTGTATCAATCTTTAAAAGCTCACCTTCTTTTATAAATAAAGGGACATTTACTTGAAGCCCAGTATCCATTATTGCTTTTTTAAGTCCACCTGTAGCAGTGTCTCCCTTTAAGCCCGGATCTGTTTCAACAACTTTCAAAACAACAAAATTGGGTAATTCAACTGAGATTGCTTTTCCTTTATAGAATAATAAACTTAGCTTTATTCCTTCTTGGAGGTATCCTTTCGACTCTCCAATAAGTTCTTTATTAATATGAATGGTTTCGAAGGTTTTTTGGTTCATGAAATTATAGCCATCTAGATCATCATACATATACTCAACATCCATATCTTCACAATCCGGTGCAGAACATCCTGTAGATACGCCTGATTTAAATGTTCTTTCTATGACTGCACCAGATTCAAGGTTTCTTAATTTAACTTTTACAAAAGCAGAACCTTTACCAGGATTTGTAAAATCTGATTTTATGACAAGGAACGCCTTATCTTCGAATTCAATCTTTAGACCTTTTTTTAATTCGGTAGTATCGTACATTCCTTTTCCTTATGAATCTGATTTTAGTACTTGTGAATAAACTGCTTGAAAATATGACTGCTTTCCAAGGCCTTCCATTATAATGGTCGAAGCTTTAGCGGTAATTTTATTACTTCGAAATGACTCTCGTCCGTGTGTATTGCTTAAATGAACTTCAATAATTGGGACATTAAGTAGTTTAAGTGCATCGTAAATAGCAACACTGGTATGAGAATAAGCACCGGGATTTATGATGACTGCATTAATTTTGTCTTTAGACGCTAATTGGATCTTGGTTACAATTTCACCTTCAATATTTGACTGAAACCATTCTATAGAGACAGACTCTAGGCCTAGCTTTTCTTCGGTCCAGTTTTGAACATCTTTTAAAGAGTCACGGCCATAAATTTCAGGCTCACGTGCTCCGAGCATATTTAAATTTGGACCATTAATAATAAGAAACTTATTTTTTACCATTTACTCACCTGTATATTTGGTGCGTCAAAATAACAATTCAAGGTAGGAATGTAAAGGTCTATGAGTAATATTAGGGCGTTGTGCCAGAAGCTCTTGGGGCCCTATTTTTGGCCCTTTCTTTTATTTTAGCGAGGAATAATTGAAGCTTATTGACCTTTAAATTTACATTATCTGAAGTTATAATACTTATTTTAGAATCGAAATAATTCTTGAGACCTTGCTTCTCGGCCTGATTTTCATCTAGCTCTCTCTCCATTGGTTTTAGGAATTCTGACTCTTGTAGATCTTCGACCTCCTGCTCTTTATCGTCTGATAAATTAATCGAATGATCCCCGAGAAGGTCATTAATTTCTATTATCTTTTCTTTTGTTATTTTGTCTGTAGGGTTAAGTATAAGTATTTTTTCAAGAATGACTCTGGCTTTCTCCAAATAACCCTGCGCACAATAGAGATCGACAAGGGTATGAGTCACAATTGGTTCCTCAATATCCTTGTCATCGGTAATTTTCACTAAATTTTTTACATCCTCTAGATTATCTGAAATTGGAGGGGGCCTGTCGATAAGACTAGTATTGACAACATATTCTCTCTCTCCATCTTCTGAGTTTTCAATTGAGGAATCTAAAGTTACCGGTGTTGATTCAGTCATGGCCCATTCATGATCATCCATATCTTGGGTTTTATCAGCAAAAGCAAAATCCTGCTGTCTCCAATCATCATAATTGTATTGCTCTGGATTCGATGAGATTTTATCTATTTCAAATATTGTAGAAGGCTTCTCTGAATTAGCACTTTCATCTGTTTCATTTTCTTGTTCTAAAGCTTTAACATAATTAGCTATTTTTGTATCTTTTGGGTTGATAAAGAGGAGGTATTTAAAAGTTTCTAATGCGTCTGTCTCTTTTCCTATTCTCATACAAGCGTCTGCAAATAATTTTTGGAGCTTTAGGTTATCTCTATCATTTTTTGCGAAATCTTTTAAAGTTTCATAAACTTTTTTATATTGAGATAGATCAGCATAACAATGAGCTAGCCCTAAATAACCTAATGAATAATTGGGGTGAATCTTGATGCCTTTTAAAAGAATTTCTTGAGCCTTATCGATCATTCCAAGCTTTCTATAAGCTTCTGCTAATGGTGCAAAAACCCTAGATTTAGGATTTTCCTCGTGGGCTTTTTGGTAACGAATTAATAAAGGAGATCCTGTTAAATCTTTCACCTACATACTACTCGTTACCAACCCTGCTTGATCTTGGTTGATAATTCTTGGAGTAATAAATATAATCAATTCATTTTTATCTGTAGTAGGATTGACGGGCGTTCTAAAAAGCCATCCTACTAAAGGAATATCTTTTAGAAAAGGAACTCCTGAATGACTTTCCGAGCTTTGATAATTATAAATTCCACCTATTACAATAGTATTTCCGTTATCAACCAAAACTCTTGTTTTAATTACACGCCCCTGCTTTGGAGGAGGAAGTTGAGCATCCGGCTGAGGTGCAAACTGTTCTTTCTTAAGTTCAATATCTAATGAGATTGATCCATCGTTACTAACTTGTGGTGTAACATCAAGTTTGAGTTCTGACTTTACTTCCTTAAAGTCTGAATTCGCAACAGTTCCATCTGCAGCGGTTTCTGTTATTTTAAAAAATCTTTCATCTGAGGTTGAAATACTTGCTTTCTTTTTATTTTCAGTAATGATTTTTGGACTAGCAATAATTTTACCTTTTGCCTCTGATTCTAACATTTGTAAATCAAACGTCAGGTCTGTCAATCGGCCAAAACGCGCTACGGCAAAACCAAACGCTGTTGACGTCCCGAGAGATCGAGAAGCCGAACTAAATGAAAAGCCTGGTCCTGCATCTGCTCCATCTGTGATCTCCGCTCCAACATTTATGGTTTCCCCACCTCGTGAACCAACAGGGTCGTATCCAAAACCGATACCATTCGTCAGTCCAATATTCTTGGCATAAGATTCCACAACTTCGACAATTTTTGCTTCAATCATAACCTGAGGAGTTTCTGTGTCCAAAACCTCAACAATTTTTCTCATTTTATCAATCACACCTGCAACATCTTTAACGATAATTGAATTTGTTCTTTTGTCAGTACTTAGTTTTCCTCTTGTCTCGGTAGAATATTCTTTTAAAATACTTATTAAATCTTCTGTTTCTGTAAAACTAATTGGAAAAACTTTAGTAACCAATGGTTCTTCTTTTACAGATAATTTTTTTGCTTCTGCTTCTATTTTTGCATCTTCGGTAGCTTTAGCTAATGTAGTAATCATAAGAATTACACCATTTTTCGTAGCTACCAACTTATTCAAATTTAAAATTGTATCTAGGACCTGATCCCAGGGCACATTTGTAAGATTCAATGTCAAGGGTGCAAGTTTAGTTATTTCTTGAGTAATGATTATATTAAATCCTGAAGCTTCTGATAATAGGTTTAAAATTTCTTCAATCTCAACATTCTTAACATTAATAGAAACACGTTTCCCAATATACTTTTTCCGTCCACTTAGAGTTAAGTTCTCAAGAATATCTTCTAGTTTATCTGATTTAGGTATATTTAAACCTTTTATGTTCGTTGAATTGTCAGCTATTTTTTCTTTGTAAGTTGCAAAATCATTTATTTTTTGTTGCGAAAAAGCACCAAATCGGGTTTCAATCTCAAGAACAAGCCTGTTTGGTTTTCTTTTCAAAACTGAGCGAACGTTATCCCGTAACTGAAGCGCAATTCGTAAATCACCTTTAGATCCTGGTTTTGTATAGGCAGACACGTAGACAATTGATCCCGAAAATTCGGATGTATCAAATCCGCGAATAACTTTTTCCTTAGCAACAACATTTTTCAAATCTATAATAATCTGTTTATCTTCTGTAACTTGGAACTTATTAGCTTGGATATCATTACTGTCAAAGAATAACTCTAGCTCACTTGTTTCTTTTTTTTGTTTAAAGTTGACAGACATGAGTTCAAAGGCATGAATATTTGTCACACCCATTATTATACTCAAGACAATAAAATAAATTCCTTTCATCATAAAACCTCTTCCTAAGGTCAAACAAACCATCTAGATATTATTAATAAAATTATATCATTAAATTTAATTTTAATGGTAAAATTGTGCTTAGAATATTAATTATCGCTGTATAGGGGCATAATTGTTTCTAATAACTCATTCTGGTCATAAACATTTCTAATTTTTTCAACTAAGACTATTCCGCCAGGAAGAATTGCTTTGATTTCAGCACGATTTTCGCCCAGTTTCATTCCTTCCTTTAATATATATGTCTCTGATGAAAGCTTCATAGTACCCGATTTTTGATCTCCACTCAGAGTAATTTTTGCTAATGCCTTTCTTTTTTTTCCAAGAAAGATTCCTACAATTATCAACTTCTCCATTTTAATATTAGAAAGTTTCTTCCTATTCGTAAATGATGTTCCGAATTCCTTCTTTGTTCTTTTATATGTAGCTATAACCTTCCTTTTTTTATTAAAAGGATCTCGAAGTTCGAATGGTTTTTTTATTGCTGTCTTTACATTTTTAAAAAAATCATACTTACGGCCCGGGCCAGATTGGGCCCATAAATTCATAAAGGATAATAGAAAAACGATAACAATTAATTTCATTTTTTCATCTTTTTAGGTTTTTTACGTTTCTTACGCGTTTTAGGTTTTTTATTTTTAAATTCACTTTCAATAGCTTCTATTCCACGACTTTCTTTAAAGGAAGCATTATATCTATAGGCCTGAACCGTGACTTTAGCTTTAATTAGTTTAAAACGTGCTCTTTGAACTCGGTCAATAATTTGGTCAAAAATTACTGTTTTAATATTCAAAAGTCTTTTCGATTCCGCAATTTTTTCGAATAAAACTAGAAATTGAAGATAAGTACCCTCGGCAGTAAGAACATAGTTTTTTATATAATAAAAACCCTGGTCAATTTCTGCTTCCGGTTTTACAAAAACTGATTTAATATTTATGCTATTGGCAATTTGGCTAATCAAGTCTAAGTTTTCAGAATCAGCGATATCGGTCGGTAGTCTTTTTTGAACTTTCTCAACAGCTAAAGCAACTCTTTCGATGTTCTTTTTTGCGTCTTCAATATCCTTAAAATACTTTTTTAGGTCTCTTACTTTTTTCTTTGAATTTTTAATCTTATTTTCAAGTACTGGTAAACGCCCAGTTAAATTCGCATGAACTTCCTGGTGAGCGGAATACATTTCATAGCTTATAAATATTGCATATAGAAAAATAAACCAATGTAGTTTTACTATTATTGCTTGCATTTGAGTTATAGATCCTGCCTAAAAGGCTCATAGGTTTCAATACTCCCTTTAACTTCAAACTTTTCTAATCTTACTTCGGTATTAATTTTTTTTTCATCTAAAACCCCTGATTTAGATAAAATTAACGATTTTCCAAAAAAAGGTGAGCTATTTGCATTTGTAATAAAATCTCCAATTGCCTTATAACTATTCGCAAGTCCTGAGATTTTAATTTCTGACCTTTCATTTATCTCTATTTGAGTCAACCACAATTCCTCTGGCATGGCCCTCGCGATACGTTCTAATAATTTACTTGGATTTGTTTTTGAGTTAATAATATTTTCAACTTGGATAGATCTCTCTTTCAATTTTTCAATTTGCCTATTAAAGGCATCTAATTGATCTTCAAGATTTGTATTCTTCCCAACTTCAGCCTTCAACTTTGCCAATCTTTTTTGTTTTACAGCAATCTTGATCTTTAAATCTTTCTCGATGATATTCAGTTCCGGCTTTAAGAACCACTCAGGCGTAAATGTGCATATATATGCTATTATTAAAATTTTATAATTGATTAGGTTAAGATTCATTCCAAGTATTATTGGTATTTCAAATGCCGCTTTCTTCTTAATGAGATTAATCTCTATCATTAATCAACCTCCCTCATTCCTAATCCAAGGGCAACAACGCCTCTATAGGCAATGGTATTGATCATCGCTTTAGATATATGTTTTTCATTATATTCAAATGCCTCAAAGGGATTCATAATTGAAACATCAACACCAAGCAAAGCTTCTAGTCCCTCAAGAAGCCCAGGTAGCATGGCACCTCCGCCTGTAATATAGCAACCGACTAATGATTCATCTGAAGTTGATGACACGTAGAAATCAATTGTCTTTTTTATCTCTGAAAAAAAAGATTCCGCAACATCGTCAATAATCTCTAGTATCTCTTCAGGAAGATTTCCATTTTCATCTCCTGTCGTTTTTAAATCTTCTGCCTCATCATAATTCACACCTAGTTGACGTTGAATTTCTTCGGTTATCATAACTCCACCGATAGTCATCTCTTTAGTGAATTGTATTTTTCTTTTTTTATAAATAATACATTGCGTTTTTTGTGCTCCAAAATCTAAGATCATATAAGAAGGATCGGGATTATCTAACTTATCACCCATAACCAATTCAAAGACATTAGTGATCGCCGTTATGTTCAAATCTACAATTGAAACTCTGAGCTTTGCTGCTTCAATTAAATCTTTATAATTCAGAATAATATCAGATCTTGCTGCGCAGACGAGAACATCAACCCCTCCCCCCTCATTCTCACCCAATATATGAGAGGCCATGGAGCATTCTTCGATCGGAAAAGGAAGATATTGTTCAGCTTCCCATTCTACCTGATCAGCAATTTCATCTTTTGTTCCACCTGCAAGCTGAATTTTTCTAGCAATTGTATTAGGTCCGGACAGTCCAAGACTTACAAGATTTGTCGATAGCTTTAGATTTTTAACACATTCAATTATAGACTCTGTGACCTCTTCTTCCTTTTGTATTTCATCTTCTACTATGGAAGCTTCTGGTAATTCAACAGAAGAGTATCTTGAGAGTATGAAGTTTCCCCTGCCATCACTTTCAACAAAAGCAGTTTTGATTGAGCTTAGGCCTATATCCAAACCGATCAATGTTTTGTGACCAAGGTTAAGGGTATCTTTTATGATATAGATGATCTCTTCGATCATTTTTTTATTCAAACTGACCTCAACTGACTATTCATATATTCTAGTCAATTATACAGGCATAGGTTCAGTAATATCAAGAAATTAATGCGTTTCATAAAATTCAAAAACCTAAAAAGTGTCGACTAAACTCTCTGAAATAAGAAGGAAAATATATTTGAATGACAGCGACAAAAATAATAAATGGACCAAATGGAATAGGTTCTTTCTTATCTCGTTTTAAAAAGTAAATTAAACTTAGACCAATCACAGAGCCTAGCATGCAACTAAGAAATAAGTTTAAAAAAATTCCTTTCACGCCAAGGTATAGTCCTAAAATTCCAAATAGTTTAATATCCCCTCCTCCTAGTCCTACTTTGCCTTTTAGAAGGTAGAAGAACCAGGTCACCACGAATGGAAATCCAAAACCCAATAATCCTCCTAATAACCAAAAGTTCCATTTTTGGTTGATAATAGTAACGGGCAAGATCAGCAAAACAAGAACTATATTAATAGAATCAGGTAAAAGCTTATGCTCCAAATCAATAAGAAATTGAGCGAGTAAAACAGCAAATGTTCCAAAGTAGAAGACAAAATAAATCAGGGCCTCGCTAGTGACTCGCTGCGGAACAAGTAAAAAAGCTACCACACCACAAGTTAATTCAATCAATGGATAGCTAATACTAATTAGAGTCTTACATTTAGAACATTTTCCCTTTAACAAAAGAAAACTTATAAGAGGTATATTTTCATACCAATGTATGAGTTTTTTGCATTTTGTACAACTTGAGCGTGGAGTAATTATTGATATTCTTCTGGGAACTCTATAAATTACGGCGTTCAAAAAACTTCCTATTAGCAGTCCAAACAGGGTTAAAAATATTTTATAAAAAATATCCATCAATCTAATTCTTTTTTATGAAATATTAAGCTCGAAAAAAAGATTAAGATCACAATGACCATGATGCTGTAAAACAAAGCATTCAGTAAATAAGTTGTTTCTAAATTCTGTTGGTAAAGAACAAATTGTTTAATATTAAGCTTTGAGAAATCGGGAATAAAAGTCGCAATGGCCTTAGTCAAAATATGGAGGCCCTTCCTATTCGGCACATCAGTTAAAGCGATAACATCTGTTATTGATTGCCCAATCATATATAGTAGTATGGTATAAACTACAGACATCGTTATGTTTGTAATCAAAGAAAATAAGACAACGATATTTAATACTACAACAGCTTCAAGAAATGCAAATACTACACACCACAAAACCAGGGGATTTAACTGGCCACCCAATATGAAGTAAGTGAATAATGTCATCAATGCAAGTATTAAAATATTAAGTAACAACAATAATGACATTCCCAGTAGTCGGCCGATCAAAAATGATGATCTCGTAATGGGTTGAGACAAAGCTAGATAAATAGTCCGAGACTCAATTTCTTTATTAACAATATTAACACCAATAAAAATAGCAATGCCGATAGAAGAGAAGCTCAGTGCTCCAAGTCCAAAATCCATAGCAATTTTTTTTGCTGCTCCATAGCTAAACTCTGTTGCTGCGTAACTAAAAAATAGGAGTCCGATTCCAAGAAAAAAAACATTTATTAAAATTTTCGATTTCAATACCTCAAAAAAAGTATATTTTGAAATTATTAATAAGGATCTAATCTCACTAATCATGATTCAATCCCGTAAATCACATCTTCCAATGATACATGTTTAGGTGAAAAGCTTATCAATTTCTGTTGCTTTTCCATTAAGAGATTTAAAAATATTTCTCTATCCGTAGCGTCTAATTCAACTAGGGCCACATTTTCCTCTATTGATAAGATATTATATTTTGCTGGTATTACAAACTTATTTTTCAGTTCAACCTTCACCCTATATTTATTTGATTGGTTCTTTTTCATCAGTTTTGAAATGAGTCCATCATATACTATTTTACCGGACTCTAAAACAACGGCCCTAGAACATATTTCTTCTACATCATTAACAATATGAGAACTAAAAAAAATAGTCACTCCCTCCTCATTAACTTCACGCATGATATCTTTAAATTCTTTTCGACCAATCGGATCTAGCCCAGCGAGAGGCTCATCTAGAAAAACAATTTTTGGAGCGGTAATGAGTATTGAAGCAAAGCCTATTCTCTGTAGCATACCTTTTGAATAATCTTTCAACCGCTTATCTAACGCATCGTCAATTCTTAATCTTTGAGTCCATTTTATGACACGTTCATTTAGGACATTATTTGGAATCGAATTCAGTTCTGCTATAAAATTTAAAAACTCTCTACCTTTTAAGTAAGGATAGAGGTAAGGTCTCTCTGGTAAAAATCCTATATTAGACAAAATTTCAGATTGTCTACCAAGCTCCTTTGAAAACTCTATTTCTCCAGAATCACTCGAAATAAAGTTCATCAGTATTTTTAAAAAAGTGGTTTTACCTGCTCCGTTTACACCAAGAAATCCTATTAATTCCCCTGTTTTTATTGTAAAATTGATATTGTCTAAAACAACTTGAGGTTTTGACCAAAAATCTTCTTTGAAAGTTTTTCTTATATTTTTAACTTTTATCATATAATCTAAAATTATAGGCAATTTTATTATAAATGGGAATTTAATTTGATTGTAAAAAAAAAAATATTATTTTTGTTATTTTTCACAATGGTAATTGCTGTTGGAAAATTTAATCATAATTTAAAAAAACCTATATTTACAATTACAAGATCTGAAGAGGCCTTAAATTTTTCGTCCATATTTCTTAAATTAACTAGCCTTGGAAACAAGCGCTTTTACTCAAGTATACTGTGGACACATACATTACTATCAGGAGATCTCGAACATTACAAAAACAATGATCTCTCTAGCTGGATGTACTTAAGATTTGATGCTATTACTGATCTTGATCCTTTCTTTTATGAAGCATATCTCTACGGTGGACGCTATTTAAGTATCATTAAAGATGATCTTATAGGTGCGGAAGCACTTCTACTTAAAGGATTAAAGTTTTACCCTAATGATTATTGGTTACTTTATTACACTGCATTTAATTATTATTTTGAAATGCAGGAAAAAGAAACTGGTATTTTGTATTACAAAAAACTCATTAATCATCCCAAAGCAAATAAGATTAACCCCACCTTATCAACCTTATTAGCGGGTATGGTTGCTCGTCAAGGTAATTACGAATCTTCCATACAAATTCTTAAAAATTCAATCGCCACAACCACCAAACCTGAATTTAAAAAAAGATGCCAAACTTTAATAATACAGATTTCTATTGAAAAAGATTTACATTGTCTTAATAATAAAAACAAGAATTGTAATACAATAGATCCAATGGGTTTACCTTATATCAAAAAAAATGGCATTTTTGACTCTCAAACAAAGCGCCGAAAGTTTAAATAAAAAGGGCCCCAAAAAATGGGGCCCTTCATTAAAATCTTTTAAGGTTTAAAATTAATTAATATCCAGTTACTGTATGTATTAAATCTTTATTCTCATTTATTGACCAGTGGTCAAAGTTTTCTGCACCTGTAATGTCTGGGGAGATAGCACCAACAGCACCGGCAATAAATGTTGCACCGTCATTCGCAACTACTTCACCTGGATCCAAATCTTCTAGGACAGAAGTTTGGTTAGCAACTGACTTTACGGCCAGAAAATAAGATTGATTTTCAGCAAAAGCGGCGCAAGTCCCACCATTAGTTTGAATCATGGTATTTGTTTGTGTGGATGCAGCTTTAAAACCAATAGTATAATAGGGGATACCACCAGGAATTGAAAAACCTGCATTAAGTAAGCAAGGTGCAAATGCATCGAAGTCTGATTGCAACGCAGACTCTGCTGAATAAAGTGCAGCAAGTTGAAGCTTTGCTTCTGATGACTTTGATTTTGCCTGATACTTTTTAAAATTTGGAATGGCCACTGCTGACAGAATACCAATAATGGCAACCACCACCATTAGTTCCACCAGCGTGAAGCCTTTTTCAGAATTTCCTTTCATAAAATTTTTCATCTTAACATTCTCCTTTTTTTGACCCATCAAGAGGATCTTTAGTTAGGTAATCTTTTAACGCCAAAATTCGAAGATTAAGACTCCAAATAATATTATTAAAAGATACATTAATTTTAACACCTTTCTATGGTTTAGGTTTTATTTCGGTAAACCTGACCATTTCTGTAGTGCCCCATTGTAATTCAAGCCACTTATGACTTCTTGATTTTCGCGGGCCTTGCCAATAAATTGAGTGCATTTTAATAAAAACTTCCAATTTATCCAGCACTCATGAAGATTGGCAAGTACATAGCGACGAGAATTGTTGCAACCATGCCACCCAAAACCACGATAATAATTGGCTCAATCATTTTTGTCATATTGTCAACTAAACTATTAACTTCTTCCTCGAAAACATCACTTACTTTTAAAAACATGGTATCCATAGATCCTGTCTGCTCTCCAACTTTAACCATTGAGGCAACCATATCAGGAAAATATTTAATTCGTGATAAAGGCTCGTACATAGTTTTTCCTTCTATAATTTTATCTCTAATCATGCTTATATCGTCACAGATAACCACGTTATCAATGGTATCGCCGCAAATACTTAATGAGTCGATTAATGACACTCCTGCACTAAGCATAGTGGCCAAAGTTCTTGAAAAACTACTGAGATTACCCTTCACTACAACTCCTCCAAATATCGGCAGATTCATCATGACGATATCAAATTGTCTTTTTCCTAAAGGTGTAGCGATGTATTTTTTCATTAAAAACAGAAACAAGATTATGATTGGTAATGCTGTCATTGTGTATTTTTGAAACATGTTTGATACATCAACAACAAACTGAGTAATAGCTGGAATTTCTTGTCCTGACTGCGAAAGCATGCCCATAAACTGCGGAACAATAAAAACCATCAGGCCCCACACAACTGCAATTCCTACAACAACAACAATTGCAGGGTAAGTCATAGCTGATTTAATTTGAGCTTTTGTTTTTTGCTGCTTATCCATATGTTCAGCAAGCTTTATTAAGATTCCATCCAAGATACCGCCGGCTTCACCAGCTTTAACCAAGTTACAATAAAGCTTATCAAATCCTTTTTGTTTTTTCATGGCATCCGCAATAGTGCTGCCCTCAGAAACTTCTGTTGATATGTTTTTAATAGTTCTTTTTAAAACGGGGTGTTTTTCAGTTTTTGAAAGGATTTCTAAAGACTGAACAATAGGAACCCCTGCATTTATCATGGTAGATAATTGTTTTGTAAATTGACATAGCTCCTTAGTTCCAAATCCAGATGCATAACCATTTTCAACCATCCATTCCGAGATATCAAATTCCAAAACAGACGGAGGAGTGATACGCCTAGGTCTAATACCCTGACCACGTAAAATCTTTCGAGCTTCTTTTATATCTTGCGCAAGAATATTTCCACGGGCCTTTTTACCCTTAATATCAAGCCCTTCCCATTTCCAAGTTCCCACTTTTTACAATCCCCTTGATTTAATCCCGAGTTTTTGAGCTAATTCTTCTGGTACTGTAGTATAGGTCATAGCTGTATCTGCATCAATAACACCCCGTTCAACAAGCTTTAGAAGTGATTGATTCATAGTAATCATACCCGTTTTTTCTTGTCCAATCTGCATTTGAGAGTAGATCTGATGAATTTTATCTTCACGTATTAAGTTTCTAATGGCCGGAGTCGGTATCATTATTTCCATAGATGCAACTCGACCAGGCTCAAAAGATTTTGCTAAAAGTTGCTGAGAAACAACTCCCTGAAGTACGAAAGATAATAATGTTCTTATTTGATCTTGTTGATCAGAAGGAAAGACGTTGATAACTCTGTTTATAGTTTGAACACAAGAGTTTGTATGAAGTGTTCCAAAAACTAAATGTCCTGTCTCTGCAATTGTGAGAGCAGCTTCAATTGTTTCCGCATCTCTCATTTCCCCAATAAGAACAATGTCTGGGTCCTGTCGTAATAATGACTTAATAGCATTTGTAAAACTTAAAGTATCTGAACCAACTTCACGTTGATTCACAATACATGATTTATGAGGATGAACAAATTCCACGGGGTCTTCCAGGGTAATAATATGTCCCGCTTCATCCTCATTTAATGAATCTAATAATGCTGCTAATGTTGTAGATTTTCCAGAACCCGTAGGTCCCGTCACTAAAACCATTCCGTTTGAAGTTTGTGTCATTTCTAAAAGTATTCTTGGTAAATTTAGAGTCTTAAAGTCTGGTATAATACTAGGAATTAGTCTAAATACTGCCGCAACTCCACCTTTTGAAAAGAACACGTTTGCTCTAAATCGAGCCAGTCCTTTAATACCAAAAGATAAGTCTAGCTCTAAGGCTTTTTCAAATTCATTTTTTTGTTCTTCACTAAGAATTTGATAAATAAGTCTTTTAGAATCATTCGCTGTTAAGGCTGGAATCTTCACTCTCACTATCGAACCATTCACTCTGATTCCCGGCGGAGTGCCAGACGTTAAATGTAGATCCGATGCCCCCGACTCAACCATCAACTTAAAAAGTTGTTGGATTTTTACATTTCCAGCAACTTCCGCTTGTCGAGTTTTCGAGACTGAACGATCACCTTTGGTTCCCGTTTTAGTCGCTGTGCTTGTTTGCGTTTTCTCACTACCCATGACAATATCCTTTAAAATTTATCTGCACTTGAGTTTCTAACAGCTTCTTCTAATGTCGTTTCACCTAATGCTACCTTAGTAAGCGCAGACATTCTTAAAGTTTTCATCCCATCTTTAATGCATTGTTTTTTTATTTCATCAGATGAAGAATTTCGCAAAACAAGCTCCTTCACACCTGGAGTCATACTTAAAACTTCATAAATAGCGACGCGGCCTTTATATCCACCACCACCGCAAAAGTCACAGCCAGCACCTTTCATAGGTCTGATTTTTAGGGCCGATGATGGTGCGATTCCGCACGCAACCAACTCTTCTGCAGTCACATCATCTGGCTCTTTGCATTCTGTACAAATTTTTCTACAAAGCCTTTGTGCGACAACAACATTGCAAGCGCCTGTGATTAAAAATGGTTCAATGCCCATATTCAATAATCTTGTAACTGTGGAGGGCGCATCATTTGTATGCAATGTTGATAAAACCATATGACCGGTTAAAGCAGCCTCTACAGCTATTTCTGCAACCTCGATGTCTCTGATCTCTCCCACCATAATAATGTCAGGGTCCTGTCTCAAGAATGCTTTAAGAGCAGAAGCAAAGGTAAGTCCAACTTCTTTTCTCACATTTACTTGGTTAATGCCCTCCAAGTTGAATTCGACGGGATCTTCTGCTGTACAAAGATTAGTTCCTATTTTATTTAAGTCTGCCACCGCCGAATAAAGAGTTGTTGTTTTACCAGACCCAGTAGGGCCTGTAACCAGACACATTCCATAAGGCTGTCTAATGCCCTCCAGAAACACTGTTAATTGTTTCTTTTCGAATCCAAGCTTTGTCATATCTAATTGCAAATTAGAAGAATCTAAAAGCCGCATAACTATTTTTTCACCGTATAAAGTAGGAAGGGAAGAAACACGATAGTCGATTGGTTTACCTCCAATTAATAATTTAATACGGCCATCTTGTGGCTTACGTTTTTCAGAAATATCCATTTGTGCCAAAATTTTAAATCTCGAAACAATTGGCAATAATAATGACCGAGGTGGCTCGTGGGCCACAACAAGTGTTCCATCTATTCTAAATCTAATACGAAAGCGTTTCTCGTAAGGCTCAACATGAATATCTGATACTTTTTTAATAAATGACTCTGCCAATACTTTATTTACATAATCAATGACATCTTCACCAATATCTGCTTCTGCAATTTCTTCCTTTTCCTCTTCGCCACCTTTAATTTCCTTAATCGTGGAGAGCAATTCATCGATAGACTCTTCCACCCGTTCATAAATTTTTTTCCAAGAAGAAATATTGGTTAAAATAAATTCAACGGGATGCTGAAGCAAGGTTTGTATTTCCTGTCGTTGATTAATGATGGAAGGATCATAAATAGCAATGCTAACGGCCTTGCTCGTTTTCTGTATAGGAAGAGAACGATGTCTAATAATAGCCGATTTTCTCATTAACTTTAAAATACGCTCTTGTATTTTTGCCTTTGCTAGATCAATAAATGTTAAATCAAAGTTATCAGCAATCTGTTTCGCAAACTTAACATCATCAAAAAAAGAAAATGTGAGAAGATCAAACTCGGATATTTCATTTTGTTTTTTATTTTGCATTAATGGTCGCAGATCCTTAAGTGGAACCATACCCGTCTTACCAATAACATCTGCAAATTCTTTTCTAAACATCTTCACTCTTTATCTAAAATGTTAAGTACTCTATGTTATCGGATTTATATGAAACTTTATTTAGATATTAATGACTTATAAGTTTAACAAATAACTGATCTACTTACTTATTCCCCAATAGTCTAATGCGTATTCCGCCTGACTTTTCAAGAGCCCTATACCATCGACGTATCGTTCACCGAGTGATTTAAAATGTTGTTTATGAGAAACAAAGTCATAATTGTAATCTAAGAAAATAATGCCTGTGTCGTATTCTCCACTAAATTCAAATGCTCTTGAGCAAGAATTTACAACGATGTATTGAGTAGATTTATCTATATATGAAAGCTTTCGGGTATTTAAATTATCGATTATTTTTCGGCTTGTAACTGTAAAAGGTATCTTAAGTTCTAAAAGAAGAACTTGTGTCACTTGAGACATTGATCCATCTCCTAAAACTTCACATTTTATCTTTGAGTACGTATTTTGATAATTTACAAAGATATCTTTCAAAGCAAGATAATCGGTATTTGTTCCTTCATAAGAATTCTTTTTTTTACGAATACAATTAATAGCATTTAATTTTTTAATCTCGGCTTGAATAATTACTTCACCGAGGAAATGTTTTTTATATGGAGAGGTGATACTTAGTCCGTCGGAATGAAGAAATATCTCATCTAAAGTTGGTATATTTTCAACCTCTTCTACGTCATATTTTGTATAAGAAATTCTTTGTTTTAAAATCTTCTCATATAATTCATGACTTTTTGAATGTGATATATCTTTACCGAGCAGTGATAAGGATATCATTTCTTAAAATGATCTCTTGCCAAGAGGACATCTTCACCGATTTGCTTCACTAATTCATTTACAGATAAAAACTTTTTCTCATCTCTTAAATGTTTTATAAAACCAATTTCAATCGTCTCGCCATAAATATCATTATCAAAGTCAAGCAAGAAAGTTTCAACATTGATAGTGCAAGAATCAGTAAATGTAGGATTATGACCAATATTTGTAACTGAATAATAGTGTAAATCTTTAAATTTCGTTTGTGTTATATATACACCCCGTTTTGGAATTTTTTTATCTTCAAAAAAAGTGATATTAGCAGTAGGGAAACCAATCTGCCTTCCCCTGCCAGCACCCTTCACAACTGTACCACTAATCGTAAATGGTCGGCCCAAAAATTCACTCGCCCTATGGACATTTCCATTTTCAATTTTTTGTCTAATAACCGAAGATGAGACCAACTCATTGCTCTCTTTAAATTCTGCTTGTATTTCAATTCTTACACTTTTTTTCTTACACTCTTCAATTACTAATTCTCTATCCCCTTTTTTATTGGCCCCAAAAGAAAAGTCATATCCAAGGTAAATTGATTCCAATCGTTTTATATTAAATACATAGTCGTCTAAGAATTCTTTAGGACCAATATTAGAAAAGTCTCGAGTGAAATCGAGTTCTAACAAATAATCCACTCCATTATTTTCAAGTAATAGCCTTCTATTTTTATAAGAATGTATTAAAAATTCTCGCTTTGCGCGAAGGATCTTCATAGGATGCGGTATGAAAGTAATTACCAATAGTTCTGAGTCATTTACTCTGCAGTCTTCCTTAATTTGTGACAATAGTTGCTGATGACCAAGATGAACCCCATCAAAATTTCCAATAGTCATTCCAAGTTTCTTACTAGTAAAACTCTCACTCATTAATTCTTCTAAGCTCACAATTTTCACGACAACTCTCTTTCGATAAGTTTATATATTTCTTTAAAATGTTTATCGTCAAACAATAAGTCCCCGCTCCTCACGTCATTGCTATCCTTAAAACTAACCCTTTCAGTGTTTATTAATAAAGTAACAAAGTATTCTTTAGCTGTTGAGGATAATTCAGACTGATCTATTACATCGGTTAAATTATCACTTTTCTTTGAGTTAAGATAGTCCACCACAGTAAAGATATTAGAATAACTTATCCCATTTTTTTTAATGTTATTTATGGCAAGTCTTGTTTTATATAATGCTGATGAAACAATCCTCTTTTTAAAATAGATGACCCAAAGTAGATATCCAATGAATAAGCAAACAATGATATTAAAAAATTTAAGCATGTTTTTAAACTGAAATACAGAAACGGGTTGAAAAATGGGCGCGACTAAGCCCATCGTTTCAAGCTTTGGTATTTTTTTTGTTTTTGATTCTTTTTCATCTCTGTTATTATTTTCTGTATCATATTCAGATAATTTCTTGTTACTATTTCCTGAAGTCACAGCTCCACCTATCAACATACTAGGGATTTTAATATCAACAGATTTATATTTCTGATCTTCAGGATCAAAAAAAGAAAAAGATTTTACTGTCTCTTTAATTTGGAATGAGTTTCTTGCCAGATATGTATATTCAAATACTTTCCTGCTTATATTCCTATTTAGCTCTAATAATTCTGATTTAGTATCAAATTTTTCAAGACTTGGGTGTGAATATATCTCGGGGGACTCCAGATTCTCTAAGGCACCTGCACCCTTTACCTCTAATTTAATTTCTATTGGCTCATTTACAAGAAATCTTTCACGGTTAGAAATGAGAGTAAAGCTATGCCTTCCAATAAGTCCTGTAAAGTCAGGTGGCACATTTTCAGCAGGAAGTGCGAGCACAGAAATCTTTATAGGCCTTGAGCTAAAAGTGTTGGTCTTATAATTTCTTAACCGTAATCCAAAATTACTGAAAGGCGAGTTGCTGGCCTCAGAACCATACTGGACAACGAGTTTGAGGGGATCAATAATTAATTTTCCTACCTTTGTTGGATAAACTCGTGCAGAATATTTTAGAATTCTTTTATAAACACGTCCCTCAAACTCCACTGACTCAATCCTCTCTTTAATCATATGAAATCTTTTTAAGAATCTTTTAAGCTTCGGAAATGCTTTTATTTCTGTAGCAGAAACGGGGACGAGAAAATATAAATAATATTTAACATCTATCGCTTCTCCGAGATAAGCGCTTTCTTTGGATACCTCTGCTCGAACAAAAATATTTTTAGGTCTCGGCGGTGTTTTTAATGCTTTAAATCTAACATTTTTAACTTCTACAATATTACCATTTATATCAACTTTTATATCACGTATTGTATAGATCCCTGATCTTTCGACAATCATCTCGTATCCAACTCGCATCGTTCGCTTGGTAGAGAATCGCCCATTTATTAATGTTGTTGAAATTGAGACCCCAAGGTTTTGCTTACCCTGAACTGAAATATCACCCGGCTCAAAAGAGATATAAGGATCTGACGAGGAGCTTGACTCAATCGTAAAGATCACATTAAACGATTCTCCGACAATCGGTATTTGTGGATCAATTATTACGGAAACATCTCCATTTGCTGAGTAACTGTTCGAACTTGACAAGAATGCCATGATCATAAGTAGTAAATATAAGACTATTTTTAGCATTTACCAATCCTTCTTTTTATTATTCGAGCTTTTATTCTTTGTCGATGTATCAAGATATTTCTTTTGTAACTGACTATCGTCTGACATTATCTGTTTAAGCATTGCTGGAATTTTTATCATCTTTCTTTTTTTTCTAATTTCTTCTTCCTTTTCTTCCAGTGTTTTTTTCTTTTTTTGTTTCTTTCCTTTTTCTTCAGAGTCTTTTTTCTTATTGTTTTTCTTCTCATCTTCCTTGTTTTTTTTATCCTTATTAGATTCCTTGCCTTTTTTATTCTCTTTTTTATTCTCTTTTTCCTTTTTTTTCTGTTCAGAGGGATCACCTTCTCCCTCGCTTTGTTTTTTACCTTTACTATCTTTTGGCTTATCGCCTTTCTTTTGATTCTTTTTATCCTCTTTTTCCTTGTCAGATTTATTTTGCTTCTGATCTGCAAGGGCCAATAATATATTCTGCCGGGCCACTTCTTTAATTTTATCTGAGACATTCGGATCTAAGAATAGTTTTTCATAAATTAATGCGCCTGCATTCACTTCTCTTTTAAGAAGAAACAAGGTTCCATAGTTCACATGGATTTTTTCATCAATTTCTTTATTATCTATTACCTCTTTAAAAGTCTCATCATACATCATTTTTGATTCTGGTATCCTACCTGACACAAGTAAACCTTCGGCTATCTTAAACTTATTAACTCTATCTAACTGTCCCTTCTTCATTTCATTTAGTAATCGAACTGTTTTCATATCCAATTCTTTCTGACTCTTTTCTTCACCTTCTTGTGCAGATGGATCTGATAAAGGTGTCATTAGGCCAAAAAGAAGAAAGCAGGTCATGAACGCTGGTTTCAGAGTCAAGATATTTGCAAACAGATATAAAAGCAACGCTGGAACTAAAATATATTTTGCATAAACGGGTCTAGATCTTACCAAGCCCTTGCTTAAACTTTCTCTATGTTGATTTCTAAAGAAATCTAAAATATTCTCTGTTGGAATAGTAAATGAAGTACTAACCCAATATTTATAATTTTTTGCAATCTTTTGAAATGATTTTAGAAAGTTTTCATCTAATTTAGAAATTACTTTTTGCCCATTATAAGATTTATAACCCTTAAAGACTCCATTTCTATTTCTTAATGGGATTGATGCCCCTCTCGCTGTTCCCACTCCTATCATCGCCAGGTTTACGGTATCTGGAATTTTAAAATTGAACTTTTCGGAATTACTTTCGCTGTCAGTAAAAACTAAAATATTTCCGTTTAGAGAATCAGTTTTCAAATCCTCGGTCTTAAAATATTGCAGAGATTCAGCAATTGCTTGTCGAATATTAGATCCCCCATTTTGTATTTCAATTTTTGATAATCCACCTACTCTTGCGTCTAATAGATCTATATCATCGGTAAATGGAACAAGTCTTTTTTGAGTATCGGAAAATAAAACCACTGCAATCTGATGCCCCGCCGCTTTTTTTATGAAGTGTCGTGCCAACACGATAGCCTTTTTAAACCTATTAGGTCGCACATCTTCGGCCAACATTGAAGCTGATGAATCTATAATTATAATTGTTTTTTGATCTGGTATATCAGCCTCATGTTTTGTTTCAGGCCCCCTAAAGTCCAACAAAGAGGTAAGGAGTAATGAGACTGCAAGAATTAAAAAAGCCGATGAGGTTTTATTGGCAAAACTTCTTTCCAAGAAAAAATATCTTTTTATCCACTTAAAAAATCGCTGTTCATACCTAATGAAATATATTGAAAACAAAATAATTAAAACAAATAAAAGAGGTAAGTAGTTTAAATTCATTAACTTCATACACTCTCCCTTAACACAAGCCTTCGAGAGAGTTCGACTAAAAACAAACCAACAACCCCACACAGGAGATATATGAAATACATTTCTTTATAGATTATTCTTGAGCTTGCTTCAATCTCTGTTCTTTCTAGGCGTTCAATTTCGCCAAGAACATCTTTAAGTGCCTTGGTGTCTGCTGCAATAAAATACTTCCCTTTGGTTATATTTGCAATCTCTTTTAAGACTTCTACATCAATTGATCCTCCAGGTATCGTTTGATATTGCTTTCGACCAAACAATGATCTTCCAAGAGGAATACGTGCATCTTTACTTCCTCCAATGCCTATTGTGTAGATTTTAATATTTTGCTTCTTAGCTTCTCTTGCTGCTTCTAGAGGTGTCATCGTACCCACATTCGATACCCCATCTGTTAACAAAATAAGCACTTTGTTTTTAGCTATAGATTGTGCCGCTCTTGCCACAGCAAGGCCTACAGCATCGCCTATATTTGTACCTGAGCCTAAGAAACCAACTTTAATCTCTTTCACTATTTCTTCGATTAGCTTTAGATCTGTCGACAATGGTAAAAGAGTAAAAGCTTTTTCTGAAAACATAATAATACCGATTCGATCTTTTGGCCTAAGTTTTACAAATTCTAGAATTTTTATTTTCGCAGCTTCTAAGCGATTAGGCACAAAATCTTCGGCTAGCATTGAACGAGAAACATCGACCACAAATAAAATATCATTAACTTCTATATTATTATTACTCAGTCCCATCGGTTTTCTTGGTGTCGTCAGGGAATATGAAATTGAAATCCAAGAAGCTAATCCAATTATTAATAAAAACCCTCTTAAAAATGAGAAATAATAATTCGGGTTCTTTTGAGAAGAAAGATAGATCTGAGCTTTTCTTCCCACTCTAAGATATGAAATCATCCAAAAGATAGTACAAACTGCTCCGAGTATGGACAAATATGGTGTTCCGAGGGTCATTTAAAAATCCTCTTGATATTATCAAAGATTATCTCAACATCTTGTTTTTCTACATTTGTCCAGTCTTGCTTATACTGATGCATATGCATTATACGATTAAATTCAATGATAGGAGGAGTTTTCCTTTCTATAATTTTTGTCCAAGACTCTCTATTGATATAAATATATTCAAACTCTTCTCTCGTCTTTGCATTTTGAAAAATTTTATTCCATGTCTCAAACTCTTCTAGTCTTTTTTGCTCATAAATTCTGGCACGCCTTTTATTCGCGATAAGAGCAAATAGTAAATAAAATCCTATGAATAATAAAAGGGATATTATTAATTTTTCAATTGGGGTAAAAGGAAGTGAATTATAATCTTGTTCAACAATTATCATTTTCTTTTTATTTTGTCCTATTTTCTTAATTTTTAATGGAGAAACATCAACACTAATCGAAGTATTACCTAGCTTAATACTTTGTGTTGTACTTAGATCTGTTGACTTGGTCACAATAAAAAGGCCTTTAAGCTCTAATACATCAACATTATTTACATTGGGCCTAAGTGCTTTAATCAAAGCGATATAAAGACCTTGTCCTAACATTTTTCCTGATAAAGAATAGAATTGTGACCTAGCACTTTCAGCAACGGGATTAAAGTATATAATGCCTTCAAACACATCGCCCATTTTTAGGAAGG
Organism: Bacteriovoracaceae bacterium; assembly: GCA_018675575.1. GTDB lineage: Bacteria > Bdellovibrionota > Bacteriovoracia > Bacteriovoracales > Bacteriovoracaceae > M0603. The sequence goes on along the minus strand of JABGXW010000022.1, from coordinate 15,214 downwards.
GCTTATCTATTTTCATCTTACCTGTAGTCTCCGAAAATCCCGCAGAAGAGGCAAACATAAATAGGATAGCAAAAAGAATTTTTCTCATTTTATCAAATCATCTCTCGTACAAATGTCTCAAGATAGCGTTCTTGTATTCTTATCTTTTTAACTTTCTTTCCGAGTTTAAACTTTTCTTCAATAGGTTTAGACATATTGGTCTTTTTCAAATTTCCTTTTTTATGCACTTGAGACGTTCGAGTATACAACATATATGGAATTGTCTCTGCTTCATCTAATGGTGACAACAATTGAAATGCGTGAACATTTCTCCGGTAGAGAAGTCGATCTAGATCACTCGTGTCCAAAAAATCATTAAAGTCTGAAAAGAGTACTATTTCCTTATTCTTTCCCAGATGTTTCGACACTTCACGATACAAGTTTTCAGAGGAGATAACTTCTTCGTAATGAATATCAACTCCTAGTTTTCCATTAGCGTTAATAATGTCGTGTTGCTCTAACAATGAAATGAATTGAATGATTCCTTCTTCGCCAGATTTTTTAGGCACATTAATAATTTTATCTTTTAAAATAACAACATGGATGTAATCTTTCGTTTCCTGTGAAAGTAAATACAAAAGACAGATAAGCTCTATTCCAGCCTGCAGCTTACTTACACCTTTATATCCGTTTAACATAGACATTGAAGCATCTAAAACGACAACAATTTCTACATTTCTTTCTTCTTCAAATGTTTTAATATGTGGAACCGAAGTCTTAGCAAGTAGCTTCCAATCAATAAATCTCACCTCATCTCCAGAAGCATAAACCCTATGTTCTTTAAATTGTAATCCCGTTCCTCTAAAGTGAGACTTTAGCATTCCTATTGAGTACGAGTTTGAATTTTTAAATAGTGAGGCCTTAATTTGCGACACTACTTTTTTAACTTCAGAGATATTCATTTTATATTACGTTTTTTGCAATATCTAAAGCAACATCACGACTATTCATATTATCGACTGCTGCTTCATATGTTAGTAAAATACGATGCCCTAGAACTGATGGTACTATTTTTAAGACATGCTCAGGAGATACATAATCTTTACCATCCATATACGCCACGAATCGACTGACCTTATAAAGCCATATACTTGCTCTTGGAGAGGCTCCGGCCATGATTGCTCCCTTATATTTTTTGGGAAAATATTCGTTTGAAGGACGAGTAGCATGGACCATCTTAACAATTAGATCTTTAAGTTTTTCATCTACATAAACAGATTCAACTTCCTCTTGAAGTTGTAAAAAGTCATCTGTTGATAATTGCGCTACCAAATTTTCTAATGGATTATTATTAAGTGTGAGAATATTTTTTTCTGCTGAAAAACCAGGATAGCCTACATAAATTTTCATCATGAACCTATCCAGTTGAGCCTCAGGCAAAGTATAGGTCCCCTCTTGATCTATCGGATTTTGTGTTGCCATAACAACAAATGGACTTGAAAGCTTATGTGTTTCATCTCCTATTGTCACTTGTTTTTCTGCCATGGCCTCAAGTAGAGCTGACTGAACTTTAGCGGGGGATCTATTAATTTCATCGGCTAGCAATAGTTGGGTAAAAATAGGTCCAAACTTTGTTGAGAACTCTTCTTTTTGTTGTGAATATATCATTGTTCCAATCAAATCAGATGGTAGTAGGTCTGGCGTAAATTGGATTCTTTTAAATGTAAGATCACAAAGAGTGGCCATGACATTTACGGATAATGTTTTACCAAGTCCAGGCATGCCTTCAATGAGGAGGTGACCTTCACATACCAATGCTGCGACAATAGCATCTAATAAATCATCTTGACCAAAGACGACTGACTTTGCGGAATTTAGCGCCGTTGTTATTTTTTCTCTAAGCTCAATATTCATTTCTTCTCCTAAATAGACCTTTATTCAATAGTAATTTGCCTTATCTATTATAAGAGAGTTTTTGATGAGAATAAACGTGTTATCTGTTTAATTGTAATTGTTTTTTAATTAATTTCTTGGAGCTGGGATCACATCCATATAGGGCATGACGTCATTAATCATTTCAGCTATGGCATTTCTTTCGTGAAGAAGGATATTTTTCATTCCTACAGCAAGTTTGGTTTCCGGTTTACTTTCATGTCGCAAGAGTGAAAAGCTCAATAGCCCCGCTGGCTCATCAAAATGGACATTAGCTTTGCAGATATTATTCGAAGATAAACAGCTTTCTTTCCTGGTTGTATGATGTAAGTAATCTTTCAAAGCTTTCATGTTTAGTAGTTGATCATTTACTAATGATTTTACATTTTCACCAAATTCAATAAAAGCATTACCAGATCTCTTTGCATGTAGTTGATAAAAATAGGCGTATATAGACTTAACTACCAGCTGGATTCTTCTATTTGGTCCAATATGATTCATGAGATCTAGTGAATAATCCATACCCGTTTCATGATCGGCTGTCTTATAAAATAGCACTTCACTCAGGGCCAAAAATGATTCGTTTAAAAACTGATAATAAATATTTTTAGAAGGTGATTTTTCAGAAGCTAGTTTTTGTTTAAAGAAAGTTAAAATATTATTTACCGGTTTTAATGCCTCTAATAATGTAAACTCTTCTCCATTTAATCTTTTTGGAAGTGCTTTAACAAAAGTTGGCCAAAGCTTTATCGCCTTATTGATTGTTTTAAAAAAGCTATAGAAATTATTTTTGGCATATCTTCTTTTAAAATACATTTCTTTAGTATTTAGTTTATCGCTATAATATAGAAGTTCTGGAGAACCAACGTATGAAAGTACTACCAATAGCTTTGAAACTGTTCTCTCTACAAATTTTAAATCTGCGTAAGAGAGGGTTGAGAGGTAATCTATAATTATCTCATGCAATAATTCTCCTTTTTCATTTTTTATAGTAAGAAGGTTATCCATAAGGGCCATCCCCTCACTCTCAACTTCAGAGTTATCATATCCGCGTAATAATTCAGCACTAAAAAGTTTGAACTCCTTAGAATCTAAAAAATCTTGAAATTCTATTTTTGTTCGTCCAACTCGATCATGTAAAATTCTTCCTAGATTACTGAAGGAAGACATTTCTGATACCTCAAAAACTATCTTCCCATTATGTTTTTTCATCTGCTTTTTTGTTGGAATTTTTGGCATAATTCCAAGCATACTTTCTTTTCTAGATTTTTTTGATGAAGAAGCAACTAATATCTGTAGAAGTGATTGCATATAATCACCATACCCGTAGATAGTATTTGCCTCTAGCAGACCGTTGTAGGACTGAATACCGTTGTAGGCTTTTCGATATTCCGCCTTTTTAAAAGTCTTTCCACAAAAATGAAGTTTATGGCACGTTTTAAAGAGATTTACGGTGCCTCCTACTGCTTCATTATAGTCCAAAGCTCTCGAGACAGCATTGTGATAAATTGCAGCAAGATAAGAACCATCAAAGTTGATTTCCCTGATAGTAACTTCAACTCTTTCGATTGTCGTCATCTCCTGAAGATACTCTCCTGGCAAAACTTTTGATGGCCTTATCCCATCAGGTAAAAACTGTACCATTTTTCTATTAATATCATCTCTTCTATCGCTGAGGTCATACATCATTTTAAATGATTCATGTAGCGAGAGTCTTTTCACTCTTTGAGAGTCTCCCTCATAGGGTATATATAATCCTTCATCAGCAATAGCAGATTTAAGTAACAGCCCAATCGCGGTTGGAGTGTTCTTATCATTTCGTATACGAAAATAATCAAAAAGTGTGGCGATTCGTTTCTTGACAATGTCTGCAGTCGGACATGGGTCGCCACCTATATTTAAATTATGATAGTTTTCACATTTATATTTTTCGGGTTGTTTTTCGTTCGAATCGTAGACGGATCCTAATTCACCATTTGCATTATACCAATGGCCATAGTCAGAAAAAATTGCTGCTGTTGTCGCGAGATATCCGTGGACCTGATCAAAATTTTCTTTTTTAGTAATTATTTTCAGTATTGATTGACGATACAAAGGGGTACTCGGTGACGAGTTATTGAACTCATTTAGCATGATTGCTATATTTTCAAATTCGTCATAATAACCGCTTACTTTTCCTGATGGGTTATTCATTTTATAAAATGTTTTGAATAATGAATCCAACAGATAATCAATGCCCCCATGCTTTTCGCCTTCAGGGGCAAAGTTCCTTTCCATTCGAGTTAATAGTACTATTGATGACCTAGACAAGGCAGGAGAGAATATTCCATCCCTATCAAGAAAACTATCAATAGAATTCTGATGTCGATTGGTGTTATAATGATCGTAGCCATTTGAAATATAGTTAATCCATGAAAATAGCTTAATTGCGATTTCGGCCTTTTCTGCTTTTTTACATGCCTCTGGTAATGTCCTAACTAAAACGTAAAAATCTGTCTCAGCAGAATTAATTGCGGCGGCACAATTAACGATATGATTAATGCTTACACTAGATCTTGAAAAGACAAAATCAAATGGGTTTTTCCTGCTTCGCTCAACATAATTATCTGTATATTGATCTTCAAATTTACCCAGCTGTGTCTCGTCTAGTATCACACCTCTAGTAAGCACTTTGATTGTTGTGATAATATGTTCTCTCGAAAAGAACTTGTTAAAATCCCTAAGTGTATCTTTTCCAGACAAATCCTTAACAATGAACTTGATTGCTTGATATGTTTTTTCTTGAGATATTCTATCTTTAGTCCAACCAGATGAAATTGTTTTCATTGCACCGGGTAGCTCCTCAAGCATTTGAGAATAAAAGTCAAACAGGAGAACATAGTTTGTTTTTTTATCTAAATGGCGATCTATAAATTTAAACAAGAAATTCTTTTCTTCATCATTCAAGAATTTCCAGAACTTTGCTACGCCTTTAAGACCAGTAGAGTATTTCTCATTCATTGTTATCATCGAGATGGCACCCATAGCGGGGAATAATTCGGGATTCACTCTCTTGAGTATAGGTAATAAAATCTTGTAATAGTTTTCAGAATTTTTCAAGACAACTTTATTTAATTCGTTTAAAGATTGGTATATAACACCTTTCATTAATTCCATGAGATAATATGGAAGCGGAGTTTCATTACTGACAGATGCATTTGCAAGTATTTGAGCAAGGTTAAAATTATCCCTATCCTTTAAAAGCTCAGTCATTTGGGAAAGAATCTCTTTAAAACTTAAACTATGAGTTTTTGTAATTATATTCTCACCATCTATGTAGGAAATTTCGCTGCTATAATTCGAAATGACTTCACAGTAGGGCTCAGCTGTTAAAATCATACTAGACTGCCTAAGAAGTTTATTATTAAAATCAACGTGGCCGAGTTTCAATAGGCTTTCTAAGAATTGTCCGACATGTAGTCGTTCATTCATGACGATTTGTCCCTCACCTTCTCCATACTCACACTTAAGTCCTTCATTAAATCCGTTTTGTATGACCATAATATCCTTAATCATATTTTCGTTTTCAATTGCAGAAAAAGCGATTAACTTATGAAACTTTTCGCCATCTAAAGAATTAGAACTAAGCCATTTCTCTAAAACGAACTGGTCTGAGTTCTTAAATTTTGTAAATAATAACTTTGCTACAAATGCTCTATCTTGTTCGGTTATTCCTTCAATTATTCTATTTGCAAAGTAATCCGTAAGACGCAGACGAAGCTTAGAGAAACTTCTGTGATGATAAAACTTTCTAATCTCACTTCTAAACTCTTCAGCATCACCTAGGATTGCACTTACTAGATGTTTGATCACTCTAGACAGATATCCATAAAAATTGGGATCAACATTAATCAGATTAATAAAATCTAATATTTCGTCTTTGCTTACAATTCTATTTTTTCTTTCTTTGCATAGTGAATCACTAGGATTATCAGCGCAGACAAATAATGCATTTACAGCATCATAAAAGTTTGTCTCAGACAATGCATTGATTACCTCTCCTAGATCATCCAATCCATTTCTCTTGTCTAAATTTCTTATCTTTTTAAAAACCCTATCTCTTCTTTTTCTATTGTCGAAAAATTCTTTACTTATAGGTGAAAAAATATGATCCCAGTATTTAGCATTTATATTATTTAAGGATTTGAACATATGAGGAAATTGTGTATTCCAGCCTGTACATTCAAACAATGCTGCTAAATTGTCATGGTACAATAACTTATCAACAAAGTTTACTTTCTCACATGCTTTTGATCTAATTATTTGCTCAAGCGACCGTCCCCTATCAGGAGTGACGACGGGAGACTCTTGCCTGGTACACGATATGATTACCAAAGTGCAAATCAAAATTAAACTCGTTATTAATTTCATTAATTTCCTTATTAATTTCTCTTACCTTGCGTAATGTATCTTTGAGCTTTACCTGTATTTACTTCGTATTTACTGAAAAGTATTTCTGTGTTCAGCTCTCTTTTAGACTTAGAAGCTTTTGAAGATTTAGTGTGTAAGATTTCCTGAGAAGTTGATATAACAACCTTAACTGGAAATCCAAAACCATCTATTGGGACATAGTTTATTTTATGTCTCATGGATGTTTTCTGAATACCCTGGATAGAGTCTACTGTTAATGTGTCCACAACCCATTTGTTATGTGACCACCCTTTCGCGGACATTTTGAACTTAGAGTTATTGACACCCATTGGACTCAATGTTTTAAACCCTTCAAGCATTCCCTTCCTATTAAACTTTAACTGAATTTCATTTACTGCCCGAGTATGAGTCCTATCCATTCCCACAATTCTTGTACCTGATTTAAGCTTGCTTGATGTAAGTGAATAAGATCTGATCTTTGGTGCCAGTTTAAGAGGAATGACAAAATCTAATCTATTTTTAATCATACTTTTAAGCTCTGCTTTAATTTCTTTAAAGCCTTTAGGGAGTCCATTAACTTCAAGCTTGTATTTTCCTGGCATCATCCAATAGACCTTAAAATAGACATCTGCCAAAGCTCCTAAAGACAGCCTCTTATTTAGCTTCTCTAATAAGTTTTTTACCCGAACCTCAAAAACCAAATCTTTAAGGCCGTAATTGACAGGATGATAATAACGAATATCAAAATTTTCGACTTCGGCAGGAGTGTTAGTAGCATTTACATTTCTGATGTTCAAAATTGTAAACAGCAATATACTCAATATGATTTTGGTATTTAACATTAGTTCCCTCTTAATTCTCTTTAAATTGATATCTGTTATATTTTAGACTGTCTTATTGCGCAAATATGCGGTGAAATAATTTCCTTATAGTGAATCTCGCCATTTTGATTGGTAAATTACCTGAATATGCTTAGGATTCTTGATAGTTACAGCACCCGCGCAACCCTTTAGTCCCTTTACCTTACTGAGCCGTGCATAAATCAGAGGGATATCGTCGATTTGTAGTTTAGAATAATCCCTTAAAATTGAACCTATCAGAGTAAAATCATCAGATACCAGGTCACCTTTTACGATTATGTGAGACCCAGTATATCCTTCAACATGAAACCACATATCATTTTTATGTCCCCACTTATTTCTCAAATGATCATTGCCTTTAGCATTTTTACCTACTGCCAACTCTAAATTTTCACGAATTTTATAGCGGTCAAAGTTTTTCTCCTGATCTCTTGCAAGTGCTTTTTTTCTTAATTCAGACTCTTTATTTCTGTGAAACCAAACAGGTTGAACTATGTTTTTAACGAGGTTAACATCCTGTTTGTTCTTTTTATTTTTCACTAATTCATCTAAACGTTCGTATTGAAAAAGATATGCCCACTTTAATCTCTTTAATTTTTTATAAATAAGATCTCTCTTTTGGAAAAACGTTGCATCAGATTTAAATATGAACTTGATTCCACATAGTTTTATTTTATGCCCCTCTGGTATTTTGAATGTTTTACTCGCTAACATTTTTTCGAGTTCTAATCCTTTTTCAATTTTAATGATGTCTTTTTTTATGTTTTCGATTTTTCTTAGTATCTTTTTTTGTGTTTTTGATTTTATCAACTGGATTTCAGATTCTTTTTCCAAGAATTCGAAGTATTCTTCTTCGGTCCATGCAGGCTTATCTTTTACACTCATTCCTAAATCGACTTTATTAAAACCTAAAGCTTCAAATTCAACAAGAAAATCTATTGGTGCATTTTCTCTTTTTTGAATTCTTGTTTCCCATAAATGATAATAGAAAGGATTTTCACCATCTAATTGATACTCAACAGAAACATAGGCCTTAGAACCTTTTATGAACCAATATAAATTAGAATATTTATACTTGTTTCCACATTTTAGGATAAATAATCTATCATGTTCTGCTACAGTTAAGCTGTTAATCCTAGATGATCGAATATATTTTCTAAAAATTTCCAATAATTTATCTTTTTGTATTCTATATTTAACATCTGGTAATTTAGAGAACCAGTAGATTCCCTGAAACCGCCCCCCCCTGCCGAGATAGAGGAACTTTGTAACACCCTTGAAACGCAAGGACATAACAATAAAATGCGCTGTTGAATATATCTTTTGAATCTGAGGAGAAGAAGTCTCACCCTCTCCTCTATATTCTTCGAATTTCGTTGCAGACTCTTTCAAAAGTCTGTAATTTTGAATCATGAGCGATAACCTACTAGCAAGCGACATTAATTATTCAGTCTATGATAAGCTAGACTGGAATTCAATCGTATCAATTATAGCATCAAGTTCATTTTTCGAGATAACAAAAGACTATTTAATGGAGTTCCCTGTTGCGAAGTCCATTTTCCAAATCAATCAAAACTATGACTGCCTCGATTTTTTTATTATAAACCACGCCGACCTCTCCCCCCTGATTTCAAAGTCACTATCTCTTTTACCGACAAGCAAAGATCCATTCCTTAACTTCGAACGTTTTAAAAAAAATATTTACACTGACAAAGAATCACTAAATTTTTGTTGCCAACTGCTCGAAGCATTATTGATTATCCCTAAAGAAATCCTGACCTTTAAACTGTTCTCTGGTGATTTATGGACCCAATATAAACAAAACAAAGATCTTAAAGTTTTCAAACAAGAGTTTCGCTCGCTCATCGACCTTAATGGAAGAATCAACTATTCGTATCATCCTGACTTGTCAAAACTTTTTCATAAGCTTCTAAAGCTTGATTCGGAGATAAAGTCACAACTAACAAAGCTTTCCCGATCTGGTATATTTAAAAATGCACTTCAATATGCAGAGCATGACATCTTACATGATCGATACGTCCTAGCAGTTAAATCCGATTCATACCAAAGCAAACTTGGCGCTATTATCGCTCATTCCTCTTCCGGACTTACCCTTTACGTTGAGCCTACACCAATTCGAACTCTTGACGACAAGCGCATTGAACTCGAATATAAAATAGAAGAGTTTTTAAATAAAAAATTCATTGAATTCGGACAAATAATTAATTCCAACTATAATCTATTAAATAGAATAAAAGAAAATCTGATTTTATTAGATGTAATCAGCTCAAAAGCAGAGTTTTCAATCAAAAATAATTTTTGTAAACCCGAATTATCTGAAAATGATAATATTAATATTCAAAGCTTTTTTCATCCTTTATTAGAAAACCCTATTTCTAATCAACTTATTCTAGATCATAAGAATAGGGGACTAGTTATCTCAGGGCCTAACACCGGAGGCAAGACAGTCGCCCTAAAAGCGCTAACATTATGCCAATTATTTTTACATTACGGCGTCTATATCCCCGCAAAAAAGGCCCTCCTGCAACCTGTTTCAAGTATTTATTTCTTTTCTCATGATAATCAAGACATTAATCAGGGCCTAAGTTCTTTTTCCTCTGAGGCTAATGGATATTTAAAATTACTCGATGAAATTCAAGACAATTCCCTTGTCATAATAGATGAAATTTTCAATTCAACTTCTTCTGAAGAAGCATCTGCTCTAGCGACAGGAATCCTGAAGCAAATTCTTTGTAAGAATAATTCTAGAGTTTTACTTTCAACTCATCACAAAATATTAAAAACAAATCTTTATAAATCAGATTCCTTTTTATCTGCACATGTAGGTTTTAACGAAAGTACCCATAGTCCTACATACAAATTAATTTATGGAGAACCTGGAGCATCATTGGCATTAAATATTTTCCAAATATTAGCTAAAGAATTTCATTCTGGTCAAAAAGTAATCGATATCGCAAAGAACTCTCTCGAACAAAATGAAACAGAGTATGAGGAATTGCTAGGGGAGCTAACTCTAAAATCTCAATACCTCGACAAATTGATCATTGAAAACAACAAAAAGAAACACTATTTAAAAAATCGCAAAACTGACTCCGAGCATCAACTATCCCTTAAGACAGATCAAATATTTAAACATTATAAAGACAAGCTCGAGACTTCTTTAAAGCGTGTTGAAAGTTATTATTACGACCTAAAAAAACAGGAATCCATTCCCAGCAAAAGTAGACTCAATCAAGACATCGCTAATTTTCAACACGAGTTAAATATTTTAGATGAGAATGTAAAAGATAAGAAGCTTGGCCATGCTAATAGGGGAAATGTTAAAGATTTTGAAATAGGGAAGTTCTACTATTCTAAAAAGTTTCAAAAAGATGTACTGCTCCTTAAAATTAATGAGCGAAAACAGGTCTATCAAGTTTCATCCGGAAAGATTTCTTCCTGGGTTAAAAAAGAAGATTTATTTATAACTAAAACCATAAAAAAAGCTGCCGTCGCATACGTAAGTCGAAAAGAATCTACACAGATTGAATACGATGCTAGGGGAATGAGACTTGATGATTTCAAGACCCTAGTTGTCCCTGCAGTTGATGGACTTCTCTCTGAAGATATACCGTTTTTAATTATTATTCATGGACATGGTGACGGCGTTTTAAAAAAATGGCTTAGAACTTATCTAAAGTCTCTCACCCAATTATGCTGGGACCACCCAGAAGGTAATGATGGCATAACAAGAGTTCATCTTTCTTAACAATCTAATGAATACTTGTACCAATTCTCCAAGGCCTTATTTTGAACTCATGCTCGCCGAAAGGAATGATCATGGAGAACCAAACAAATAATGCTCGGCCTTTAATATTTTTATGAGGTACAAATCCCCAAAAGCGTGAGTCATATGAAAAGTCTCTATTATCACCCATTACAAAGTAAGACCCCTCTGGGATGGTTCTCTTTTCAAAGTCTGTTTTATAGTAGTTGTCCTGATCCTGCTGAATGATATGTTTATAAGTTCCCGTTTCTGATTGATAGAACTTCAGGTTATAATCCAAAAATTTATCATCCATATCCGCCATTATCTCTTTGCCCGGAGTTTCAGTAACCTTTAAAGGTTCTCCGTTGATATAGACTATTTTGCTTCTAATTTCGATAGTATCACCCGGAAGTCCAATTACTCTTTTAATATAATTAATACTTGGATCTTTAGGATATTTAAATACAATCACATCTCCACGAATTGGACTTGACTCTCCAAATAAATATTTTGGTTCAAGATTTGTATCCCCAATGCTTAAATCTGAAAAAGGAACTTTAAATCCGTAGCTGAATTTATTTACCAGAATAAAATCTCCAATCATCAATGTTGGAATCATTGAACCAGAAGGAATCCGAAAAGGCTCAAAAAAAACTGACCGAAATATAAGGACAAGAATAATAATCAAAGAAATAGACTTAAATTCTTTAATTGCTTTTTCTGTTTTAGTCAAAACAACTTCTTCTTTTGACTTTTTATCAATATCAGGTAACGAATCATCTAAATTTGCGTCGTTCATATATTCCTAGATAACAGTAGTTAAGATCGGAGTTTTCTTAACTGGAGAATTTTCTCTCGATAATTTTTTAACCATCGGCTTTATTTCTTTAAAGTAATACTCGATTACTTTTTTTGCTAAAAAGCTAGATTTCACATACCACTTTTTAACATTTATATTCATAACTGCAATAGATATTCCTTTATCCTCAAAGCCCTCTTTTGGCATAGCGAATAAAGTTAACCAATCTCTTTTACCGTAAGGAATTCCGCCAGTTATACTACCCGTTTTTCCACCAATCTTAAGATTTTTTCTCATTTTTCGTCGAAGACCTCTATTAACACTTCGAGCTGTGCCTTTTTTGACTACCAGCTCCATCATTTTTTTAAGTTGAGCGCTAACTGACCCACTTAAAACTTGTGTAGTTGCAGTGTTATTTTTCCAGATGGCCTTGCCCTGTTCATTATGGATGTCTTTTATCAGGCGAGGATTTTTTAAAACACCATCGTTTGCCACTATGCTTGAAAGCACAGCTGCATGGACAGGGCTTATAAGAGTCTGTTTATTAAACCCTGTTGCTAATTCTGCGAGATGATATTGATCCGTAGGCATTTTAAATGTGGAAGCACTGAGATTCATACCACCCATAAGACGCTTATTAAATCCAAACTTACTCGCCATTTGATAAATTCCAGGACCGGTGATTCTCGAAATAGCAGCTTTGCCAAATATGACATTATTAGAATGCGCAAAGGCATTTTCTAATGTTTGAATTCTTGTCCAACGATCCCTTTTTCTCTTCAATTGATATCTGTATAAAGTCGTTCCCCTGCCCCTATAGCTAAAGGATGTTTTATTATTTATCTTTCCTTGACCTAGCAAAGTTGCAGAAGTAATAATTTTAAATAAGCTGGCAGATGGATGAGTTGTTGAAAAAGCAAGGTGATTGGCCATTGCTCTTTCCGATTTATCGTATCCGACTGCGCTTAAAATATTCCCGGTATTATTATCAATTACAATAATTGATGAATAATCTGATCGATATCGCTTTAACAATTTTTGAACATATCTATCTAACTTTTCATCACGAGTATAAGAGATAGAATAATCATTATCTTTGAATCCAATCTTTTTAGGCCATTGATTATTAATAACTCTATTATTTACGCGATGTTTAATAATTTGGATCTTATCTTTATTTGAACTAATTGTTTTTTTAACTACGTATGCTGAAGTTAACTTTAGTAGCGAGAGACATCCGGTAAAAATTAAAAATGTTAAAATGTTATTTCGAATACTTTTATAATCCATAGACTTTATATTATGCCTCATAACCTTTACCAATGACAAAAAATTCTTTACTCACGGAACGCGTAGACTTCGGCTTTAGCTTTTTTAGAGATTTAAAGCTAGATTGAATCGTTCTTATAAACTGTTGGGCCTCATTTGAATCGAAGATTTTGATGACAAAGTTTCCCTCCTGCTTTAGAAAGGTCGGCAAAAGTTCACATACCTTTTCTACCAAGGCCAAACTACGAGCCTGATCCACTGATTTAATCCCCGTTGTATTAGGCGCCATGTCTGAAAGAATGGTGTCGAACTTCTGCGATGCACCGAGCTCTTCAGCATCAAACACATCAAAAACATCTTTTTCAAACAAGGTAATGTTCTTTATAGAAACAAGCTTTTTATTTACAGGCTTAAGGTCAATTCCAATTGCTGAACCTTTAGGGCCTATAAGCTTTGAAGCGTATTGTATCCAAGAACCAGGGTGATAGCCCAAGTCTAAAACGAAGTCATTTTTGTGTAATATGTGAAATTTTTGATTTATTTCTTCTAATTTATATATAGATCTAGCTAAATAATTATCCTTTTTAGCTTTTTCGAAATAATGATCTTTTACTTTAAAGTTCATTCTCTCGCCTTTGATTAATTATATCCATAATTCTTGGTGCTAACTCCTTTTTACACCAAAACATAGGACCTTTAATATACTCTTTGTCTAAGATTAAAATTTCTTCAGCTTTTGCATTAAACAATAATATATTTCTCTGTTTACATAAAATTGAACCTCCCGCAATATCCCAAATATTTTTAGGATATGCAGAGATAATGAAATGGCACGCCCCCGTGGCGAGTAAACCCAGTTTAAAGGCGATGCTGCCCATGGGAGCAATAAGCATATTACCCAAAACCAAATCTTTATAAATACCCTTACCCCATTCTGTCCTTGACACCAGACCAAGAGGAGGATCAACTTGTTTATTTTCTAAGTCTAAACTTATGTCATCGGTAGCAACTGAAAGGCCTGTAAAAGGATTAAAAATCCAGCCAAATCCTTCAGAAATAACTGGAGTCTCCATAAATGCTAAAGAAACAGAGCATTCATGGGTTCCGGTAACCAATCCTTTGGTTCCATCGATAGGATCAAGAACAACGGCTGGATAAAATAGTTCACTATGATCTTCTTCGCAATAGAAATTATAATGATCTCCAAAAATATTTTTTAATTCTGTTTTCACAAGAGATGAAATTTTTTCATCGATGTTCGTCACCATAGTTTTATCTTTCTTGTGACGAACTTCAAATCTCTCATCTTCGCTGGACGTTAAAATTTCTGAAATATAGCGAGGAATTTTCTGACTTAAGATATTTATTAATATACGTTGTTTCATGATCGTTTCACTCAGTTTTATAAATTTTCTTACATGTGGAACTACCTAAGGATATCTTAAATCCCTCTAGACACAAGCTCCACTTCTCACGAATATCGCGTCAATTCTTCGACTTTCCCACAGGAATTACGAAGTTATCCACAAACTAGCGTCATATCTTTTTTTTATATGATCACTATACAATTGTGATTAAACTTCAAAATTACCATCACTTACCTATTCAGTCTCTCCGTGTTAAATGACGAAAAGCATTTACAGATAGGCTTTTCAACATTACACCAAGAGTTATTCACATTTATTCAAAAAATTGACAATTACTGCAAGTATCCCCGCCAAATATAACTCATCCAAAAGACCCGTTTTACCTTACATAAAGCATATTTTACTCTGGTATCGAAATGACCTTTTTTGTAGGTGAAATATAGACAAGCCCGACCCTAAGAGTCGGTTACCATTAATTCAAGCTCTCCTCGAGATCCTATAGATAGCGCCATGACATTGTTAGACTTATCGCCACATTCTACCAAATCACTTAAATAGTGAATAGAATCGGTGTTTTTGTCTACGTAGACGAATGCATGTAATGGGTTACTGGTTGTGGTGAGTTTATAAGAGTTAATAAAGTCTTTATAAAGGTTTTTAGTGCTATTGCTATAAAACAGATTCGCTCCCTGACTAGTTCCTGATTAAATCATATCATAAATATAAATTTAAAATTCAAAAAACTGTAAGAATATCTTCACTCGACCTTCAAAGTGGGAATCGAGTAAGTAAATAAGAATATAAATCAGATAAATCATGTTCCTTGAGG
>JABGXW010000021.1 GCA_018675575.1 Bacteriovoracaceae bacterium | reverse complement strand
GGCAGCACTTTACAAAAAAGTCAGATTCGAAGAAACTACTTTCTCAAATTGCTGAATGCAAAAAGAAAATTAAAATATTTGAAGATGAGAAACGAACATTCATTGGTTCAGAATCACTTCTTCGAGAATATAAATCAGATTTGGAAGATTTAGAAATTCTAAAAAAACAAATATTAAAAGAATTTCCTTCTATTAATGAAGCGCAAATAAATGAAGTAAAAAGCATGCTTGATCAACAAGAGCAATCAATCGACTCACTAAAGGAAGAAATTAAGACTCATGAAGATGACATAGATAAGCTTCATCAGTTGATTGAAGATAAGACTCAACAAATTGAAGATGGAATTAACAAAAGAGAAAATATACAATATGAAATGGGGATTTATGGAAGATATTCAGACCTCATCTCTAGTATTGAGAAAATTGAAGAAAGTATGAAAATAATGGTGAACCCTGCACCAAAAATAAAAGAATTAGAAGAGCTTATACGAGAAGAAAAAGTACATCACAAAGACTTACAAAGGCAATACGGTGAAGCCGTTGCTCAAGTGCCTGATATTAAACAAAAAAAGATAAGATAAATTAGTAAATATCTACTTCTACATAATTACGAAAAATAATTTTACCGGCTTATGACAATTTCTATTATAGATGAATATTTTCTGCTATTTGTGATGCTAGCCAATTTGGATCATCTAAAGTTAGATCATGCCCCGCCTCTGGGTGGACGGCAGATTTTGAATTATATAACTTGGCGATAATCTCTGAGCATTGTGGATGGCATAAGGAATCTTTTGCACCAGAAAGTATTAATGTATTACATTTTAACCTCTTAGGGACCACAAATTTTAAAGCAGAATATAATTGCCTGAAAACATTTTTACGTGTCATTGGGTATTCTTGCCCAAAGTCGGCCCATTTTTTTATTAGCTCATCAGTCAGAGGAGTCATTGTTGTAGTCATTTTAAGTATTGTTTTTTCTCGATCATATATATTATCATTATAAGTTGAACTACATATTAATTTGAAAATTTCTTTCATAGCACCAGGTTGAAGTCTCTTAAAAACAGAGCTTAAATCACCAGCACTAGAATTAAGAACAACTAAATCTTTGAAGTCATCCGGATATTTGTCTGCCCAAGTTAAAGCGACCATACCGCCCAGTGAAATTGCAATAACTCCGAAATTTCCAGAGTTTTGTTTTCGTAACTCAAGAAACTCTTTTCTTAAATCTTCAACATTTTCAATAAGACTTGATTTTGAATCTATTCCAAACTTTTTTCCATTACCAGGAAGCTCCAAAGGGAATACTCTGTATCTTTCATTTTTACTTTTTAAAATATTAGGAAAAGCTCCCCAATGTCTAACTTCTCGAGAAAGACCACGTAAGAGAATCCAATTATATGTTTCTGACTTGATTGGGGCTTGTATAGTTTCATTCATTATAGTTTCGAGCCTCGGTAGGGGATTTCATGATATTCAAGTTTACAATCATTATTGTTATCGCACTGAGATTGAGGTTTCAAAGATATCAAAAGGTCATTTTTTATGATGGTCTTAAAGCCTAAAGCTGTAGCATAATCATTATTATTTAGATATAATGCACCTTGATCTTTTTGTCCTCTCAGATAAGTAATTGTTTTAAACGGAGAACCGGTTTGTAGAGATATTTCTGCCATGTCATCTGGAGAAATGGTTACTCTTCCAAGAGTAAAAGTCGTAGGCCACACAATATCGCCATAGGACAGAGTGATAATTTCTGTGCAAGTAATTTCATTAGTGGTCATCACATCAAAACCAAAGTCATAACTCTTTCCTATTTGGCTGAATAAATTCTTATAAACTCTTTTGATTGCATTTTGACTTCTTTTAAATATGTTTTCATGCCTAACGATAGATATTTCATCTAACTTCATAAAATTTTCTAAAGTACTAAACTCCAGTCCCCATCTTCTTACTTGGAAGATACTGTACCCTTTTTGGATTTTATCCTGGTAAGGACTGATTTCAGCAGTATCCCACAACCCTTTTTCTTTTAATTGTTCTTCTGTACCTAACCAAACTGCCACATGTCCCCAATTTCCAGGTATTGTAAGATCAGTGAAAACAAAACCCCTTTTTTCAAAAAGAAGATCTAGAGGCTTAAGATTCTCTTTTATGTGATTTAGAGCTTCGTGATCATTATTTAAATAACCTTTTCTCCATGAGACGTTTCCTGCTACAGATCCAAAAGCAAAGCTTAGACTATGAGTTAGAGCAGAAAACCCATCCCTCAAATTATCAAAGGCATTGGCCCTAAGTCCTTCTTGTGAAGCAAATTCTTTTAGACCTACTTTAGACTTCATGAGTAAATAAGGAATTGTTGCTTTGATAGAGTCGGTATACGTATTTAAAGCTGTTTCTTTCAAAATGATCTTTTCTTTTGAAAGATATAGCTTTAATGCCAATTCAAGGTTTCTTCTATATGATCTATTTAAGACAGAGTCTGCAACCTCATTGAATCTGTAAAGTTGATTATTCTCAGAACGGATTTGATTTTTAATAATTCTCCTCAAAGTTTCATTCTTATAAAAAACCATATAGACATTTTTGAAATATTGTAATAATAGAGTTTTGAATTCTAACCATTGCAGGTTCTTTTCAAGCTTGTCAATCTCAGGGCTTGTGAGAAATTTAGATTTTTTCTTTGGGGCCATGTCTTTTAAAAAATCATTAGAGTATTTTGCAAGAAAACTATACACTGATAAAGTTTCATGAATAAGTGTAAGCTCATGACCAGTTAAGCTCTCTCCATTTGAAATTTTCTCAAGAACCTTTGATCCATAATTAAGTGTAAAGTTATGAATTTTTATAAAATTATCTTTATATTTATAGAGCCTTTCATTAAAACCTCCATTTCTATAATTGAGATTTCTAATAGCTGCTATTTGAGCCAGAAAATCATCACCAGTATTTGCCATGGCCATACTAGAGTGAGAGTTAAAGAGTATTATAAGTAAGAGAAATAGAGCGCTCTTGAGCTTCAACATAGGATCTTTCCTTTTAGTATTAATTAGTCCTATGATGGCAAAATCCTGTATTTGGTGCAATATTTTTGAAAAATCTACAGCCTTTTGGTGGCACCAAAAGGTTCCTAAGTAGTAAAAATTACAGTCAACTTGAAACAAAGATATGGTTTTGTTATCACTTTCTTAATGAAAAATTATTCCTAGGAGAAAACCGTGAATAGCGTAAACAAATCATCAAAACTAGTCGCTCTCTTAGGTTTTGCGTTTTTAATCTCGATTCCATTAGCTGCATTGGCATCTTTAGACTATACAGTGAAAAAAGGTGACACTCTTTCTCATATTGCTAATCATTTTATTAAAGGTCAAAAGCTTTACGGAACAGATGGGTCTGTGTCTAAACTGATGAGGTTAAATACTACTGTAAAAGATGCTAATATAATTGAGCCGGGACAAATTATTATTCTCTCAAAAGCAATGCAAAAAGAAATAAAAAAAGCACAAGTAAAAGATCAGGTGAAGGCCTTGCTATCAGCAACAGATCGAACTTATTCTATTTTTGAAAATCCTATTAAAAGAACAAATAAGAAAATTCAATTTACTATTTCTACATCTCTAACAACAAATCATTTAGATCTCGTTAACTCTGATACTCGAATAGCTACAAGCTTTGCAACACGTCCAAGTCTTGGAGCTCAAGCGAAATTGCAATATTTGATAGGAAAGAGATTAAACTTAGAACTATCTGCTGCAGTAAAGTCTCTTAATTTTAAACGAAAAAGTGGAGCGAATGCTTCAATGTCGAGTAATACTTTTGTAAGAATAGGCACTCATGCAACATATTTAGTTGGTAATTCTGTTAGATTAAAAGCAGGAATTAAAAATGAAGGTAGGGCCTATGCTCTTTCGGGATCAGAAATCATAAAAAAACAGATAACATCTCCAGAGCTTGGGCTCTCATTGAAACTTGATGAATCAAATAAATCAGTATCTACTATGTCTGTTCTCTTTTCTTTGTTGCCAGAAGACCAAATAGGCACAGAAGCTATCACTGCTGGCCTAAATACTCGTGCAGCACTTGGGTTTCAATGGGACCATTTGAATGTTGAACCATTCCTTAATTGGGCCAATCAAGATATTGAAGCGAGTTCTCAACATAATTTAGACCTAGGCCTTAACTTAGGCTATCGATTTTAATGCTTTATATTATTAAAGTTTGAAACATGCAGAAATAGTAGGAAATGTTACATTTTCCACTTGGGGCCTGATTCAGACTCATCTAGCTCGATATGGTGAAGGACATGTTCAATAAGCTCTTTTGCTTCAACAATCAAAGGAAGCTTTTTTTCTAAGTATTTTAGCTTATGAGAAATATGGTGAGAGCTGGAAACGAACTTATAATCAATCCCATTTTTACTAGCAGTAATATGAATATCAAAGATACTCACTTTTTTGGGATTCCTAGGACTTGGACCTCTCTTAAAAGATTCAATTACTAAATGAATGTCTCCTACGTCACAACTAAATTCCATACAACTTCCTATTTTCTTTTCATTTTGATAACAAAAACTCTTATAATGGTAAAGTATGGACTATAAAAAATTAATACAAACATTTTTAGAAAAAAACCACCTTCCTAATATCAATGAAGATAAACAGGCACTTAAGGCGATAGGAGAGCTATTCTCACTATTTAATAATGAAAAAGTGAATATTTCCCTACCAAAAGAATTGGCCAGAGGAATGCAATTTGAAGCCGAGGAAGTCGTCTTTTTTGCAGGGACATTTGATCCATTTCACCAAGGTCATCAAGAATGTTTAGATAAATGTCCTGTTAAAAATATCATTGTTATGCCTGATCTGAATCCATGGAAGGAAAACCGTGAAAGACAAAACTCCGAGCTTGATAGCTACTTAACTTTACTAAAAACAATAAAATATTGTGTTTACCCAGGATTTTTAGCACTTGATCATTCAAACCCCACGTCTGATTGGATCAAAAATGTCGATGTTAAAAGAAAATTTCTCTTAATGGGGGCCGATACTTTTATGGCCATACCTAGATGGAAAAACCCCGATATCTTATTATCAAATTTAACGGGACTCTACATTCTCTCCCGTAAAATCGGCCATAAATTGATTCGCGAACAAGCTGATTCCTTCCAGGCCAATTATCAAAATTTATCAATAGTATTTATTGAGGATAATCCCTATGAAGATTTAAGTTCTTGTAAGTTAAGAGAAAAATAAATCAAAAAAAAACCCTCATCAGAGGGTCCTTTCTATATTTTGAAACTTTACAAATTAAGACTATTTAACTTTCCAATAATATTCCGTCACAAGCTGTCCTGCAAAATCAAATGGGATATCTGAAGGTAATGCCTCGTCAATCTTGGTTGCTGTTTTCTTGTCTCCACCTTTTACATCGTAGGAAGCTGGAACAACTGACATTCTTGGAGTCTCTAAAGACATTTTATAAAGTTGGTTGTTATAACCTTTTTCTGAAAGGCTTAAAACATCGCCCTTATGAACGATGAAACTAGCTCTATCAGTCTTCTTTCCATTCACTAATACTTGTCCATGAGAAACCATTTGGTTTGCTGCAAGAATTGATGGGGCCCAGTTAAGTCTAAAGATAACTGAATTTAATCGCGACTCTAAAGTCATAATTAATGTGTCCATCCACGCTCTTTCTTTAACTTTTTTACAAGCACGAACATAAGTTACTAATTGTTTTTCTCTTAATCCATAATGATAAAGAAGTTTTTGTTTTTCTTTAAGACGTATAGCATAGTCAGAAACTTTCTTTCTTTTTCCTCCATGCATACCAGGACCGTATGGCCTTCTCTCAAGCGCACCAGGTTTCCCAAGTCCAGGAATTTCCATTCCTAAAGATCTTTGCATTTTAAAACGACTTCTTGATGTTGTACTTTTTGCCATTATTAACCTCAGCGATATGTAACTTCTACAATTAAATTATTGAATTTAGGAAATTATATTTACCAGTGCACTATATCTCTGTCAATCACTGTCACTGGGGAAAATGGTAAAAAAGAGTTTGTTTTTGCCCTGCTTCACACATTCCTGAACGTGATCTTTGTAAATTTGGTGGAGTTTGCGTGTTAGAGGACCTGGTACAGCGGAACCTATTGATTTTCCGTTAATTTTGACGATGGGTACAAGCTCTTTTGTTGAGGAAGTCAAAAATGATTCATCAGCAGAATAAAGCTCATCTCTAGTAAAATTCTTTTCTGAAACAGGTAAATTTTTGAGTTTTGCCAATTCAATTAAAGTTTGTCTGGTTATTCCGGGTAAGAGACCAGCACCTAGAGGAGGAGTGATAATTTCTTTATTCTTAATCATCCATATATTATTAGTCGTTCCTTCCGTAATAAAACCATCACGGTTTAACATAATAGCATCAAAAGCACCTTGTTTTTTTGCCTCTGCATAGGCCAAAACATTATTAAGATAATTTCCTGATTTTATACTGGGGTCCATTGATTCTTTCGGATTTCTTAGAATATTTGCGATAATCATTTCCACACCAGTCTCGTACCACCAGTTAGGATTTTCAGGAAGAGATTTACAAATAATGATGACATTATTTTTTGAAGCAAGGTTAGGGTCAAGTCCAATCATTCCTTCACCTCGAGTAATTATAATTCTCACATAAGCTCTTTTTTCATTCAATTGCTTGAGAGTTTTATTAACTTCATACGTCAACTCTTTTCTGGAATGGGAAATATGCAAGGCCAAACTCTCTGCAGATTCCCACAGCCTGTCAAAATGTTCTTCAAGTTTAAAGAGAACATAATCATAGGTTAATGTGACTTCGTAAATTGAGTCACCGAACAGAAAGCCCCTATCAAAAACAGAAACTTTGGCATCTTCCTTTCCTGTGATAACTCCATTTATATTGATTAACATTATTCGAAAATACCCTTGTAGGCCTTTGGCAACAAATTCCATGCTTCACCATAAACGTGAACTTCTTTGGTTTTTTCCCCTTTGTTTATAAAGGAAAATCCTTCGTGGGCAAACGCTAGCACTCCACCTTTTAAATTTTTTGCTTTAAATCCTTCTTTTACTAATTTGTCAGTATACTTTCCTGACCTCATTCCGATTGTACAATAGGGGATGATGAGCTTATTTTTATAAGTTTCTTTATTCGTCTCAAACTCTTTAGCAGTAATTGCTCCTGGTATCATACTGACGTCCATCTCTTTTTTTTCCCGGACATCAACCAAAATGTAAGGGATGGTTCGAGCTAATTCTTTCACCTCTATAATTGGTATATAAGGATACTTCTTTGCCAATGCTGTGGACATGGACTCGACAACTTTTTTGGGATCAGTGGTCCTACCGGGATCGATGCAAGATTGGGCAAAATGGCCTAAAGATAGGAGTAGAAAGGAATAAGTAAATTGATGAAAAAAAGTCATGGAATCCTTATAGTTAATAATACTTAGGAACTCAAGAGAAGGGGAAGGATTAGTGCAATTCTAGCTTCGAATATGTTAGAATTAAAATAGGCTTTTATGCTAAGATATTAGAAACTATGAACAAAATCATATACTTATTTTCATTTTTTAGTCTGTTTATATCCCTCCAAGTGT
The DNA here is from genome assembly GCA_018675575.1 of Bacteriovoracaceae bacterium. GTDB lineage: Bacteria > Bdellovibrionota > Bacteriovoracia > Bacteriovoracales > Bacteriovoracaceae > M0603. The sequence goes on along the minus strand of JABGXW010000021.1, from coordinate 31,040 downwards.
ATGGACTTTCGGTTATTCCATTAGCTGAAAGTGAGGATTATATTTTTAGGGCGCTAGATTCCGACGGCGACATTAGTACTTATCAAGAAATGATTATGGACGACCCCTCCTCGGGTGATGGAGCATCGTCAGATGATCCGTTCGTTGTTTATATTCCAATAGACACAAATGACGCCTCACCTTCTGATCAGGCCGAATATACTGTTCTTACTGCAAGTAGCAGTATGCCGAAAATAACAGCAAATGTGCCAGCAATACATTTAAAATTTTATGTTGAAATAATAGATTATAACTCTGAAACAATTCAAGCCGCTGTTTACAATGGATCTGAATATAAAGACTTCACAATTTCACCAACATCGCTTGGAAGTGATCAATATTTAGTCTCCATTAATTGGAGTTCTATGTGTGATGAAATTGGAACGAATTGTTCCAGTTTCTTATCCTTAGCGGACGGCCTAAGAGAAGATGACTTCACTTTTTTTGTTTACGCCAGTACGACTGATGCCACGCCAGGAACGACTATTGATACAAGTTCTGTAACTGGAGTTTATTATAAATTAAATATGTCAGATAAAATTCCTTCTGGAGCTATTACCGTCAGTAGTATGGTAATTGGTGATGAGAATTTGACTCTTAATTATTCAAATGGAAGCAGCATTACTGAGATGGATGATAGCATTATTTACAAACTTCTTATGTATAATCATAATACTGGAGCCTCTGATACTTCAAATAGTCCTGTCCAAACGGCAACCCAAGGAATCAATGGAGTATACTCTTTTGAAACTCCAAATCGTTCTGGTGCAGTAACCGCTCAAGACTTAGTCAATGGAACAACGTATAACTTTTCCCTAGCGCTAGTTAATAAATACCAATTTGCTTCTGTTTTATCTGATTCTATTGTGGGAACACCGATTGAAATAGAAACCTTGTTAAACGAAAATCAATGTTATCTAGTCACAGCAGGATTTCAAAAAGAACATTATGTCCTCGATTATTTCAGACATATTCGTGACTCTATATTGCTCAAATCTTCTTTGGGCCTAAAGTTTGTAGAACTTTATTACGCCACGGCACCTGACTATGCGCCCATTGTTTATAACTCAAAATGGCTAACTGCTTTGGTGAGGGCCGCAAGTTACATTATCTTTTATATAATGAAGATTTACCCACTCCTGATCTTCCTAGGTCTTATGATCTTTGGAATACGACTCAAAAGAAAATACCCGTTAAAATCGACAATGGAATAACGCTTTTCGTTATGCCATTCTAGATGCTTTCAATTATGATGGCCCATTAAATATTAAGGAGAGTTCATGGCAGGCCATAGTAAATTTGCAAATATTAAACATCGTAAAGGTGCCCAGGATAAAAAACGGGGGAAAATTTTCAGTAAAATAATTAAAGAGATCAACGTTGCTGTGAAAACCGGTGGTGGAGGAGATCCTGATTCGAACCCAAGACTTAGGCTTGCAATTCAAAATGGTCGGGGTCAAAATATGCCAAAAGATACCATAGAGCGTGCTATTGCTAAAGCATCTGGAGCTGGTGGAGAAAACTATACTGAAGTTAATTTTGAAGGTTATGGAGCTGACGGTGTTGCCATTTTTATAGAATGCGCCACTGATAATAATACAAGATCTGTGGCCAATATCAGATCCTATTTTAATAAACATGGTGGGTCGTTAGGAAAAGACGGCTGTTTAGAATTTATTTTTGATCAAAAAGGAATTTTTGTAATTGAAGATCCTGAATTAGATGAAGATGATTTTACCATGTCCATGATTGATGGAGGAGCGGAAGACGTTGAATTTGAAGATGGTGTCAGTACTGTCACCACCGCCATGTCAGATTTTGGTTCAGTACAAAAGGCCTTGGCCGATTTAAAAGTCGTGCCCAAGGAAGCTGGCTTAGAAAGAATCCCAACAACATTCAAAGATATCACAAAGAAAACGTTTGATTCTGTGATGAAGCTTATTGATGCCATTGAAGATGATGATGACGTCCAAAAAGTTTATCACAATATAGCATACAAAGACGAGTTCGCGGAAGAATGACAGCAGTAATTATGCGCGTCAAAATTTTTATGAATCAAGAACTTCTTGCAGTTCTTTGGTTTCAAAAAGCTCCATAATAATATCGTTTCCACCAACTAATTTTCCTTTTACCCAAAGTTGTGGATAGGTAGGCCAGTTGGCAAATTGTTTTACGCCTTCTCTAATATCCATGTCTGATAAAATATCAAAAGTATTATAAGTAGCTTGCATATTGTTAAGTATGCTGATGACATTGGCAGAAAAGCCACATTGTGGTACTTCTGGAGATCCTTTCATGAATAGAACAATATTAGCAGAGCCTATAATATTTGTAATTCTCTCTGTGAGATCTGCAGAGGTATTTGTTTCTTGAAGAGGAGTTCCCCCTGGGGTAGAGATTTTATCTGTACCTAATATTTCAAATGGATTCTTATCACTCATCTTATTCTCCTAGTAAATTTCTATCTTTCGCTTTTTGATAGGTCATGGTCTTGATTTGAACTGCATGTAAATTTTCTTTAAATTTTTCTTTTAGAATATCCATGATCATTTGATGTTGATCAAGTAAACCTTTGCCATCAAATCTATCAGAAATAACAGTTAGCCCGAGGTGATCACCGGTTCCTGTGAGATCGTGAATCGTCACTTTGGCATCATCGATTTGATTTATAATAAGTTCTTCTATTTCAGTAAAAAGATTCATAGGGTCTCTCTTAATAATTTGTAAATATAAAAAAATATTTTACTCAAACTACAAAAAAACTTGTGACGTAGGTCGCAGTACGAAACATTACCGTAGTTTTACCCATAAGCCTATGAGCTTTATGAACAGAGTAATCTTTTTGAAGCATTTTTCTGCCTGTATAAATCATTCCAAAATAGAGAAGAACTGTCGAAACAGCAATGGAAATATGAATCGTTAAAAATGTGGGATTGACTACTGAATGAGCCGCTTTTTTGATGGCGCCTCGCGAAAGTTCAATTTGTAAAATTAGTATGAGGTCCCATGCAATGGTAATGACCATGAGTTTTACGTGACGCGTAGGAAATTGACGATAGTAAATTCCTATATACATCAGTAATAAAATAAAACTTGATTGTATTTGAAAAAATACCTGTGAGCTCATGCTCTTTCCTTTAATAAATGTAGTCAATAGAATAGAATAGTCCATCTCACATATCAAGAAATGTGGTCATTTAAATAGATTAATTTTATTATGTCGAGAGTAGTATATATGTCAAAAGCACTAAAAAGTAGTCTTGGAAATTGGGCAGTTATCGATATTGAAACTACTGGTATTGATCCTATGAGGGACGAGATTATCGATGTAGGCTTTTTACAATTTGAAGGAACTAAATTAATCAAAAGATATTCCTCATTGGTTAGAACTGACCTAAAACTATCAAAGTTTATTACAAGGCTTACAAGTATCACAGATGAAATGGTATCTGGAGCACCTACTTTAGAAGCAGTCGAAGATGATATCGGTGAGCTGTACGGTCATCATCTTTTGGCCCATAATGCGAGCTTTGAAGAAGGATTTTTAGCCCCTATTTTTGACCAGCTTGATGATGGAGATGAACGTGAAAAATACCATGATTCAATTCCTTTTCTTTCACTGCTCTTTATGAATCAATCATCGCTTAGTTTGGAAAACCTCTTAAATTATTTAAAAATTGCAGACCACGAAGTTCATAGAGGATTTGAAGATTCTAGAGATCTCTTAAAAGTTCTTTTATTGGCCTGTTATGGACTAGCTCAAGACCGAGAAGCCTATGAAACCATGCGACTTTCCATTGCTACTTATAATTTAAATAATTATTTTTATGCAAAATTTCTTTTCCTAAGCACGGATGAGCTTAAAGAAATTGCAGAGCAAATAGATTTTAATCTAAATAAGGCCTATGACAATTTTATTTCTGAATTAGAAACAGAGGAAGAATTAAAAATTAACTCAAAAAAACTTTTTCCGTTAGAATTTAATGGAGAAAATCTCAAAAATATTTACCAGGACGAAGATTCGATAAAACAACGCTTTCCCCATTACCTCTATAGGCAAAGTCAAGAAAAGCTGTCATTAAAACTAGGACAGGCTTTTAAAAATAGAATACATGCCATGGTTCAAGCTCCTACTGGAACAGGTAAAACCCTGGGCTATCTCATCCCCACAGCACTCTTTGCAATGAATGAGCAAAAGCAGGTTCTTGTCGCTACCGGAACCAAGACTCTTCAACGTCAAGCTATGAGCAAAGATGTTCCCATGCTGAGACAGCTTCTAGGCCTTACCAAAAGTGAATTGAAAATATCTGAACTGATTGGATCTAATAATCATTATTGTGAATTATTATTTAGACAGTCTCGTGAAGAAGAAGATATGTTTTCTTCGGATAGAGATTTTGATGAGAAATTTACTGATCTTTATTATGACAGTCTTTTTTATTATAACTCGAAACACTCTTACCAAAATCAATTAACAAGAAATGATACACCCTACGTCCTCAAACGTAAAATGAAACCTATGCGAGACACCGATCACGAAATCTCAGTTGACTTTAGATCTTGTACCGGGATGATGTGTCCTTTTAAAAAGAATTGTTCTTATGTGACAGGACTTCGTGAGGCCAAAGAAGCAAATATTATCATTGGAAATCATGCACTTATGTTTTCTTGGCCCAAAGGTTTTCCACGACCTGAATATGTGGTGGTTGACGAAGCCCATAAGGTTGAAGGAGAGACCACGCGAGCTTTTACCTATGAAGTAACAGCGGATCAACTGTCAACTTTGGCAAAATCACTTCATCACCTTCAAGGAGTCGGATCATTATTTTACTTACTCTCTCAAACTGAAACATCCGTAGGCGAAAGTACTCAGGTGATAACTGACCTAAGAGAAAAAGTACTTGAAACCTATAATATGATGATGGATCATTTATTAATTCTTCCTGATAAATTAGAATTATTTTTCAAAAGAAAACCCCGATATACGGATATCTTTTGGAACGAGTCTCCAATATTATCAAACAAAATTCAGACAGATGTGTCTGAACGCTCAATCCTTGATCATTTTGAATCATTAAAATTTATTATAGAAAACCTTTATAATATTTTGTTACCCCACGAAAGTAGATTCGATGCTAAAGAATTTCTCAAATCTTCGAATGATGAAAACATGGTCATTGCAGTGACCCGCTTTGAAAAATTTATGGGCACTCTAACTGATACTATCATTGCCTTTGAAATGGGACTTGAAGAAAAACAAGAGTACGCGAGATCATTAAAGTTTCACGAGAAACAAGGTTTTATCCTCGAGTCTTCTCCTATCAATGTGGGACGAGTTTTGCACGATGGACTCTTGGAAACCTCGGCTTCTGTTTTTTACACTTCCGCTACTCTAGGAAATGCACTTGGAGATAAAGGAACAAAGGGAATTGAGTGGGCCACGGGCTATCTTTATTTGGAACCCGAAAAAAGATTTAAACAAGGCTTTTACTTGCCAGCAGCCTTTGATTATAAAAATAAAACGAAAGTATTTCTCTGTGATGATACTCCATCAATCCACGATAAAAACTTTGTCAGTAATACTCTAAAAGATATTGTACCTCTTATAAAAGAGCTAGGAGGAAGATCGCTTCTCTTATTTTCCTCAAAAAAGAGATTTGAGATCGCAAGAGAGTATCTTTTAGAAAAGCTTGATGGCCTCCTACCTCTTTTTATTCAAGATATGGGACTCAATGTTGTTGACGACTTCAAAAATGCCGAGGGCGGAGTTCTTATGGGTATGGAGTCTTTTGGGGAGGGGATTGATATTCCAGGTGAGAAGTTACAGTTTATTTTTATTGATAAAATCCCAGATCTTCGAATGGATTATGTGATTCAAAGAAGAAGAGATTTCTATGAAGCAAACCTTGGCAACGAATTCACCGACTATTATCTATCCTCAAGAGCACGCTCACTTCATCAAAAACTGGGAAGGCTGTTACGAACTGAAAATGATCACGGTGGCGTTATAATAGTTGATTCTAGAGTGAAAAAATGGAAGGGGAGAACCATGGAACAGTTAATAAAGCTCATGGAGCCCTATGATTTACAAAGACGACCTCTTTTAGATGCCTGTGATGGAGTAAAAGACTTCATTCTCAGGCATTAATTTATTGATTCCTGATCTTTAACGCATTATTCTTAATAGGCAATAAGAGAGGAAATCATCATGGAATTAGAGGTTCATAAGTTTGGCGGCACAAGTCTCAACGACTCAAAATGTATTCAAAGAGTAGCTTCAATCTTCGAAGATTTAAATACTCCAAAAAAAAGAATCATTTTAATACTAAGCGCCGTTGGGGGAGTCACAAATTCTTTAATTGAATCCCTAAAATTAGCAGCAGTTCAGGATAAAAAATATGAACATGTTTTAAAAGAGATCATTGATCGACATCAAAAAATTATAACAGAATTATTTTCCGATAAATCACAGATAGAAAAGATGGGACAGATTTTGTTAAAAGATTTTGAAGATCTAAAGGATATCTTACGATCTGTTTGGCTAGGTAAAGCTTATTCCGAACTCAATATGGAATTGGTGAGTGGCTACGGTGAACAATGGTCAACATTAATCATGACAGCTTTACTGCAGCTAAAAGTTAAAAATATAAATCGTATTGACGCTCGAGATATTTTAGTAGTTGAGCATTATTTAACTGGCCCTGATGTTAATTGGAAAAAGTCCAAAGCTAATGCGAAACCTTTAATGTCAGGCAATGATTCTTTAGTTGTGACTGGTTATATCGCCTCAACTCCAAAAGGAGTTCCGACCACCTTAAAAAGAAATGGATCAGATTATAGTGCTTCAATTTTTGGAGCGCTATTAAATGCAAGTTCAATTCATATTTGGTCAGATGTTGAAGGAGTCATGAGTGCAGATCCTAGAAGAGTGAAAGAAGCAAAAGTATTGAACAGCCTTTCATTTAAAGAGGCCTTGGAATTAGCTTACTTTGGTGCGAAAGTTCTCCATCCAAAGACAATGGTTCCGGCCATGAAAAAAGGTATTCCTCTTTGGATAAGGTCAACCTTTAATAAAGAAAATAAAGGAACAAAAATTGAAGGTCATATAAACTCTAAACCCGATCCTAACAGTGGAGTTGTAAAAGGCTTTGCCACTATAGACGATATTGCTGTTATCAACTTAGAAGGTGCTGGCATGATCGGAGTTCCAGGAATTGCAGAAAACCTTTTTGGAACATTAAGAAGAGCAGGAATTTCTGTCATCATGATTTCACAGGCTTCATCTGAGTATTCAATTTCTTTAGCAGTGAAAAATGAAGACGGCATCGCTGCAAAAAATATTATAGAAGAAACTTTTGCGAGAGAATTATCTCAGTCTCATATGAAGGGAGTTAAACTTATTTCTGATTGCTGCATTCTCGCAGCGGTAGGAGATAACATGGCCCATACTGAAGGAGTCTCAGGATCATTTTTCGGGGCCTTGGCCAGAGCACATGTTAATATCAGAATGATTGCTCAGGGAAGTTCTGAAAGAAACATCTCTGTGGTTATAGACAAGGTAAATGTTGATAGGGCCTTGAATGTAGTTCATTCCGCATTTTATCTTTCTCACCAAACGATCTCAGTTGGCCTTGTTGGCGTAGGTCTCATTGGTGGAACATTGATGAAACAAATTAAGTCCCAAAAAGATATCTTGATGGAACAATTTGATATTGATTTAAGGGTCAGAGGAATTTGTGATTCAAAAAAAATGCTTTTAGGTGGGCCCTGTTCTTTAAATGAACTAGACTTATCAAAAAAAGGTGAAGAGCTTGAATGGGAAAAGTTTTGCCAACACATAAAGCCTGATCATATCCCGCACGCTGTGATCATTGATTGTACTGCAAGTTCAAAAATTGGTGAGCTATATCCACAGTGGCTTGCCGCTGGTATTCATATTGTCACTCCTAATAAAAAAGCAAACTCTGAAGGAATGGACCTATATAATGAACTAAGAGAAATAATTGGTCTCAATGGTGATGGAAAAAGACTTAAAAAAAATATCCAATACTTTTATGAGACAACTGTTGGAGCAGGTTTACCTATAATCTCTACTCTAAAAGATCTTTTAAAGACAGGTGATAAAATCTTGAAAATTGAAGGCGTATTTTCAGGTACCCTTTCTTATATTTTTAATGAGTATAAATCAGGAATGAAATTCTCTGACGTGGTTTTTAAAGCTAAAGAGAAAGGATATACAGAACCTGATCCTAGGGATGATTTGTCTGGAATGGATGTGGCCAGAAAGGCTATTATTCTTGGACGTGAGTCTGGATTAAGCGTAGATGTTAAAGATGTGCCGATTAAGTCCTTGGTTCCAGATATTCTTGCAGGAGAAAATGTCGATGTTATTGAATATTTAAACAAATTGCCTGACTACGATGAAGAAATGACTGCCTTATTAGAAAAAGCTTTAGCTAACGATTCAGTACTAAGGTTTGTTGGAACAGTTGATATGGAGCGGGGAATCTCTGTAGGCCTTGGTGAATTCAAAAAAGATCACGCTTTTGCTCAGCTAAATGGTTCTGAAAATATAGTTCAATTCACAACTAAAAGATATAAGGACTTTCCTCTTATAATTAGAGGACCTGGGGCTGGAGCTGAAGTTACTGCTGCGGGAGTTTTTTCTGACCTGCTTAGATTGGCTGAACTTTTAAGGACTAACTTATGAGCGATTTAAAATTTGCTCAAGTCTTTGCTCCTTCCACTATTGCCAACATATCTGTGGGATTTGATCTGTTAGGGATGTCAGTTCCTGTTATTGGTGATTCAATTAAAGTTACAAAAATTAAGAAAAATGAAATTATTATAAAATCAATTCATGGCGATAATGGAAAATTATCCAAAGTAATAGAAGAAAATACGGCCGGAAAACCAATTCAATCAATGCTCTTTGATGCAAAAGTCTCATGGGGAGTTGAAATTGAAATAAAAAAAGGAATTCCATTAAGCTCAGGTCTCGGTGGTTCTGCGTCCTCTGCAGTTGCCGCAGTTGTCGCCATGAATAGATTATTAGGTGACCTTTATAATAAAGAACAGTTATTAGAGTATGCTCTTGACGGTGAAGAAATTGCCAGTGGGGCCAGGCATGCTGATAATATAGCTCCTGCCCTCTATGGAGGACTTGTTGCCTGTCTGCATTCTGGAAAAGTCTATCCTCTCTCTCTTCCAAAAGAAATTTTCTGTCTTCTCGTTCATCCTGATATCCAAATAAATACTAAAGAAGCAAGGGATATTTTAAAAAATGAAATATCCCACGCAAAATGGATTGAGCAATCATCTTGCTTATTGGGATTTATGACTGGCATAGCTTTGAATAATAAGGATATTATTTTTAATAATTTAAAGGATGTCATTATCACACCTCAGAGAAAGCATCTCATTGCTCCATTTGAAAATATTGCTAAAATTGTTGAAAAATATAATGGGACAGACCTTGGAATTTCTGGTGCCGGTCCGACGATGTTTTCTCTTTTCAAGTCAAAAGAAGCAGCTGAACAAGCAGCATTGAACTTAGGAGATTATAAAACCTATGTCTCTGAAGTTCCTGGTGCAGGGGCCTTTGTGGAGAAAGAAGGATGAAGTTTAAAAGTTCAAGATCAGAAACTGATGAAATGGTGTCATTGAGCGAAGCCTTGTCCGCAGGATTAGCTCCTGACGGAGGTCTTTATCTCCCCAATAAAATTAGAAAAATAAATGCTAAGGAAGGAACTTTAGCAGAAGTTGCAAAACAACTGCTTCAGCAATTTTTTGCAGAGGATCTTTTAAAAGATCATTTGTCTGAAATTTGTGATGATACTTTCAGTTTTCCATGCGTCTTATCTGAAATAACCCCAGAATTAAGTCATCTTGAATTATTCCATGGTCCAAGTGCTGCCTTTAAAGATTATGGAGCAAGGTTCTTAGCACGTTGTTATTCTTATCTTGAACAGGAGAGAGTTATCTTAGTGGCCACTTCTGGAGATACTGGAGGTGCTGTAGCAGCAGCTTTTGATGGTGTGAAAAATACAAAGGTAGTCATTCTTTATCCAAAAGATGGAGTGTCACCATTACAAGAACATCAACTTACATGTTGGAGTGACAATATTCTCTCTCTTAGAGTTGCTGGCACTTTCGATGATTGCCAAAAACTCGTGAAAGAGGCCTTTGTTGATTGTAAATTTAAAAGTGAATACCGTCTGACCTCTGCCAATAGTATTAACATTGGAAGATTGATGCCTCAAATGACTTACTACGCCCACAGTTCTCTTCAATACTTTAACGAAAAAAACTCTAGGCCAAATTATATAATACCAACTGGAAATATGGGAAATGCCATCGCCTGCTTTTGGGCAAAAGCGGAAGGTCTTCCTATTGGTGATATTTATTTGGTAACTAATGCCAATGATGCAATCCCGAAGGCCTTGGAAAGTGGTAAACTTGTAGCAAAACCTTCTGTAAAAACCTTGGCAAATGCTATGGATGTCGCCTTTCCGAGTAACTTCGAAAGATACGAATCCCTTCAATCAGGCACTGAAAATTATCAAACAAAATCATATTCAGTGTCTGATGAAGAAATAAAAGAGGCCATGAAAGCGGCTTATGGTGATCATCACCTGTCTTTATGTCCGCATACAGCAACTGCTTATCATATTTGGAAAAAAGAAAAAATTAGAAATGCTATAATTGTGGGTACCGCTCATCCTGCAAAATTTCAAGAAGTTTCTGATTCAATTGGAATTAAAACCCAACTTCCAATTTCACTAGAAAAAATTCTTAAAAAAGAAGTGAGTGTAAAAGACATTCCCGCATCTTTTGAAGCTCTCAAAAAGTATGTGATAGATTTTTGCTAAACCAGCATTATTGATCTTGCTAATCTAGATTATTTAGAAACTTAATTTGAATTGTAGTATTATCTTTCTCGTCTTTAACAATATACGGAATAGTGACATGCTTAGAAAGATATATACGAATATATTCAGGTGTCTCGACGAGACTATCATCTTGAGCTTCACTTAGACGATACTCAAGTGCTTGAAGCTTGTTCCCTTCAATAGAAATGGACTCATGCCTTGTAGACATTTTTTTGATAGAGATACTCGTTATAGAGGGTATTTCAGTAAACTCCCATTGATTATGACTACTCCAAAAGTTGTAGTGATTCTCTCCTGTATTATCGAACTTTTTTGATCTTAGAAAAACCATCGAACAGCAGGTCGAGGGAGTTGTAATAAAAAACTTATTAGAAGTAGTGAGTTCATGATCATGGCTTTGACCTTTTGTATCTAAAAAGGAATATTTTAAAATATTTTTTCTACTGTCATAATCATATATTTCTTTAATTGAGTTTTCACCTAAATTTCTCTCTAACATGACAAAAGTAGGGACATACTCTTTGTTGAGCCTATAAAGTACCTTCATAGTAAGTAATTCACCTGTAGCAACACGGCTATGTAATACAGATTCAAAGGTATAAACATTTTCTTTCTTTTCTTTGGAGACATCAAAAGTCTCTTCACAATAAATTGTGTCATTTCTCAGATATTTATAGGCCCCTCGTATGACCTTATAATTAGTCGACTCATCCATACTTTTATTTTAATATAGCTTTGCATTGAGAGATAGAGATTTTCTCTCATTTATCATATTTGAAATGGGTGGGCGCGTCAGAAATATGGCCAAGGATCAGGAAAAACAATTAAGTTCACTTAAGTATCTTCTACTATTTAGTTTGCCTTCAATACTCTCTTCCTTATTGGAACCTTTATCTGGATTAGTTGATACCGCATTGGTGGGACAGTTGAGTACGAGGTGGTTGGCTGCGTTGGCCATTTCAGTGACAATTTTCAATAGTTTTACTTGGATGTTTAACTTTCTGGTGCATGCTTCGACTCAAACAATATCAAAATCTTATGCAAATAAAAATTATTCAGAACTTGCTTCTAAAATAAAAATTTCTTTAGGAATTGCTTTTGGTTTGGGGCTTTTCTCGTGTGGATTTTTATATCTCATTCGAACACCTTTATTTTTGTTTACGGGTGCTGAAAAGGAGTTAATACCTTTAATAGAGTCATACTTTTTCATACGATTAATAGGTCACCCGTTCACTCTGCTTTATACAACCTTGGTGTCAATATTGAGAGGACTACAAAAGATTACATTTTGTTTTTGGATTATTCTTTTTACAACCTTTCTTAATATAATAATAAGTTGGCTTTTATTATTTAAATTAAATTATGGAATAGAAGGTGCAGCAATTGGAACAGTTTTATCCAATTTGTTAGGAGTCATTATAAGTTTTACGTATTTATTAAGAGATTCAAGCATAAGAGAAAAATATTTTAATAAAACAAAAGTTGAACTAGAGCACCTTTTTAATTTTGGAAAAAATAGCGCAAATATTTTTGGACGATCTTTCTTTTTAACAGGTTCATTTTTTCTTTCAACCAAGATGAGCGCCTTCGTGGGAATCAACTCTTTAGCCGCTCATCAAATTTTACTTCAGGTTTGGCTTTTCTCAAGTTTTTTCCTTGATGGAATTGCTATCTCAGGTAATATTCTTGGTGCAAAGTATGTAGAAGAGAAAAACTATAAATTGTTGGATCTCACCTTTAGGAAATTACTTCAACTTGGATTCTTAATAGGGCTTATCTTTACACTGATATATTTAGCTTTTAGTCACCAAATTATTCACATTTTCACTGTGGATCAGAAGGTGAGTGCCATCTTGCTCTCAATTTGGCCTCTGATTATTATCACTCAGATTCCTAATGCGTATTCTTTTGTATATGATGGGCTGATGTTTGGACTTGAAGCTTTTGCTTTCCTGCGGAAACATATGATCATTGGGGTCTTGTTTATATTTTTACCTTTTGCTTTATCTATTCATTTTTCAAAACAATTGATTTTATTATGGTTTGGGTTATCTTTACTAAATATTTATAGAGGAATAACTGGTATGATCGGAGTTAAAACAGCATTAAGGCCTTTATTGGAGCAGAATAATGGGTGAGGAAAGTGGTGCTACTGGATTTTCCTCTGATTATTGGAATGAAAACTATAACGAATTAGAACTTATGGATGGAATAGCAAATGCTAAACACCATGCTCGTTATATAAAAGCTGTGATGGCCTTAGAAGCAATCGATGTGAGTTCAGTTATTGATTTTGGATTTGGACTTGGTTTTATGTTTAAAGAGGTTCTTCATATTTTTAAACCCTATAGAGGATTTGGGTTAGAACCCAGTCAGTTTGCGTTCGATCAAGTTAAAAAAAAGAAAATTGCGCCAGTGGACTCAATGAATCTCAAATTACATAATATTGATTTAGTAACTTGGGCAAAGGATTATGCACTAAAGCAAAAGAAGTTTGATCTTGGACTCTGCACTTCAGTATTTCAATATCTTACTGACGAAGAATTAGACCTTGTCATTCCTATTATGGCGACAGGTGTTAATTACCTTTATTTTTCAGTGCCCACCGATCTAGAGCTTAAAAGACAAAGACTTAATCTCGGTTTCCATGATCGCTTTGCCATTCCTCGAACAAAGGGGCATTATCGCAAATTATTAAAAGATCACTTTACGATCGTGTCTTCAAGATTATTAGAAAGTAAATGTTTGGTTGAAGAAAGTAATAGCCCTTTTTCAGAATTATTATTTCGTTTTTAGGAGAAAAATATGGCCATATGCGCTTGTGGTAGTGGGAATCAATACAAAGAATGTTGTGAAAAATATATAACGGGAATTGAAAATGCTCCAACTGCAGAATTATTAATGCGTTCTCGATATACTGCGTTTACAAATGGGAACATTGATTATTTATTTGAAACTCATCATGAATCAACACAAGAAAGCCTAGACAGGTCTGAAGTCGAAGCTTGGTCACGTGATTCACAATGGGAAGGTCTTACAATAAAAAATATAGAGAACGGACAAACTAACGATACAAGCGGTTCTGTAGAGTTTATTGCGGAATTTAGGATTGGTGGTGTGTTGCAAAAACACCATGAAAATGCAAGTTTTAAAAAAGAAGAGGATGGTAAATGGTACTTTCATGATGGTAAGACTGAAAACCAACCATTTGCTAGGTCTGGAGTGAAGGTTGGTCGTAACGATCCATGTATTTGCGGCTCCGGCAAAAAATTTAAAAAATGTTGTGGCTAGGATAAATTTTCAAAACTTGAGAAATACTTAATGACGTAACGGCTTATAATTTGTTATATAATTACCCATAATCAAAAACCTTTAGCAAAGTATTTCTTATGATCCGAATAAAAAAAGGGCTAGATATTCCTTTATCGGGAGCCCCCAAACAAGCAATTGATACTGTCAAAGAAGTTTTTCGTGTCGCCGTAACTGGAGCCGATTTTAATGGCATGAAACCAACAATGAAAGTTCAAGAAGGCGATACTGTTAAAACTGGCCAACTTCTTTTTGAATGTAAAAAAGTTAAAGGTGTGCGATATACTTCTCCAGCGTCTGGTAAAGTTGTTTCAATAAACCGTGGAGCTAAAAGAGTTTTTGAAACTTTAGTTATTGAAGTTCATGGTGATGAATATGTTGATTTTGAAAACTACAAATCTAATTCAAATCTAGATAAGTTATCGGATGAAAATGTGAGAGCTCTTCTTGTGGAGTCTGGACTGTGGACAACACTGCGAACAAGACCTTTTTCAAAGTCTGCTTCTTTGACTCAGAAACCTCATTCAATTTTTATAACAGCAATGGATACAAATCCTCATGCTCCTGATCCAAAATTAATTATCGCAGAAAATGATGAAGCTTTTAGTGATGGCGTTAAAATTCTTTCTAAATTAACCGGTGGACATACATATGTGTGTCAATATGAGAATGCATCTGTATCGGTTCCTGACTCCAATAAAGTATTTGTTCATGAGTTTAGTGGTCCTCATCCTTCTGGATTAGTAGGAACTCATATTCATTTTGTCGATCCTGTCTCTTCTTCTAAAACTGTTTGGCATGTTGGTTATCAAGATGTTATTGCAATTGGACATTTGTTTAAAACAGGAAAGCTTAATACGGAAAGAATTGTTTCTATTTCAGGTCCTGCTGTTCAAAACCCAAGACTTGTTAAAACGAGAATTGGTGCTTGTCTAAATGAACTTTGTAAAGGGGAATTAGAAGATGGCAATATACGTCTCATTTCCGGAAATGTTTTAAACGGCAGAAAAGTAACGGATAGATTTTGTTTCCTGGGACAATTTCATCTTGGAGTTTCAGCTCTTTATGAAGGTGATCAGAGAGAGTTTCTTGGTTGGCATGCTCCAGGACTTGATAAGTTTTCGGTTAAAAGAACTTTTCTTTCATTTTTTACACCAAATAAAAAATTTGCATTAAAAACAGGAACACATGGTTCATTAAGAGCATTAGTTCCTTTTTATTCATATGAAAAAGTTATGCCTTTAGACATTTTGGCGACACAATTACTCCGATCTATTTTAACTAGAGACACTGATCAAGCACAAGCATTAGGAGCATTAGAACTAGACGAAGAAGATCTCGCTCTATGTACATTTGCATCTGTCGGTAAGCAAGACTTTGGACCTATTTTACGAGATAATCTGACGATTATCGAGAAGGAAGGATAATGAAGATATTAAGAGACTTACTAGACTCTCAACATAAGCATTTTTCGAAAGGTGGCAATCTAGAAAAATTTTATCCAATCTATGAAATGCTAGATACATTTCTCTATACTCCAGGAGAGGTTTCAACTGGAGCCGTTCACGTTAGAGACGGACTTGATTTAAAAAGAGGAATGGTGACAGTTGCTATGGCATTAATGCCTTGTATTCTCTTTGCAATGTATAACACCGGCTTTCAAGCAAATCTTGCACTTGAAGGAATGAATATTACAGAAGTTCCAGGATGGAGAGGAGCAATTCTTTCTTGCCTAGGTTTAACAACTAGTTCAACTTCATGTGTTGGAAACTTTCTGCATGGATTACTCTACTTCCTCCCCGTTTTCCTTGTGACTAATATTACTGGCGGAATTTGTGAGGTTATCTTTTCAGTTGTTAGAAAGCATGAAATCAATGAAGGTTTTTTAGTGACTGGACTTTTATTTCCATTAATTCTTCCTGCTACAATTCCTCTCTGGCAAGTTGCTGTTGGAATCACATTTGGAGTAGTTGTTGGTAAAGAAATTTTTGGTGGAACTGGTAAAAACTTTCTTAATCCAGCACTAACAGCAAGAGCATTTTTATTCTTTGCTTATCCTGCTCAAATTTCAGGACAACTTGTTTGGACTGCTGTGGATGGCTTTTCTGGAGCAACAGCTTTATCCCATGCTGCTCAAGGGGGAATGGGACAATTACTTTCTCATTATTCTTGGTCAGAGGCCTTTATTGGTTTAATGCCAGGATCAATGGGAGAAACTTCGGTTATTGCAGTTCTTTTTGGAGCTTCTCTTTTGATATATACTGGAATTGGATCATGGAGAATAATGTTATCAATGACCGTCTCAGCAGTTATTTTTGCCTATCTTTTAAACTGTATCGGATCTGAGACAAATCCAATGTTTAGTATCACCCCTGCTTGGCATCTTGTTCTTGGTGGATTTGCTTTTGGTACTGTTTTTATGGCAACAGATCCTGTTTCTGCCTCAATGACTCTGAAGGGGCATTGGTATTATGGTTCTTTAATTGGCGTAATGGTAATTCTGGTTCGAGTTATCAATCCCGCTTTCCCTGAAGGTGTGATGTTGGCCATATTATTTGGAAACTGTTTTGCTCCATTAATAGACTTCTTTGTGGTTGAGAGCAATATCAAAAGAAGGGAGCGACGAAATGTCTAAAGACTCAACAACAAGAACCTTCATAGTGGCGGCAGTCCTCTGTATTGTATGCTCTATTTTGGTTTCTGGTTCAGCGGTAAGTTTAAAACCTCGCCAACTTGAAAATCAAAAATTGGATGTTAAGAAGAACCTTCTTCTTGCGTGCAACCTTATTAAAAATAAAAATGCTTCGAAAGAAGAAATCGAAGACGCTTTTAAAGATATTGATACTAAGATAATCGATTTGGAGACGGGTCTTATCACAACCTCGATCGATGTCGAATCCTATAATCAATCTAAAGCTTCTAAAAATCCTGAAACGAGTATCGTAATTCCTGCTAAAAAGGATTTGGCTGGAATAAAACGAAGAGAAAAATTCTCAAAGGTCTTTTTTGTTAAAGGGCCATCAACTGGTGCAATAAAATTAATCGTACTTCCTATATATGGAAAGGGACTTTGGTCAACTCTTTATGCGTTTATGGCGATTTCTGCTGACACAAAACTTGTAAAAGGTTTAGGTTTCTATCAACATGGAGAAACTCCCGGTCTTGGCGGTGAAATTGAAAATCCAAAGTGGACAGCTCTTTGGAATGATAAAGTTATTTTTGATGAAAACTTTCAACCTGCATTAAAAGTTGTGAAGGGACAAGCCTTGGCCTCATCTTCAAATATACAGCACGAGATAGATGGATTATCGGGAGCGACTATTACAAGTAATGGAGTGACTGCCTTGGTAAAATATTGGCTAGGAGATCATGGATTTGGCCCGTATCTAGCTAATTTAAGAAATGAAGGAGGGCCCTAATGAGTATAAAACAAACTTTATTCGATCCCGTTTTTAAAAATAATCCTATCGCTCTTCAGATTTTAGGAATTTGTTCAGCACTTGCTGTAACAACTAAATTAGAGGCAGCTCTAGTCATGTCAGTAGCAGTTGTTGTTGTGACTGCCTTTTCAAATTTCTTTGTCAGTCTTATAAGAAGTTATATTCCATCCAGTATAAGGATCATTGTTCAGATGACTATCATTGCTTCACTGGTAATAGTGACAGATCAAGTTTTAAAAGCATTTGTTTATGATGTAGCTAAGTCCATGTCAGTTTATATTGGATTGATTATTACTAATTGTATTGTGATGGGGCGAGCTGAGGGTTTTGCCATGAAAAATGGGCCTCTGATCAGTTTTATGGATGGATTTGGAAATGGTTTAGGTTACGCAATTATTTTAATAGCCGTTGCATTTTTTAGAGAATTATTTGGAAGTGGAAAACTTTTAGGACATACAATCTTTCCATTGGCTTCTGAAGGAGGCTGGTACATGCCTAATGGAATGGCATTGCTTTCACCATCAGCATTTTTTCTTATCGGTGCGTTTATCTGGATTTTGCGAACGTTTAAGAAAGATCAGGTCGAGCAGGATTAGGAGACAATATGTTAGAACATTATTTAAGTTTATTTATTAAGTCAGTTTTTATTGAAAACTTAGCACTTTCATTTTTCTTAGGGATGTGTACCTTCTTAGCTGTTTCTAAAAAAGTTAAAACAGCGATGGGCTTAGGGGTCGCAGTTGTTGTGGTTCAAGCAATTACTATTCCTGTTAATAATCTCATTTACGTATACCTTCTTAGAGATGGAGCTTTAGTCTGGGCGGGATATCCGGAATTAGATTTATCATTTCTAGGACTCATATCTTATATTGGCGTTATCGCAGCGATGGTTCAGATTTTAGAAATGACTTTGGATCGCTTTTTTCCAGCCCTCTATAATGCTCTTGGCATTTTTCTTCCGTTGATTACAGTAAACTGTGCCATTCTTGGAGGTTCTTTGTTTATGGTGGAAAGAAATTATAACTTTTCGGAGTCTATTGTTTATGGAATTGGTTCCGGATTTGGTTGGGCACTTGCTATTTGTGCATTAGCAGGAGTACGAGAAAAAATGAAATATTCAGATGTTCCAGATGGACTCAAAGGTTTAGGCATAACATTTATTACTGTGGGATTGATGGCCATGGGATTTTTAGCATTTTCAGGAATTCAGTTATAAGAGAGAATATATTATGAATGTAATTACACTTGGCGTAGGAATGTTTACAGGGATAGTCTTGACCCTTGTTATGATAATTCTTTTCGCAAAATCTAAACTAGTCCCATCTGGATCTGTTAACCTAAATATTAATGGTGAAAAAGATATCGAAATAAATCCTGGTGGAAAACTACTTAATGTTCTTGCTGACCAGAAGCTATTTGTCTCTTCTGCTTGTGGAGGAGGAGGGACCTGTGGCCAATGTAAGGTTAAAATATCTGAAGGAGGTGGTGACATTCTCGCCACTGAATTAGGACATGTTACTAAAAGAGAAGCAAGAGTGGGGACCCGTCTTTCTTGCCAAGTGAATGTTAAGCAAGATATGAAAATTGAAATTCCAGAAGAAGTATTTGGAGTCAAAAAATGGTCATGTAAGGTTCGTTCAAATCATAATGTAGCAACTTTTATAAAAGAATTAGTACTGGAGTTACCTTCGGGGGAATCCGTTCCTTTTAAAGCTGGAGGGTTTATACAGATTGAAAGACCTGGTGGACTTGATATTGATTACAAATCTTTCGATGTTGAGAAAGAGTATCATAGCGATTGGGATCATTTTAATATTTGGCAATATCGTTCTAAGGTTGATGAGCTAACTGTACGAGCTTATTCTATGGCCAATTACCCGGAAGAAAAGGGAATAATTATGCTTAACGTAAGAATTGCATCTCCTCCTCCAAGACTACCTAATGTTGAACCAGGAAAAATGTCTTCCTATCTTTTTGATTTAAAGCCCGGTGATGATGTCATAATATCTGGTCCATTTGGTGAATTCTTTGCAAGAGAAACAAAAAAAGAAATGGTCTTTGTTGGAGGTGGTGCAGGCATGGCCCCTATGAGATCACATCTTTTTGATCAAATGAGAAGAATTAAGACAGACCGTAAAATATCATTTTGGTATGGAGCACGTTCTAAAAAAGAAATGTTCTATGTCGAAGATTTTGACATACTTCAAAAAGAAAATGAAAACTTTAATTGGCACGTTGCACTTTCAGACGCAACAGATGATGATAAATGGGAAGGATATACTGGATTTATTCATAATGTTGTTTATGAAAACTATCTAAAAGATCATCCCGCGCCTGAAGATTGTGAATACTATCTTTGTGGACCACCGATGATGAATAAATGCGTGATTGATATGTTAGTTGATTTAGGTGTAGAAGCTGATGATATTATGCTCGATGATTTTGGTGGATAATGGAACGTTTTCTTAAACCTAAATGGATCTTTGCATGTCTCTTTGTCATAGTACTTCTTTCACTACTATATGACCGAAAACCTGTGGAAATAACCAGTCTAAGTGGGAAAACCATGGGGACTAGTTACAGCATTAAGTATCTTGATAACGGACATGGTATAAAACCTTTAGGTATTTCTAAAGATATAAATGAATTGTTGAAAAAAATTAATCAGCACATGTCTACTTACATAAAAGACTCTGAACTTAGTAAATTTAATAAGTCATCTTTAACACAGTGGCAGAAAATCTCACCCGAATTGTACAGAGCTCTTGAGCATGCCCTATCAGTCGCCAAGAAAACAAATGGAGCTTTTGATCCGACCATAGGTCCACTTGTCAATCTATGGGGCTTTGGGCCAGATAAAAAAAGAATTATGCCTACGCTAAAATTGATTGAAAAAGTAAAAAGGAGAGTTGGATATAACTATATTCAATTACAAAAATCACCACCTCAAGTTATGAAATCACGATCGGACGTTTATCTAGACCTTTCTGCTTCAGCAAAAGGATATGGTGTGGATGCAGTCTCTATGCACCTGCTAAAAATAGGCATAGAAAACCATATGGTTGAAATTGGTGGTGAAGTTAGAACTGCTGGGTCTAAAGCTGGGAGGCCTTGGAAAATTGGAATAGAGGCCCCTGGACCAAATTACACTTTAGAAAAAAAAATAGTAAAACTAAAAAATATGTCCTTGGCCACATCAGGAAGTTATCGCAACTATTTTGATTTAGATGGAAAGAAATACTCCCACGTAATAGATTTTAGAACTGGAAAGCCTGTCTCTCATACATTGGCATCTGTTTCGGTTGTAAGTAAAAAAGGCTGTATGGATGCAGATGCCTGGGCAACGGCCCTAATGGTTCTTGGACCTGTTAAGGGATTGGAATTAGCTAAAAAGCTGAAAATTGGTGCATTTTTTATCTATAAAAAAAATGATCAACCTGCTAAAAAGTTTATGGAGATAATGACCCCGAAATTTAGAGAGCTCGTGGAGAGTAATTAAATGAAAATGTTCTTGATAACATTAATAGGTATGACATCCTTTATATTTTTAATGGCAATCGGGACTATTCTTATAGGCAAGAGGCTTAAAGGTACTTGCGGAGGACTTGGTTCTATTATGGGCGAAGACTGTATGTTTTGTTCTAAGGCAGAAGAATGTAAAAAAAAGAAAGAACAAGAAAAATTGTTGGCAGAAGGTTAGTCCTCTTTAGAAGCTCTAAAATGATCAAAGATAAAATCTAATAACACTAAAAATTCATCATCATCAAATATATCCCTCACTGCAAAATAATCACCTTTCGAAAAAGTTCCATTACGGGCAATGATATAAGACACGTAATGTACAAGATTAAATTGTCTGGATAAAACTTTTAATCCCTTTAAATCTATTTGTTCTGGATAACCTTCACCATGGGGGAGTTCGTGATGATGTTTTATAATTTCTAATGTATCCAAGTCAAGGGCAGGAAGCTGTTCTAGTAGATGGGAAGAATTTACACTATGAAATAAAACGCTCTCTTTTTTTTCATCAGAAATATTTGCATTCGATAATTGATCAAAGCTTTGAATATTGGTGTCGCTTTCAGTTATCAGAGCAATATCATGAAAGAGGCTAGCGAGTGCAAGCTTTTTATATTTAGCTTTATCATTTAAATTCACTTTTGAGTTTATTAATTTACATAAAAAAAGGCAGATTGAAGAATGAGTTTGAATGATAGATTTCTCTTCTAACATTTCTTGAATTGTTTGTTTTCCTTTTCCTGAACTCCAAATATTTGACATAATAATATCTAGAGATTGCTCAAACTCTGAGACAAAACTAGTTGAGAAAGAGCCTACATTAAAAACGACTCGGCTAAGTTGCAAAACAGTCGCTAATGCATGATCGCTCGAATTTACTGTTGTGGACATTTCGATTAAATTATTTTTTATAATAGCAAGTCTCGATTGAATCCAATACTGATAATTAAGAGAAAGAACAAAAATCTCTGAGCAGCCTTTCTGTTCAAGTTTTTTAAATTTGTCAACATCACCATACTCTACTTTATCGAGATACTTTAAATATTTTCTGTTGTTAATTTTAATATAGATTTCACCAACTTCAGAAGAAAGGTTATAAGCAAGCCCTATAGGTATTGAAGAGTATGTATTATTTTCGTCATCAGATTCTGGCTTTTCTTTATCGGTTTGATAGTCTTTGAAAATTTGATCAAAAATTGTGAAAATCTGTTCTTGAGTGAATGGTTTAGATAAAAAGAAATGATTTTTGTTTTGAAAAAAATCATTTAAATTATCATATTTTTTTATATCTACTGAGGTTATAAATATAAAAGCTGACCTATTATGTTTTTTATTATGAAGATAGATTTGGTCTCCGTTACCAGCCGGCATATTGAAATCCGAGATAATGAGATCTATGTGGTTATTTTGTAAGATCTCTATTGCAGAATGAGCGCCATCTGATTCAATGATATCTACATCGTACTTTTCACCGAGCAGGACCGCCGTCATTTCGCGGATGAGCATTTCGTCTTCTACAATAAGTATTTGAATTTTAGACTTCGGCATCCGAATCCCTTACTGCCCGACTTTATTGAATTTCTCCAAGTTATGACAGATTAGACTTATTATATTATTGCATAAATTACAGATCAGATACGATAAATGCTGTCTTTTTTTCAAAATTGTATGTTCTTCTTGAAAAAAATCTTAATTTAAAGATAATGCCGAGATGAAAAAGAAAATTATAACACTTCTACTTATTCAGGTATTTCTGTCAAACATGACTTTCGCGGGCGATTGGTCTTGGACTAGGCACCTCGTAAATGCGAATAATACTTTTGACTCTTTTACCATCGTACCAAAAGGCGATATAGGTGATGAAGATTCCATCAATTCTGATGAAGCCGATATAGACATGCTCATAGACTCTGATTTTGGAGAAAATGGTAATCTTAATGATGCAGTCCTCGATCCATCTACATCTCAATCAAATAGACCAAGGTTAAACAGCAAGCTTTTAAAAATTGCTGTTGCAGCTGGAGCACTTGTATTAGTTTTTCCTCACGATCAAGCAATCTCTGATTTTGTTCAAGATAATACAAATAGCGTTACAGAAGTTATGGCCTTTGGTGGTGAATTATTTGGATCTACGCTACCGATTGCTGCAGCAGGTGCTGGTTACATTATAGGTCTTGTAATGAAGAATAAAAAAATTAAGAAGACGTCAATATTATTGGCGAAGTCACTTCTTATAACTGGTCTTATTGCTCAAGGGCTAAAGAGAGTATTTCACAGAGAAAGACCAAGCAGCAATGGAAGTGGCCCGTATGAATTTCATGGGCCTGGATTTAATGGTGATGACTTGTCATTTCCCTCAGGGCATACGATCACAGCGTTTACTTTCGCAACTTTTATTGCAGAATATACAAAAGGTAAAAGTAAAATCATTCCTGTTTTAGCTTATGCCGCCGCAACAGTTGGTGCATGGTCACGAGTTCATGACGGTGCACATTGGGCATCTGATGTTATTGTGGGAGCTTTGGTAGGCCATCTCGTTACTAAATTTATTCTGAAAAAGCATACTTCAAAATCGGGTATTTCAATAAGCCCATATATGGGCCCATATGGTGGAATGATGGTAGGTGTTTCCTATACAGGCAAGCAGATCGGTCCTGTTGAAGATGATACTGATTCGTTTTTATTTGATGAATAGTTTATTATAACGAATGTTCGCCTTCACCTCCACCACCACAAATATCTTATAATTATAGAGAACGATGAAAGTACCGAAGAATGTCATCTAGAAGTGGTTTAACATCCTTGTTCCAAGGTTTGGCACGTTCTCTAAGCAAATTGATTTCTTTAGAGTTCGCATTATTTAGCATTTCACGTTTTTCATAATCAAAAATAGAGATACTGAATGCATAAGGCTTATTTGATCTTCCAAAAAAGACACCAGCTAGGTTGTTGATATAATCTAGGGAACCCGTTTTTGCAAAGACTTTGAAGCTCATTTCTGGATCATGCATTCTCTTTGTTAGCCAGCCAGACTGGCCCGAGATGCTAAAAAAAGTCAAAAAGAATTTCGTTTGTATTTTTTTGGGCGCATAGAGAGCAATGAAATGGCTTAATGTTCGAGTGTTAATTCTATTTTCTGTATCGAGACCAGAGCCATTTTTAAAAAGTGTTTTTGAAAAATCAATTTCTTTGTAGTTTTTTTTAAACCACGAAATCATTTTTTCAGCTGCAACATTAAGTGAAGGAGATTTATAATATTTGTAATCAGCACCTAGCAATAAAAGTTCAGATAATAGGTTGTTTGAATATTCCATGGCCGCTTTTACAATCACATGTAATGGCTTAGAGTAATGTTCATGAATCATTTCTTTGTCTTTTTTAATTTCAGATTCAGGAATAAGGTTACTTTCTGGAATCTTGATACCCATGTTTTGAGCTAACATACGAAATGTTTCACTTACATACTTGCCTGGTTTTCGTATTGGAACTTCTTCAATTATTTTATATTTAATATAGTTTGAGACCTTCCATAGTTCATTCTCGTCTTCAGTAAATAAAAATCTGAGACCTGGTGTGAAATTTTTAGAAACTTTTTCAACTTTAAAATAGGGGATAGTTGGAATTGGAGTAAAAGTTGACTTCATTGATTTATAACGATGGCCACCTCTCCAAACAATAAAGCGATTATATTCTAATGATAATGCAGACACCCCAGGATTATAAGTTTGATCACCAAGTCCAATTTCTGAAATCATTTTGATGGTTGGATATTTTTGATCATTATAATAAAAGTGACCTTGAACTTTATCAATCCCTTTTTCTTTTAGTGAGAGAACTAAACCCATGAGGTCAGCATTTGATAACAAAGGATCGCCACCACCAGTTAAATAGATATTACCAACTAGAGTACCTTCAATGATTTTTCCAATACTTTCCAATTTAGTACTAAACTGGTAATTCTCTCCCAAAACTTTCATGGCGTAAAAGGATGTAAGAATTTTACTTAATGAGGCAGGGATAATTTCGCGATCAGACCCAAAAAAAGACACTTCATTATGGCCTCCAAACTCTCTGATAGAGTAACTTATATTATCTTTGTTTAATGAATGATTCGAAGCAGTTTTCAAAATGTGTTTGATAGCATTTGGAAGGAGAGGTTTTAACTCTTTAGAATGAAGATTTTGTGTTTGGAATAGAAAAACAAAGATAAATAAATTTCGCATAAGTAAGTATGGCAAAAGGGACTCGGTTTTGCTAAATTTTTTATATGCAAAAATCCGAAAGGGCAGAATATATTTATACAAAATTGGAGGAATTATTTCCAAAAACTCCAATACCTCTAGATCACACCGATCCCTATACATTACTTATTGCAGTCTTGCTCTCTGCACAATGCACTGATGTGCGAGTAAACTTAGTTACCCCCAACTTATTTGAATTAGCAGATAATCCTTCAGACATGATCAAGTTATCGATTGAAAAAATTGAATCAATTATAAAACCATGTGGGCTTGCGCCCAGAAAATCAAAGGCCATCTGGGAACTGTCGAGGATCATTTTAGAAAAGCATGATGGACAGGTCCCAGCAAGCTTTGAAGAGCTTGAAGAGCTTCCTGGAGTTGGGCATAAAACAGCTTCTGTGGTTATGAGTCAGGGTTTTGGGTTTCCGGCCTTTCCTGTTGATACCCATATTCACCGCCTTGCGCAGCAATGGGAACTTACTAATGGAAAAAATGTGAAACAGACAGAAATAGACTTGAAATCTGCTTTTCCTAAACAACTTTGGAATAAACTCCATTTGCAAATTATTTTTTATGGTCGCGAATATTGTCAAGCACGCTCATGTGATGGAATGAGTTGCTTAATATGTAAAACATGCTTTAATCGAAAAAAGGCACGTAAATATAATAAAGCATAAAGGCATTTAAATGAATAGTGCAGGCAATTTACGAAAAATGGATGCAGAAATAAAGACGGTGGTTAATTACTACTTACCAATTGGTGATCAACGAATTGAAATGAATCACATGTTAGGCAAAACCTTAAAGCTAAAATTCACTGGCCAGATTAATTGTATTGCAACAGGTGAAAAAATCTCAAAATCTTATAAGGGCGGCTATTCTTTTCAATCAATGAACACTCTTGCTGAATGTGACATGTGCATGGTGAAGCCGGAATATTGTCATTTTGATGATGGTACTTGTCGTGATCCAGAGTGGGGTAAGGCCAATTGCTTTATCCCTCACATTGTTTATTTAAGTGTGACATCCTCTGCTAAAATTGGCATTACACGTGAGAGAAATGTTCCAAAGAGATGGATTGATCAAGGAGCTACCGAAGGCCTTCCTATTTTGCGAGTAAAGGACAGATTAACATCTGGAGTGATTGAAGCAGAGATTGCCAAAACAATGCAGGACAAAACCAATTGGAGAAAAATGTTAAAAGGTGAATGTGATGAAGAGATAGATCTCTATTCTTTAAGGGATCAGATCTATAACGACTTTGGTTCATTAATTGATGAACAAGATGCGGAAGACTTGGATAGGGAAATAAAAAAAATTAGATATCCTATGATTGGTTTACCTGAAAAAATAGTTTCTCTAAACCTTGATAAAACACCTGAAATAAAAGGAATGTTATTAGGCATAAAGGGCCAGTATCTTATTTTTGATACAGGGGTTCTTAATCTTTGGAAATATCAAGGCTATTTCGTCGAGCTTGCGTCGTGATTTCAGTCACTTATGTTCTCGTATGCAAAAACTCAAGTTTAACTTTTTTACGATACTGCCGATAGGTTGATATGTTATTTATTCCTTCGGAGATAACTATATGTGCGATGTGTGCACTTCTGAAAGTATTGATTGGAAATTTGTGAATGGTGAGACCAAATCAGCTCTTCATCAAGTGAAACTTTTTAGAGTCTATAAGGACAAAATTGCATCGATAAAGCTCTGTCACCTTCATGGAATAGAACTCTTTGTTCTAGGTGAAACACGGTTTTTACAAAATCACCTCAATTTAGCGAGAGATCTCGCTGTTAGTAAGAAAAAATACTCTTGTTGACTTGCTCTGGTCGTTCCCAAAAAAAAATTGAAAAATCTTTCACATTACAATGATAACCCACTGTAATTATGAATATAATATTTACCATTTCACCTCTTTTACTTTGTCGTACCCAATCTAATTCGGTATGTATCAGTAGTTAATCTGATCATCAAAATCTGAGGTATATATGAAAAATCTAAGTCTATTATTTATTCTTATTGTGACTATGATTTCTTGTTCTAAGCAAGGTCAAATCAATAATGAGTATCAATCCTTAAATCTTATAAATAGTGACTTAATTTCTGACCGACCTCAAAATATTAACTCTGTAGTGACCATCGTCAAGTTAAATGAGGCGCCATTGTTTGAGCAATTAAAAAATGGTGCAATTGACGACGAATTAAAAAAAAGAATTCTAGCTGAACAACAAAATGCATTGGAAAGCTTTAAAAAGATATCAAAAGAGATTAAGCTTCTCTATTCTTATAAATTTGTTATCAATGGAATGGCATTAATCACACCAGCAAAGTATTTATCTGATATAGCTTTGTTACCAGAAGTTAAATCTATAACTAAAGAAACAAAGTTTGAAAGACCATTATTCACATCAGTAAAGAATGCGAATAAAGAATTTAATGGGGTGACTTCAGTAAATTTTATTAAGGCAAAAAGGGTACATACTGAATTAAATGTTTTGGGTCAGGGAATGAAAGTCGGAATTATCGATACTGGAATTGACTACACACATGCCATGTTTGGTGGAGAAGGAACAGAAGAAGCGTATAAAAATATTGACCCAAACACGACTAATGATATTTATCCTTCTCAAAAAGTTGTCGGAGGTATTGACTTGGTTGGATCATTATATTCTCCTGGAGCAATGAATTTTGATCATAGAATTCCTAAACCAGACTTAAATCCAATTGATGAAAGTGGTCACGGATCTCATGTTGCCGGTTCAGTTGCTGGTAAAGGTGATAATAAAAATACTTACGATGGTGTAGCACCAGCTGCAAAACTTTTTGCAATCAAAGTGTTTGGTAAGAAAGGTGGAACTGGAGAAGCTGTTGTCGTTGCTGCTTTAGAATATGCCGCAGATCCAAATGGAGATTTAGACCCAAGCGATAAGTTAGATGTTGTGAACCTTTCTCTTGGGGGAGGTTATGGAAAACCCCATGATCTTTACAATGTAGCGACAAAAAACCTGGTTAATGGCGGAGTTGTGATGGTTGCCTCAGCCGGAAACTCTGGTCATAATCCTTATATTGTAGGCTCTCCAAGCACTGCAAAAGATGCTATTTCTGTTGCTGCATCAGTAGACGGAATGGAAAAGAACTGGAAGTTTAAGTCAATAAGTTTTACTCCAACATCAGGTGAAGAAATATATGCCAAGGTTCTTGAAGGTGATATTTCAAAGCCTGTCGCAGAATCTGAAGATGTAAAAGGAAAGTTAATTTTTGCAGGAACTGCTGCAATAGAATTCTCGGAAGAACTTAAACTTCAAATAAAAGGAAACGTTGCCCTTATAGACAGAGGAGCTGTGAGTTTTATTGATAAATTAAAACGTGCATATGATGCTGGCGCAATAGGAGTTATTGTTGCCAATAATAAACCTAGTTCTCCAATTGTGATGGGAGGAGAGGGAAAAGTTGATCTTCCTGCTATTATGGTCTCAAAAGATTTTGCAGCAAATCTTAAAGATGCTATGAAATTAGGAGAAGTTCTTGCTGATTTTGGATCTAAGAAAACAATAGACGCACCTGAATTAGTCGATACATTGACTGACTTCTCATCTCAAGGGCCTCGATCCAATGATTCTTTAATCAAACCTGAGGTATCCGGGCCAGGTTATCAGATTATTTCTGCAGCTTTTGGATCAGGTAATAAGGGTGTTCCTTTAAATGGGACTTCCATGTCTGCTCCACATGTTGCGGGAGTTATGGCGCTTTTAAAGCAACACAGAAATGAGCTCTCGGCCAGAGAGCTTAAAACAATTCTTATGAACACTGCTGTATCAATGAAAAATATCAAAGGTGAAATTTACCCGGTATCAATGCAGGGTGCTGGACGAGTGGACACCTATGCAGCTGCCACCTCAACTTTATTAGCATCTCCCTATAGTATTTCTTTAGGAGAAACTTCTCTCATCCAAGCTAAAAGACTTAGAAGGAAAATGAGCCTGAAGAACGTGTCCGACAAAGATATGGTGATCAAGACCCAAATTATGTCATCTAAGAATTTAAGTATCGAACTTCCTGTGACACTCTTGATTAAAAAAGGTGAAATAAAAGACTTTGATGTCTTTTTTACTTTAACTAAATCAAAAGATGCAACTCCCATTTCTGAGCGAGATGCGACGATTTCATTTCTTTTTGGAGAAAAAGTTTTGGCCAGAGTACCAGTTTTAACCTTAGTCAAAAGTATCTCGAAAGTGACTGCTACAAAATTACAAATACATGCGACAGACCTTTTAGACAGTGAAGGAGCTTTCGTTTCGCTACATTTATCCAATAGTTCTGTTAATAATGGGGAAGTTCTTTTGTTTAACTCTTTAGGAGAAGACCAGAGAAAGCCTGTTGTGAGCAGAGATCTATTAATTAAGTCTAGGGCCTGTGATTTAGAAAAAGCTGGCTACAGAATAGTTAATAAAAACAGTAAGAATTTTCTGCAATTTGGGATTAAACTTTATGCTCCTGTATCGAGATGGCAGGCGTGTGAAATCTCGGTTCAGCTAGATTCGAATAATGATAAAATTGCTGATCAAGAAATTGGTGGGATTTATTACAAAAACCTACAAGGTCTCTCGAACACTGTTGAGGCCGGCTATTATTCAGTTCTTTTAGATGCTGCTAAAGCACGAAAAATTAGAGCTGATTATGAAATTGTAGCTCTAACAGATTTAACAGCTAAAGTGGAAGATCCTAATTACCTTACAGCAATCTTAGACTTAAATGAAATGGAAGCTTACTCCCATTCAACAGTGAGTATTGTTGAAATTGACCTAAGTACCATCTCTTTACCTAAACTTGGGCAGCTTAAGGTAAAACTAGGAGTCCTTAATGAGGATTCTGCAGCTACCGAGTCAGATGACTATTTAGGAGAGTTAGAAGATCAATGGTTTGGACTTTCATTACTTGAAAAAGAACAAGGATATAGAAACCTTCCAATAAAGACGAAACTAGCTGGTAAGCAGAGTGCGTCATTGTCTTTTGATAAAGGTGCTGGAGCTCATGAACTCTTAATCTTGAGCCCACTAAATCTAACAAGGTCTGAGAGAAGTCTGAATAATGACAGGCAATCACTAACAATTAGGCCAACTTTTGGACTTTAAGCTTAATTTAAAAATAAGGGTCTTGATTGCAAGATCCTCTTTTCATCATCTAACAGCAATTGTACAATTTTAATCACTTAAGACTACTAAGGATGGTGATGTGCGCAATTCGTACACCTTAATTTTTATTTTTTTAATGACATCTTGCTCGATGATGAATTCCTTCAATGGACCATCCGCACTCGCTACAAATGATTTTATACAGGCCTTAGAATTGCTAAGAAAGAATCGAAAAGAAGATGCGCTCCTTAAATTTGAGAACTCTTGTGAGGCCCATGTTTTAGCTGCTTGTCTCTATCTTGGAAACGATATTGATCATAAGAAACTTCGACCTTTTTCAATCATGCAAGGAATGACTGGAAATAAAGAGGCCTTACTATCTATCCTTTTTACTACTTCTAAAAATAATATCATTGAAATCTATGACGAAACTTCTGGAAAACTTGTTAGTTCCTCCAATATCAT
>JABGXW010000020.1 GCA_018675575.1 Bacteriovoracaceae bacterium | reverse complement strand
ATGCTTTTTTTTCAAAGTAATCCGTCAAAATCATGCATTTCTGTTCCATGCTGAACTGTCGTCTTTTCGAGGTCTTAGCTGTTTTCATTACTTCTCCCTTAGGTTTGGAAAAGTGTCTACTCGAATTGGGGGTTACAAACAATCTTTTAACTCAGCCAGCCTGACATTGATTTTTGATTTAGAAATTTTCATAAGATACCTTGGTTACTTGATCGTTTTAACATATTTAAAGTAATCCGAAAATAGGAACAAAAACGAAGTTAAGGAAGTGCAAATCTTCAATAGAACCAAAGTTCGACTTAAATGGGCCGGTCATAGTGGTGAATTGCTAAACGAACTTTTCTTTTTCCTGTATTTCTAGATATTTAAAATAACAGAGTTCGTCCAGCTGTTCGCCACTATCAATGGTGGACGAACTGAACCGCTAGACGAACTCTGTAACGCTGAACCGTATGTCGCTATTTTTATTACTCATTTCTTCAATAAGCCTATTCAAAACAGCGGACTTTTGCGGAAGCTCTACTTAGAAAAAGACCTTTCTAGCTATGAAATCCACAAGAAAACTAATTGGTCTCGTACTTCAATAAGTGATGCTTTACGATCACTCGGAATTGAAAAACAAAACCGAAAAGCACCTGTCCTATCTTATGGTGAAAAGCTAATTGGGACTACACGTGTCGTTCATAAAGGTGAGCAAAAAATCATCGAAAAGATGCTGGCCTTGCTAGATGAAGGGCAAAATTTCACCCAAATCTCAAAATATTTAAATAGTAAAAATATACCAACAAAGCGTGGTGGGTCATGGCACCCATCAACCGTTAAAGACATTATCAAAAGAGAATTAAAAAGGAAGGTGTAACATGCGTGCAATAATTGAAATATTTCTTGCAATAATTTTTTCTGGAGTTATCGGCTCGAGTTGTGCAAAGTTTTTATCTGCAACAATCAAAAAGGAAACAATTATAAAAGTTTCTAGTGGACTTGGATCACTTGAAAGTTTCACCAAGAAACTGACAACAAACTGATTTAATGCCCAGTACTCCAATACATATCATCGCTCAAGCTTTGGAGTTACGGCTGTTTGATCAGAAATATTTGTTTTAATGTACACGCCTTTAAAGGGCTTTCTGTTAATATACTTTCCCCATTTTTCCTATATTAAAAAATAACTTATTTGCTCGAAAAGCTAAGAGTTTAAAGAGATAGACTTCTCTACAACGTAATTTCCCTTCAGAAAATGCCCCTTCGACTTCCAACCCTTCATTTTTCTACGAAAATTGCTCAGCCCAATTGAATAAAACATTAAGATGTTAAAAATGACTAGGATGGTAGCTAGGACTATAGCAGGATAACGAACTTCAACCGGAACAGGTTGAGTTATACCTAAAAAGACGAGAAGGTATTGAACTAACTTAAAAATAGTAAATTTCCAACCAAAACGATATTGTTTTAAGTCACACGTTGACTCATCAATATAAAACCACTCAAATAGATTTTTCAATTTCAACAGCTCCGTCCTATTTAAATTAGAGATTACAAACTAGCCTTGCTGGTCAATAAGTTAGCGAAATAATACCCCCATGATAGCAAGATGATTAGGATTTGCAAGTGCAAACAGAGAAATTACTTGTCGATCGTCACAAATTTTTGAAAATAATCAATTTGGAATGCCCAACCCAAAATAGAAAGTCGATTTTCAGGTATTGGAGTTACGGCAGCTTGATCAGAAAATTTCACTTTAGAATTTCGGGATAAAGAAAAGCGCCCATGAAGGACGCCTTGATCAATATTTATATATTTTAAAATTATTTGTCTGCTCGGGTGACTAGAAAATTATTTGCAGAAGTTAAATATATGCTTCCAAGAAAAAATTCTAGATGGGGTCTTTTTAACTTCCTCAATGGCTATTTCATAATCTGGATGTTTATTCGCATCGTTTTTAATAGTGCCATGATTGATACATTTTCCATGTTCAGAGCAATCGAACCCATCTGATTGACACTTCTCTTTAGAAACTACATTTTTTCTTATGAAGTACTGATGATCTAGATCGAGGTTTTGGAGTCGTGATAGTTTTCTATAGAGAGTATTATTATTATTAATTAATTTGTACTCCATCTTTGTACTTAAGTGAAGGGCAGGACCTTGGCTCTGATCATTGGTATCATATTCATATATCCAGTTATAGATTACATTTAGCCCCTCGCTTGAAATGTGGCTTGATTCTAATAGAAGGTCATGTTGGGTACGCTTTGTGCTCCTAGAAAAGCCATCTGTTATATGTTGTATTGTACTAAGAGATGGATCATATATATTAATTACGGAGCAATTGGTCTGGATAATCAAAAGTTCATGGTTATTATTATCTTTATTGAGGTATCTTCCAGAAAGATCAACACAGTTAAACTTCGAGAAAGCATCTCCTCCAAATGAGATAAATAAAAACAAAGCACATAAAAAATTCTTCATTAGACCCTCCAGTAAATATAATTTTGGAATAATGGTATCACTTAGAGAGAGCTTGAAGAAGTTAATAAGACAAAGCCTGATCATTTTGCTCGGTCTGGATTTTTCTTCTTAGAAATTGTAGTGTTTCACTAACCTAATGCTTAAAAGATAATAAAACCTCATTAGTTCTAAGTCTTTCCGATCTATTTTGTAGGCTGCCTTAACTCACAATCGATACCTTTCTGGTTGTTTTCTATAGGTGCAAGTAGAAAACCCCGCCTTGGCGAGCATCCCTTAAACGAGAATGAAAACCGCCAGCACTTGAAAATGTTGAATAGAGTAAAAATGTAACTGCTAATACAGCTTTGAATTGATTCATGATTGTCTCCCACCGCTCTCGAAAGGGAGCATACGGGGGAATGGGATCCTGCACAATTTCATTGTAAATTTAATAGGAGTGGCCATAAATTTTGCTAGTTAAGTTATTTAGAGGATCTCGTAAGTTATTGTTATTATTGACTCTGAGCGGATTTCTTAGGAGATCTATACCCGATAGTTTATTATCGATATGTAAGATAAAATTTATTCAGGGGATTTAGACGGGAGCTGCTCTTGAAGAGTTTTATTATTTCAATTATTTCATTATTTCAATTTCAAGTATTCGCGAGCATGCCTGATACAGCTAATTGCAAAAGCAATAAAGCTTATATTAAAGGCAAGCTTGAGAATATAAAAACCTTTGCTGAGGAAAGGGACGTTGAAGCCTTGGCCAAGGCTACATTAGCTACGATGAAGTGGTCATGTCCAAAAGAATATAAAAAAGCAAAGAGAATGATCATACCCCTTATTGTAAAAGGTCGTGATAACCATATCGCTTTTATGATGGAAGAAGCTCGTAAAGTTGCCGCCTATAGGTCTCCAGCATTTGAATTAGCAGAAATTGCTCGAGTTAAAAAGTTTGATCCAGCAAGTGGAAAAGATACAATGACTGCCTCAGAAAAATCAAAACTAATAAGACAGGGAAAAGCTAATTCAAAAACCAAGGCAAAGAGTTGCACCAGCATCGATAATAGAAAGCCTCCTCTTGTTACTGTTGATAAAAAAGGCAAAATTTTAAGCAATAAAACCCGCAGTCAAGATTCCATTGGTTGGTGTTATGCCTTTGCTGCAGCAGATATTTTAAGTCATGAAATAGGGAAGAAGATATCAGCCGTAGATGTTGCTAATGCTTATAATACAGGTAGCTGGGATGATATGTGGGACGAGCATGAGAGTGACATGACTGGTGGGTTTATCGCGAGTGCCTTAGAAGCGGCACAGAAAAGAGGACTTTGTTTGGAGTCGCAAATGCCAAGTGAAGACCATTCGTTTGCTAATAAAAAATTAAAAAATGCCATATTAGAATTAGAAAAATTTTATAAGGATTATGCTGTAACTTTAAAAGACCCAACAAAGGGAACAAAAAAAATCTTCGCGGGAATAAAATGTACAGAAGCAACATCAGCATGGAAAGCAATTTTTCCAAAACTTAATGCAGGAAAAATTGTCATGGCCATAGGTAAAAGTAGTTCAGCTAATGTCTATATTGATAACCTAATTAAAAAAATGTGCAACCCAAGACTTAAACCTAAGAAAATTGTTACGGTGGAAGCAGATGATATGTTTACCTCAGTCGATTCTTTGATGACGAGTATGGATGCTTCATTGGCAAAAGGGAAAATTATAGGTTTATCATACACCGCTAATATGTTGAATGATGTTTATGATGAGAGTACTTCTAATCATGCTAGTTTAGTTGTCGCAAGAAAATTTAATGCAAAAACAGGTTCATGTGAATATTTGATTCGAAATAGTTGGGGAACAGGTTGTAGTTACGATCCTCGCCTAGGTTGTGAAGAAGGAAATATTTGGATGCCAGAAGAGTATATGAGAAGGTCAATAAGAGGAATTACATATGTTACGAATTAATATAATTTTATTATTAGCAATAATAACAATGCCTTTTTCCTTCGCTCAGGACTGTCGAAAGGTAGATATCAAATACACAAACAAAGCAAAAACTGTTAAAGAAAAGCTCTTCGCTTGTTTTGTTAAGGATAAGAGAAATCCTTATCTTGTTTCAAAAGATTGCCTAGATGATAAATGTTCGTATCTACAGCATCCAGAGCGTAATCCCATTAATTTAAGAGATACTATGTCTGAATTTGGATCCCCTGGTTTTAAGATATGCCATAAGTTAGGTGGTCAACCGCAGATATTTGAATATGAAGACAAAGAAAGAGGTTGGCTCAATGCCGATCGTTGCATTTTCAAAGAAGGTACTTTTGTACAAACAAATCGTTTAGAAACAATCTGGAGACATTTTATTCTGCGTTAGACAGGATATTGCTTTTCCACTCTCGCAAAAATTTTATCAACATGCTTAAGGAAAATAGCTTTGATCTCGTCAATTGATGGAGAAGGTAGGTTTGTTTCTATACCTTTCTCTTTAGCAAGAGACATGAGGGCATTATAAAAATCTTCGGGACGACCGGTTTTATGACCTTCAAAGGCAGCCGCTTGAACAAGTTCGTACAACGATTCGCGGGTCTGGTCAGAGTTTTCAATAAAATGGTGGAGATAATAACTTGATAGGTAAGTGAAATTATTTTCAACTTTCTCCTCAATCTTGTCATTATGAAAAACTAAATTATCAACAGTATCTTTTAATCTATTGAGAGCATAAAACATTAGAGTCATATTATCCGGCAGATACATTCTCTCAGCACTTGAATGAGAAATATCTCTTTCATGCCAAAGGACAATATTTTCATGGGCCATGGTGATATGGGAGCGAAGCACTCTCGCAATACCTGTTAAGTTTTCACCTGATATAGGGTTCTTCTTATGGGGCATCGTTGAAGAGCCTTTCTGTCCTTTAGAAAAGCCTTCATGAAGTTCAGCTTAACTAAGAAGACTTACCCAAACACTGGCTTATTTCTCAAGGTTCTCTAATATATTTTATAAAAGTTGTTTTTATGGATGGCGATTACCACATGTTTATAGATAAAAATTTATCTAAAAGGGGGTTCATCTGTCCTATCCTTATTTGAAGGTATTTCTTGGCAGATACTTGACCATAAAACTTTTCACCTTAATTATAATATTACGTTATAATGACATATCAATTTTATAATTTGGGAGACTAATTTGAAGTACAAATACTATTTAGTCATTTCACTTTTCTTATTATCTTTAACTGATATTGGAATATCCAAGACTGTCATTACAAATAACCGCAGGGGTTATGCTCTTAAAGAATGTAAGAAGACTAATTGTTTGGTATTAGTTACATGGAAGGAAGGATCATACAAATTAAAAAGGCATAAAAATTTAAAATCGGAAGATAAAATTATTTTTACCTTTTTTGATATTCCAGCATTAAAAGAAAAAAAACATTTAAATATGCTATTTTTAATGGATTTCGATTATCCTGAAAGATCTACTTATAATGTTCCTAATCAGACGAATAGCACTGTTCTTTACCCTGGTGAATTTAGATATTTTATGGGCCGAGAAAGTGATGACAGTATCGACACAAATATTATTGTCAAAGGCTCAACAACTAATAAGCCTGGATGCTTAAAAAATTATGAGCTGTTGATATGGCAATCAGACAAACCAAAAGATAACTTGCTACCACTATTTAAAGCCAAAGAGGTTTGTAGAAAGGATTATCCTAAATTGGCATTAGCTGGGTGGTTAGATGATGATATGACTGCAGATTTTCTCCTCTATCAAAAAACAAAAGATAAAATTTATTACACCTTATATTTATCAACGTTAGGGAAAATCATTAAAACTGCTTTCCCATTTAACAAAAGCATATTTAATAATAAGCCAAAGAAAAAAGAAGCAATATATAATTCGACAATTTTAACTTTAAATAAGTCGTTACAAATCTCATCTCTTGAATTGTCGACAGATGGAAAATATGTCATTGCAAACCAAGGAAAAGATCATCTAACAAGCAAAGGTAATGTAGTGCTTATCGATGTTGATAAAAGAAAAAAGCACAAGAGACTTGGTGATAAAAACTGTAACGGCCCTGCCGTATTTACGAGCAAGAAAGATTTTATTATTATTTGTGAGAATAAATTACAGCAAGGGAATGTTGATAAGAAGAAACTCATTACTCTTGAAGATAAATTAGATAAAGTTATTTCTCTTAAATCACTAAGCGATAATCGGATTATGATTTTTTTTGAAGATCAAGATGAAATGAGAAGTATGAATATTTATAATTTAAATAAGAAAAAATATCACTTCGATAAAAGTCCTTATAATGTAATGAATGAAATATCTGAAATCGTTGTACCATATAATTTCAAAGATTCTTTTTATATTTTACCTCAGGGTGATGAATACCCTGTTTTGTACAATCCTCTCAAGAATTTAAAAATTAAACAGTTTAAATATAACTCTTCACCAAATTGCTCAGTAGTATCTAATAGGAGTGGAAACTCTCTTATTCAACATCTCCCTCAAAATAAAGGAATTAATTTTCTATATTCTTCTAAGAAGAAAAGTAAACATTTACCAGTAAGCCTCCCCTTTAAAGGAGGCCCTGCTACTCAGCTTGCTTTGAGTTCTGATGAAAAAACATTAGCACTAGGGTTTGAATTTCAAACTAGTATTTTTCTCATCGACTTAAAAACCGGAAAGCTTCTTAAAGAAGTAAAGCATGACCTAGACTACCCAGAGTACTTTTGGGCCGGTTCAAACTGTGCTTCTGGAAATAAGCTGCTATATTCTAAAGATCAAAAGACATTCATTTTTGGTACAAAGACTGGAAAAGTCGTTTTCCAAGATATACCATAAATTTTAAATAATATTATTCAAATTAATTAAACGGGAATTAATCATGAAAAAAATAATTTGCCTGACCTTTCTCACTCTATTCTCGTACCAAGCCAATGCTAACTAAGAAGACTTACCCAAACACTGGCTTATTTCTCAAGGTTCTCTAATATATTTTATAAAAGTTGTTTTTATGGATGGCGATTACCACATATTTATAGATAAAAATTTATCTAAAAGGGGGTTCATCTGTCCTATCCTTAGAAACTCAAGCAAGGTTGAATGTAGTCATTTGTAGTAATGACTTGCAGCTAGACTAACAAATACATTCGCTTACAACGATCCCACCACCTCCACCAGTGGTTGGAGAGATTTGAAAACCATGGAATTTTATATCCGTGTTGCTGGGGTGGATGAAAAAGGAGCTACAGATTGTCTTAGCATTTTGCCTTCCGAGGCAGAGGTTATGGAGAATGTAGTGAACCT
>JABGXW010000019.1 GCA_018675575.1 Bacteriovoracaceae bacterium | reverse complement strand
GTTGTCACCAACATAGTGGACCAAACGGGTGGTTTAGTTTAATTAGTTTTTCTCACGATCCCACACCTGCAAGCTGTACGGTTTGCCACGACCATAAAAGACCTATGGAGCCTCATCCACAAGGAACAGATTGTAAAAACTGTCACACTTTTGGTGTCTGGAAAGACGTCGCTAATTTCAATCATCCAGATAACCTATCCTCATGTAATTTATGTCACGATGATGGAAGCTCTGCTTTTGCTATTCAAAAAAGAGGACGTCCAGCTGCCCCTCACCCCCAAGGAGGAAGAGATTGTATTGATTGTCATACTGCAAGTTTTCCTATGACTTGGGCCAATAGAATTACCCTGTATGACCATCTACCTAAACCAACAAATTGTTCAAATTGCCATGATGGTGTAGATGCCGGAGCTCAAACTAGCAATAGAGGAAGACCTGCTACACCTCACACACAGACAGGGAATTGTGCTGATTGTCATACTTTCAATAATTGGAATGTTGTCATAACTGTAGATCATTCTGATCCAGACAATATAAATAGTGATTGTAACTCTTGCCACTCGGCTCAAAAACCAGTCGCTCCCCATCCAACAAGTAATGAATGCAAAACATGTCACTCGTTCCCAGCGTGGAACCAACTTAAGCAATATAATCACGATCCTACCCCCACTACTTGTAAAGGCTGTCACGATGGTCAAAATCCTCTTTCTTTAAATCAAAAAGGAAGACCTCCTATTCCACATCCTCAAGGGGGAACTGATTGTAACCAATGCCACACATATCCTTTATGGAAGCCAGTCATTGCATTTAATCATCTACCTGAACCGGAGTCATGTGCCAGCTGCCATACGGGAACTAATGCCACTCTTCCTAAATTAGGCAGGCCTACACGTGTTACCCATCCTCAGTTGGGTGATTGTAAGGGATGTCACACTTATGACAATTGGGCTGACGCTAATCCCACAAGTTATAACCATTTACCAACTCCCACCTCTTGCGCTGGTTGCCATGAAACTGAAACACGTCTTGACCGCCCGGCACTACCGCATCCAGCCACAGGAGAATGTATTACTTGTCATCAGTTTCCTAGTTGGACGCCTGCGACCCAGTTTAGTCATGATCCTAAACCTGTAAGTTGCAATGGATGCCATGAAGGAAAGTCTCCATTAGCAGATAAACAAAAAGGGAGACCTATAGCTCCTCACCCTCAAGGACAAAGGGACTGTATAGATTGTCACGATTTTCCTTCATGGGGCCCTCCAATAACTTTCGATCATCTTCCAACTCCAACTAGTTGCAACGCCTGTCATAACGATAGATCCCCATTTGCGTTTAAACAAAAAGGCAGACCAGCGCTGCCACATCCTCAAACAAGAGATTGTATTGATTGTCATGCCTTTAATACTTGGACACCAACTACTTTTGACCATAACCCAAACCCCACAACATGTACTGCTTGTCACGCTAACAGGAGTGCTCTGGATTTAAAACAAAAAGGACCTCCAGGAGGTTCACATCCTTTAAATAGAGACTGTAATGAATGTCATACATATAATAATTGGACAGAGAGAACTGTACCTTTTGATCATCAACCAGCTCCTCAAACTTGCATTAGCTGCCATGTTACCAATAATCTAATACAGCAAGTTCTTCCCAAGCTAGGTCGCACATTGAGAACAGACACAGGTGTCAATCACAGCTTAGTAACAAACTGTGCCAGTTGCCATACTTTTAATAGCTGGACTAATGTTGCCACTTATACCCACGATAATCCTCCCCCCACAGAATGCACTAGCTGTCATGAGACAAATAACGCGAGCCCATTGACTACTCCAAAGCTTGGTCGCCCCACAAGACCAGAACATCCAGCTGCTGGTGATTGTATTAACTGCCATACCTTTTCTAATTGGAGTAATGTTACTAGTTTTGATCACGTAGGCGTAAATAATTGTAATGAATGTCACAATGATAATTCTCAAGCTGCTATGGTTAATAGAGGCAGACCAGCTCTTCCCCATCCAGGAAATGATAGAGACTGTAAAGATTGTCATACTTACAATTCATGGAAACCACCAGTAAGTTATGACCATAACCCATTACCAGAAACATGTAATGATTGCCATAACTCACAATCACCTTTGGCCGTAAAGCAAAAAGGAAGACCCTTTGCTCCTCACCCACAAGGTAATAGGGACTGTGTTGATTGCCATACCTACGATTCATGGAAACCACCAGTCACTTTTGATCATGATCCAACACCAGCAAGCTGTAACTCATGCCATGATCAGGGTCAATTAGCGAGTGCTCCTAAACAAAAGGGTCGACCAGCAGCTCCTCATCCACAAGGAGGGAGAGATTGCATTTCTTGCCATAGTACAAGTACCTGGACCCCGCCACAAAGCTATGATCATATTCCACTTTCAACTGATTGTTTCAATTGTCATGTGACTAATAATGCCGCTCCAAACGCATTACCCAAGTTAGGAAAACCTACAAGGCCTACCCATACCACTAGTAATGCTTGTAACACTTGTCATGTTTATACCGGCGGTTGGTCAAATATTTCGAATTTCAACCACACAGGTGCCACAAGTTGTAATATCTGTCATGAATCGGCCAGACCATTAACACCCCATCCACAAACAACAGACTGTGCAACATGCCACACTAACCCATCTTGGGTTCCAGCAAGTACTCCTTTTAACCACACTCCAACTCCAGAAAGTTGTCGAGGTTGCCATGAGAATGGAACCCGTCAGGATAGACCTATTCTCCCCCATCCTCAAGCAGGGGAATGTAATAACTGTCATTCAACAACGGCGTTTGAACCTGTTGTACAATATACTCACAATCCAGAGCCCGCCACATGCCAAAACTGTCATACAGGAGTTGATGTTGGAGGTAATAAACGAGGAAGACCAACTACTCCACATCCGCAATCTGGAGACTGCAATGCTTGCCATCAATATGCAACAGACTCGTGGTTACCATTAAAGGCCTTTACTCATTTACCGCTACCTAACAGCTGTAATGGATGTCACTCTGGAGACAGACCAGCTTCAGGTGATCATAATTATCCGAATGAATCTACCGGAAATAATAAACCAAATCCAACGGGCTATAATGCTGCCGATCCAACTTCGCCTGGAACACGGCACTATGTGGGAAATAATCAATCAGGGGAGGAGATGGATTGCGCCAAATGTCACCGTACACCAGCTCAAAGTGGTCAAAATACTTGGAATAATTTCAGACACAACACACCACGTGCTCGCTCCTGCCTTCCTTGCCATTATGTAAGGAAAGATCCTGATGGAAACGATACTGAAACCTGGGATAAACATAGTGGCAACAGACGAGGTGCCAGTATGCGTGGATTCGGTAATTGCTATAATTGCCACGATCGCGGGAAAAGCTGGGATGAGTGATTAACTTTCCATAAGAATACTCATCGTATGATTACACTGCTAAAAATCCCCAGATAATTATGAAGCAGCTATAAGTCCTCGTATAAGCTGGAATTTCCATCAATTATTTAGGAATTTTAATCACTAAGACCCTTTTCATTTCTTACACATTCTTGCTATATTTTACATATTTACAATTTACAAAAGTATGCATGGCAATATTAAAAATATTTTTTATATTCATATCATTTTATTGCTCACAAATAGCTCTTGCAGCAAAATATCACGGCCGCTTCACAGCGGGGAGTTTTATCGCTAAGGAAAATTTTACGACTCAAACTGCCGGCATAAATAGTAATGATTTTAATATTCTATCCTCTAGGCTTTATTTACATCTATCAGATCTTGGCTCAGAGAAATATATTTTCGTTTCCGACATTAGAGACAAGCATGATTTCTTTAATAAGTTAGATAAAGAACAATTAGAGCTGACCTCGAAAAATCAACTTCAAGTTCGAAAATTCTATATTCAAAAAGGAGGGACCAGAGATAAACAAAGATATAAGTTGGGAAGATTTGCCGTCACGCAGGCAGGGTCTATCTATCTTGATGGTGCGCAAGCAGACATACAATTATTCGATCACATAAACTTTGCACTCTTTGCAGGACTAAACCCTAAAAAAGAGCTAGAGAGTCATCTAGAATTTGAAACAAAGGCCATCAATAAAGGTGTATCAAGTGTCTATTTCAAAAGAATAAAAAAAAAGGGAAGTTATTATTTTCTCGCAAACGCCATTATCGAGCAAACCTATGATGGTGAAGTTGACAGGCGTTTTCTTTTTCATAATTCCATTATTCAATCAGATCATTACCATCGTTTTACCTCATTACTCTATTTTGATTTTGCGCCTTCAATGAAAATTCAAAACCTATGGCTTAATTATTGGCATAACATGAAAAATAATTTTTCTTACTCTCTAAGTGCAAACAGAGTTGATGTTATTGAATACATCAGGAGGTCCGGTATAAGAGAGACCTTACCCGGATCTATTTATGACCATGTTAAGATAAAAGTAAAGCATCGTAAAAGAAGAGGATTAACAACACATTACCTACTCTCCCACGGGCATAGACAATCAGATGGACTCACTAAATCTGTTGCTCAAATAGGTTGGAACTTCAATCGCTTCCTGAAAAAAAAAATGAATTCATATATACAACTTGGTTATAGGAAAAACTTTACTTCAAATGATATCTTCACAAAACTTGGAGTTAGTTATTTTTCAAAAGATTGGGAATATTCTATTGATCAACAATTTATTTTAGAAGATAGATCTGGAGTCTCAAGAATACCGACTATAACGGAGCTCATTTGTGCCCATAACTATTCAAGAGAAGTTTTTACATCGCTATCAGTTCAATATGCTCGTGACGGAGAAGTTAAAATATTTAGTACTTTTATCAAATTATCCTATCGATTTGGAAGTACTGCTATTGCGCCCATAAGAGGCTTTGCTCCTAACCAAGGAAACTTATAAATATGAAGCTTATGAAAGCTATATTAATCATTCTCATTTGCTTTTCAAGTTGGTGTGTTCATGCTCAAAAGCAAGGTTTATTGAATAAGCTGCTTAGCCCAGGTGCCTTATTCGTTGGTCATAAAGAGTTAGAGCATGTTGACTGTCTTAGCTGTCATGAAGCTGGTGCAGGTGTTCCCGATTCAAAATGCTTGAAATGCCATAAGGAAATTAACAGGTCTATTAAAAAAAAGAAGTCATTTCATGGCAAACAAACGAAATCTTGTTTTGAATGCCATTCAGATCACAAAGGCAGAAAACACGACTCAACAATTGTCGATGAAAAGAAGTTCGATCATAAAGAAACGGGATATAAACTATCAGGAGGACATAAGAAGATAAAATGTATAAAATGCCACAC
The DNA here is from genome assembly GCA_018675575.1 of Bacteriovoracaceae bacterium. Taxonomy (GTDB): domain Bacteria; phylum Bdellovibrionota; class Bacteriovoracia; order Bacteriovoracales; family Bacteriovoracaceae; genus M0603. The sequence goes on along the minus strand of JABGXW010000019.1, from coordinate 13,453 downwards.
TCAAAAGAGAAAAAAGAAAAACCTTAGAAAGGATCAACCTCGCTGGTTTGGAAATGCAACAACTTGTAAAGAATGTCATCAAAAAGATAGTAAACATTTTTATACTGGTAAATGGAAAAAAAAGTCATGTGATAAATGTCATAATGAAAATAAATGGACTGAGATTCACGATTTCGATCATAACAAAGACACTGAGTTTGAGCTTAAAGGAAAACATATAAAGGTAAAATGTGAAACCTGCCATGTTGTTGGGAAGAAGAAAAGAAGACGTGGTATCTACAAATGGAAGAATTTAAAGAAAAATAAATGTATCGCCTGTCATAAGGATCAACATAAAAATAAATTTTCCAAGAAGATGAGAAAAAAGGAATGTCTAGAATGTCATACAGTAGATGATTGGAAGATTAAATACTTTAAACATAAGATCACAGGGTTTAAATTAGAAGGAAAACATAAAAAAACAAAATGTTCTAAATGTCATATACAAAAGAACAAATATAAAAAACTAAAAATTAAAGATTGGGTTTGGAAAGGCCAAAAAAAGAATTGCGTCGCTTGTCATAAAGATTATCACGGGTTTGGAAATAAAAAATCAAAACGCTTTAACAAGTTAAGGAACTGTAAATCCTGTCACCAACAAGAAAATTGGAAAGATGATATTGATTTTGATCATAATTACGATACAAAGTGGAAAATTACCGGTAAACACAAAAAGCTGGCCTGTTTTCAATGCCACCTTCCTGCAGGTCAAAAGTTAAACTTATCCTATAAAAAAGGGAGAATAACCCCCTTCAGTAAGAAAAACGCTAAAGTTAATATTATAAGAAGTTACCATTGGGCACATTTAAAAAAAGACTCCTGTAAATCTTGTCATAAAAGCCCCCATCTCAAGACTTTTAAACCAGCACTTCTTAAAAAGAAATGTTCTGAATGTCATAACACTAGTAATTGGCATAAAATCCGAAGGAAGGGAATAAACTTTAACCATAATTTAGACACAGACTTTAAAATCACTGGAAAACACAAGAAACTTGATTGCAATAAATGTCATTTAAAAAATGGAAGAGAGTTTTTTAAATTTAGAAATGCAGAGAAACAATATTGCATTTCTTGTCATAAAAATATTCACCTTAATCAGTTTTCTAAGAAGTTTAATAATAAAGCTTGCATCGAATGTCATACGACCAAAAGCTTTAAAAAGCTCAAAAAGTTCGACCATAATAAAACAAAATTTAAATTAACAGGAAAACATAAAAGGTTTTCACAAAAATGTTCAAAATGTCATATTAAAACGAAAAAATTACTTATAAAAAAACCACCCGTGAAAGCAGGACTATATCGATTTAAATTTGAAGATGAAGGCTTCTGTGAATCATGCCATGCTAACGAGCATAAAAAGCAATTCCATAAGAAGTTTTCATCACTCTCTTGCACAGAATGCCATATCACAAAAACATTTAGAAAAATTAAGAAATTTGACCACAATCGATCTAGATTCGAATTAAAGGGTAAGCATAAGAAATTAAAATGTACCAAATGTCATATTGACACAAAGGCCCGTTTTAAACATCGACCACGAAGAAAAAAGAAACAATTTATCTTTAATAATATTACACGTTCTGAATGTAGTATCTGTCACAAAGACGTTCACAAAGGAACCTTTGGACAGTCATGCTCTGAGTGCCATAATAATAAATCTTGGAAGAGTACTGTCAATTTTCACAAAAACTTCACATTAAGTGGGGTTCATTATTCTCTACAATGTTCAGAATGCCATGTTGATAATAGATCATTAGAAGGCCTTTCAGAATCTTGTCATCTCTGCCATCAAAAAGATGATATCCACAATGGGACTCTTCCTGATTGTGGAGAATGTCATCGTCAACAGTTTTGGGAAACAACTGCTTTTAGACATTCTCTCACTCATTTTCCATTGAGAGGGTCGCATCGTGCATTAGACTGTGCTCGTTGCCATCTTAATGGTATATATCAAGGAACTTCGAGTGAATGCATCAGCTGTCATTTAAGTGATGCTCAGGGATCTGTCGATGTAGACCATACGGTTTCAGGGTTTACTGAATGTGCTGATTGCCATAATCAATTTATTTTTGGAATTTAAGAACTATAATTGAAAGTAATTTCCTTCCCATTTTTTTAATTCTCATTCATAATATATATATGGAACATAATGAAATGAACAATGAAGAAACTCAAAAAAATGTTAATTTTAAAAAAAGAACTAATATTATAGATTTTAAATTTCAACTTTCTTTAATTAGCTCCTTTTTTAAAATCTACCTTATTTCCACAGCGGGCTTTTATTTAATCGTTACACTTCTTCTTGGAAAACTTACAATGTTTGCCAAAAAGAAACAATACAAAGATGTTCTCGACCACATACAAGAACTAGAAACAAATTTACTCTACATTTTTCTTGCCACTTTTTTGATCTCATTTTTGATTACTTATATTTATGGATTTAAAGTCACGCATAAGGTCTCAGGTCCAATCTACGCTATCAGCCAGCACCTACAGAAAGTTTCTAACGATGAAGAAACTGGTGATTTAAAATTAAGAAACGATGATTATTTTCTAGAACTTCAGGACTCTTTAAACAACACAATCAATTATTTAAAAAAGCCTAAAAAGTAAGTTATAATTTTTTATGTTCGAAATAAGAATAAACCACCGGCACTACAAATAATGTTATAAGTTCTACTAGCATTCCACCTATAGTCGGAATTGCCATGGGTTTCATGATTTCACTGCCGATGCTTGTCGACCACATTACAGGTAATAAAGCGAGAATAGTAGTAATAGTCGTCATGACAAGAGGTCTAATTCTTCTACTGCCCGCCTCAATCACAGATTCTTTTATTCCAATCCAGTTTTCGGGTGCATTTTTCTTAATAGATTTTTGGAGGTAGGTCATCATGACAACACCATCATCAACAGCAATTCCAAATAAAGCAATAAATCCAACCCAGACAGCAACCGAGGTATTGAAGCCACCAATCCAAAGTAATATAAGTCCACCTGACATCGCGATAGGAATAGCAGAAAAAATAATTGCAGAATTTTTAAAGTTTTTGATACCCATATAAATAATCAAAAGATTAAGAAGAAGAGCAAAAGGAACAAGTAGTTTTAATCTCTTATTTGCCCTCACTTGATTTTCGTATTGACCTGCCCAAATAATGGTATATCCCTTTGGCATCCTTATATTTTTTCCAACTAATTCTTTTGCTTCATGAACAAATCCTATAAGATCTCTCTTTTTAACATTTAAGAGTACCAAAGTGCGTAACATGCCATTTTCTGATTGAATCATAGAGGGACCAGTAACAATTTTTATTTTTGCTAATTGATGAATAGGAATATGTTGTCCAAGTGGACTTGGTACCAAGACTCTCTTTAGTTCTGAAATATTATCTCGTAATTCTTTTTTATATCGAATACGTATAGAATAGCGCTCTCTGCCTTCATAAAATTGTCCAATGGGCACTCCTCCAACAGCTGTTTGTAAAATTTCATTTATTGTTCCTGTATTTATTCCAAATCGAGATGCTGCTACTCTATCAATATCAAATTCGATATAAGGTTTACCTGTGATTTTTTCTGAGTAAACTCCATAGGCACCTTTGATTTTTCTTACCTCACTCCCTATCTTAATCGCTAAATTTTCAAGAACCTTTAAGTCTGGTCCAAATATTTTAATTCCTATTTGAGTCTTAATACCTGTGGAAATCATAGAGATTCTATTTTCAATTGGGAAGATCCAAGAGTTCACAAGACCAGGAATCTGTAAATCATTGTTCAACTCATCCATAATATCATTAATAGTTGTACCACTAGGCCATGTACTTTCATCCTCTAACATAACAATCGTTTCAAACATAGAGACCGGTGCAGGGTCTAATGCAGAATTTGCTCGGCCTAATTTTCCGATGGCATTTTTTACTAATGGGTGTTGTTTCAACTTTTTATCGGTATATGCTAATAACTCTCTTGCTTTTGTCATGCTAATATCAGATGTAGTGACAGGCATATAAAGAATATCACCTTCATTTAATGAAGGCATAAATTCTTTTCCTAATTGTGTAAATGAAAAAGCTCCTAATAATAAAATTATTGCAGGCGCAATCAAGAACTCTTTTCTATGATCAAGTACCCAAGATAAAGCAAGTTTATATTTAGTAATTATAAATACTGAGAATTTATTTTCCCCCATGGGTTTTAAATTCTCTTTTAAAAGGAAAACAGATAATGCAGGAACTAAAATTATGGCCACGATAACAGAGCCTAGCATCGCGAATGTCTTTGCCCAAGCTAATGGAATAAATAACTTGCCTTCTGCCCCTTCTAAGGCAAAGACAGGAAGAAAAGTAATTACGGTTGTTAAAACAGCAATGAGTATTGCTGGTCCCACCTCTCGTGCGGAGCTAATAATGACTTCAATTCTTTCTTTAGAGGAAGCATTTGGGTTAATAGCAAGATGACTGTAAATGTTCTCAGTCATAATGATCCCCATATCAACCATAGATCCTATAGCAATAACCATCCCTGAAAGACTCATAACATTTGACTCTATATTAAATATTTTCATAAAAATGAAACTGATTCCTATCCCAAATGGAAGTGTAATTGATACCAGTAGAGAAGATTTAAAATGTAGCAAAAAGAGAAGAATAACTAAGATAGTTATAATAATTTCTTGAGTTAAAGCTGAATAGACGGTCCCTAAAGTATTTTGTATAAGGTTTGTTCTGTCATAAAAAGGAACTAAAATAACTCCTTTTGGCAAACCATTTTTAATAATTTCAATTTGTTTTTTTACTCTGTCTATAACTTCTTGAGGGTTTTCTCCAAAGCGCATTGTGACCACACCACCAACTGACTCAATACCATTTTTATCTAACGCTCCTCTTCTAAATCCTGGCCCATGTCCTACAGAAGCCACATCTTTTACTCGTATGGGAGTCTTATTTCTTATTGCTATTACAACATTTTCAATATCCGATAACGATTTAAAGAATCCCTTACCTCGAACCACAAATTCTCTATCCCCATCCTCTATCACTTCTGCCCCAACATCAACATTACTAGCTTGTATTGCCTTTATTATGGTAGAAAAATGAACGTCATATGCGAAAATTTTATTTGGATCCACATCAATTTGATATTCTTTTACAAATCCACCAATACTAGCGACTTCACTCACCCCTTTAACAGATTGAAGTAAATAACGAACGTAAAAATCCTGTAATGATCTTAACTTCCATAGGGATTTTGGTTTCGGTGAACCTTTTTCATTTTCTATGGTATACCAAAAGATTTGGCCTAAGCCTGTCGCATCTGGTCCCATCTTAGGAATTACACCTGCTGGTAATTCCTTACCAATTGTCGAGAGTTGCTCTAAAACTCTTGATCTACTCCAATAGAAGTTTATTTCTTCTTCAAAGATTATATAGATGATAGAAAATCCAAAGGCGGATGTACCCCGAACATTTTTAACTCCAGGCATACCTTGTAATTTAACACTCAGAGGATAAGTAATTTGTTGCTCAATATCTTTTGCGGATCTCCCTGCCCATTCAGTAAAAACAATTTGCTGATTTTCACCGATGTCTGGAATAGCATCAACTTTAGCTGTTCTAACACTATATATTCCAAGCATTGCAACTAGAAAAAAGAGTATAATGACTACAAATCTCTTTCGAATAGATAATTCAATAAGAGATTTAATCATTAAATTCATGGTATCCTCCGAAGAGTTGTGCTTGGGCATCTAATAAGAAGCTACCTTCCATAACAACATCATCTCCAACTGATAATCCACTTTTTACTTCAATATATCCTTCTGCTTCTTGACCTATCTCTATTTCTTTAGCTCTAAAGGTTGAATCATTTATTTTGATCCAGACAACTTTTCTTTTACCAGTATCAATTAATGCAGATCTTGGAATTACTAATGAACGCCCTGCTAATGTCACGTTTAAGGTACCATCAGCAACCATTCCTGGTTTAATTTTACCTGAAGCATTTTTTATAGTTGTTCTTATTTTTAGAGTACGGGACTTACTATCGAGAACAGGTGCAACAAAGTCGACTTCACCAGTGATAAATTCTCCAGGCATAGCAGTGAATTGTAATTTAACAGATTGCCCAATACTAACCAAAGCGGCATCTTGTTCATACACATCCATTTCTACCCACACATCTGATAAATCAGATAACTCAAAAAAGTTTTGGCCTTCTTTAAAATATTTTCCAACTATTGCATTTCTTTTTCTAACAATACCGTTTGCTGATGAATAAATAGTAATTGAGCGTGGAACATTTTCTTTTTTAAACCAACTTTGATATTGAAACCTTCTAATCCCCCATAAACTTAATCGCTCCATGCTTTGTTCAAGCATTTCTTTATATTCAGTAGATTTCTTTTTCTGATAACTCTTTTTAGCAATAAGATATTCTTCACCTGCTGTTATGAGTTTAGGACTATAGATATCAACCACAGGATCCCCTTTTTTAATCATGCTGCCAGTTGACTTAACATAGACCTTTTCAACTCTTCCACTGATCCTTGCGGGAATCTTGCTTTCTTTTTCTTCTGATTGCAAGACAGTACCTAATAAACGTATCTTTTTATTTAATGTTTTCAATGTGACTGGAAAATATTCTGGTTTAAAATGTTTTAATTGAGATTTTTGGAGTTTTATTTTTCTAATGATACTTTCTGCACTTAGTTTTTTTTTTGCAAAAGAGCTTGCTACATTAGAAGAATAGTTATTCTTAATCTCGACTTTTGTTAAGTTCATGTGACAAATAGGACATTTACCATTTTCATTTTCTTTAACTCTTGGATGCATTGAGCAGGTATAATAAACTTCTATCTCATTAATAAATTCAGTTCTTTTTTTATTGACTTCTCTTTTTTCAAAACAGCTATATGATATAATAAGTAGTACGAGAAGAACAAGAAGTCTATTTAGTCGCTTCATAAAGCGCAGCTCCTTTGAGATAATTTCTTTCTATTTTAATTTGTGCCAATAGAGATCTTAATTCATTTTCTTTTAATAAAATTTTCTGGAGTTGAAGCTCAGAGTTTAATAATTCATAGTATGTAGATTTTCCTAATCTATAAGATTTAGATTTAATTTCTCTAGAGTTTAAAGCATAGCCCTTTGATTTATTTACAAGGTTATCAAGTTCATTATTAATTTTTTCAATAATATGAGAGTATTCTTTTACTTTTGCTCTTTTTAGACTTTTATAACTACGATAAGAGTAATCTGCAATGGCCCTTTCTTGAACGGCCATATTATGATTACCATATTTCGATCCACTCAAAGGAAATGGAAAGGAGATAGAAAGGCCTACAAAGTCTCCAAGTCCATCTAAATCATTCCGATTGGTGTAGGAAAAACCTACTGTTACATCGGGGATAATGTTTTTATAATGAGCTAAAAGTAGTTTTTCTTTACTAGCTAGATTTTTTTTAAGTGAATATTCTACATAATCACTTCCGATCTTTTCTTCATCTAATAACCCCCAAGGAACTGTCGCAAGATCAATTGTAGTATAATTATTGTTAAAAAAAGATAACTTACTATTTATTATTTTTAATGAGGCCTCTTCATTAAATATCATTGTCTCCAAATCACTTTTTCTAATTTGAATATCAAGTAAGGCCTGTTGACCAATTCTGCCATTTGTATAGAGTTTTTTTGATATAGTCAGAGTATTTTCAACCCATTCGCTATTTTCATTATATATTTTTAAATCAGATAAGATTCTTCTTTTTTCTATTGCTATTATCCAAAGAGTTTTAATAAATATCTTCTTTTGATTATCCGCATCTAATTTCCGACCATCAGCGGCAAGATCAAACGCTTCTTTCATATTTCCGAATTTATTAGTTAAAGCAATCTTTTGAGATAAAGAATATTTAATTGCGGTCATTGGTGACTTATTTCTATGGATCGATTTTTCAGGAAAATTAATCGCTGAAACATGAAAAGTAGGATCTCCCCATGAGCTTTCAACCAATCCTTCTTCTTTTAATTTTTCTGAATCTAACTTTATTGCCAGTACACTAGAATGCTTTTCAATCTGTGCAACATAGGCATTAAATGATATATCATCAGCAAAAGCGTTGTAACTGAGCATTAACAAAATTAAGTATTTAAAATACATCCAAATTCCTTCGTTTCCATTCGTCATATTTATACATACCTATACGTTGTAAAGGTCTAAAATGTGACATCGTTTAGATTTTTCTTTATCTAATAAATTAAGGCACTTATAATATAGTAAGATGTTAAAAAAAAAATGTCACATTATTTGGCCCCACAACGTATATAGGAATAGGAATGGAAAAAAAAACGCCACTTTCTGACGAATCTTTGATGTGGAAATACGTTAATGGAGATTATGAGGCATTTGAATCTCTCTATCAAAGACATTCAAAGAAAGTATTTGGATATATTTTCTTAAAAGTACAAAATTTAGAAGAGTCAAGCGAGATTTTTCAAACTGTCTTTAGGAAATTGCATGCCAGCTTAGACAAATATAAGGAGGGTCTTTTATTTCTACCTTGGTTATTTACAATTGCAAAACACGCAATTATTGATAATAAAAGAAAAGAGAAGAGAATATTAACATATCAATTTTCAACAGAGACAATTGAAAATTATGCTGACTCCTCCTCTTTAAGTGATGACCAAACTTTAAGCAATATTGATGGATATGATAAGCTCAAAACTAACGAGAAGGAAGTTTTAGAATTGAAATATAATGAAGAATATAACTTTAAAGAAATTGCTGAAATACTAGGATATAGCGCTGACAACGCACGAAAGATTTCTTCTAGAGCAATCAATAAACTAAAACAATTTAGAAAAAAGAGAATGACAAATGAATAATCAAAATAATATTAACTATCAGTTCAATGAATTTCTCAAAGTAGAAGATAAGCTTCCTTCTAGAGACATTGACTTAAATGTTTTGAGTTCAATAAAGGAGAATATGAACCCTCCATTTTCTATTATTTTATCAAAGCTTTCTCTTGTTCATGCCTTTGTAGGTGTCATCACAATGGCATTTTGCCCACAATTTAGCTTAAGCCTCACTACTAACCAAAGGTCATTTCATTATTTCCATGAAACATTTGGTTATTATGGATGTATGGCGATCTGTGGAATTATCTTCTTAGGTTCAGGAGCATTATTTGCAAGTTTTCTTTTAAATAGAGACGAAGTACGGAAAGTTAACCGTAAATTTTATCTATTCTTCCCAACTCTATGCCTACTCTCACTCACCGTGTTCTTTTTCTTAGGAGCCGAGCTGTTTGTAAAAGCAATTTTTTCCTGGTCCTTGGGAGGTATTATAAGTTCAATTGCTCTCTTTTACCTAGGCTCTTTATTTAAAAATATTATTCTTAAGAAAGTTTTGACGTAGATACATGGACTTGACACTCTTAACCTACAAAATGATTTCTCTCAACTAATTTAATTTAATATTTAAATTGCTTTAAGAATTAAAAAAAATCATAATAACGGTTCTTATAAAACTAAAGGAGCGTATTATGAAATTTACCGTAGACATGAGAGCAGTAGAAACAGGTGCAACACCTGCAGAAATGAAAAAAGATATTGAAAATTCTATTTTACCTACATTTGAAATCCTTCAGGGTTGGGAAAAAGAAAATAGAGTTTGGGGAGGACTTCCTGTTGGTGAAAGAAGAATCTCTTTTGTTTTAGAAGCAGATTCTCCAAAGCACGCTGATGAACTCATTAAGCAACTTCCAGCATGGGGATTAACAACAACTTCTGTAAAAGCTCTTGCAACATTTGCCGATAGATCAGAGGCTGATAGAGAATTACTTAAAAGAATTTAATTTGAATAGGCCCATATTAAACATATGGGCCTTTTATTGAGCATTATATAATCCTACCTGTCGCACTTTTATTACATCAATCAACTTCAGGATTCTTCTCTAATTGTTTATCGCTTAATCAAGCGTCAGATTAAACCTTAAGTAATTCATTATTCGACAAGAGTTATTAATAACTACTTGTAATTTTTTCAAGTGATCTTGACTTAAATCATATTTAACTGATATTTAAAAAATGACATAACAGAACGTAATTAGGGAGAAATTATGGAATATTTATTTCTTAAAAGCACATATTTTTTAAAAATATCAAAACAAATACACAAAATAAAAATTTTATTTCTAACAGCAACAATTTTTACTTCTTTTAGTAGTTTTGCCTGTGGCCAAAAGTTGGTTATTCCTGGCACCATAAAAGTTTTTGAAACGAAAAAATTTAAAGATGGGAGCAAAGAAGTCATTTCTTGGGGAAAGATGAAGGTACTTTTTACCAAGTTTAATAATCTTCATTCACATGTATACAAATATCCTTTGAGTAAACAAATACTTATAACTGATTTATCTACTCCTTCAGATTATTATTTTAGCAGTTTTTCTTATACGACAAACAGAGGATCTCTCGGCTGGGCAAAAAGAAATGCTGAAATTTTAATTAACTCTCGTGAAGTACAAACTCTTGCATTTAAAACTTTGATAGATCCTGAATTAGAAGAAGATCTCATCGAAAGGTTTAACTTTTCATTACAAAGAATAAATGATTCTTTTAACTCTAGAAATGTTAATTACGAACAGCTTAGGGTTCGACTCAAAGTCGATAAGTGGTTAGACATTGTCAGACGAACAACAACTATCAGTTTCAATACGGTTGATCTTTCGCCTGAGTTGGATTTTAATTACATTAGTTTTCAAATAAAGCTGGCAAAAAAGGCCTCTGTTTGTGAGGATTAAGGTCGATTCCTATTCAGTGCCAGCAGACTTTTTATTGTCTAAAGACACTCTAAATACCTCGAATTATAATAAACTCGCGATGCAAAATGACTTAAGCGCTATTTTGGGCTTTAAGATAGCTTAAAATATTTATAAAGGTAGCCTATGTTTAAGATCAGTTTTCTAACTCTTTCATTCCTCATCTTGGCCCAAAGTACATCACTGGCAAATAACGACTCTAGACCACAATTTATTTATGGATATAAATATAATAATGAATTGGAGACTGACAAAAACGATTTATTAGAAACAGCTGAATATAATCTCCCAATGTTTAGTAAAGCTCTTTTGCCAAATCAACAATCTTATAAAGGCGGATTTAACTATTTACTTCCATATATAATGCCTGCTCCCTATCAACAAGGTGCTGGCTCCTGTTTATTTATGTCCCATACTGGTGCTGTTGAGATTCTTTTAAATCTAAAGTACAAAAAAAATATTGACCTTAGCGAGCGCTATTTCATGAACCTTAAAAAGGCCTCTATTGGTGATGAGCTTGTTAAAAACTGGCGAGTAGACACTATTTATCGCTTAAACTCAACTGGTGAAATATATAGCAACAAAGATTATTACTTTGGTAAAGGATATTACAAAACTGTCAAAGGTAGAAGAGTATTTACAGATAAAGATGACCCTAAGGCTAACTATGGCACTAAATGGAACTGGGTTATCGATCTTAACAGACTCAATGCTGATAACAATAAAGACCCTATCTCACTTCCAAAGTTTGAACGAGAAGTACTATTCGAAGATCCAGAAGAAAATCAATGGAATATTGGAGCTGCACCTAAAGACATCGTTAAAAGAGTTATAAATGCATTTGCAAAAAGAAAGGCACCTATAGAAGTTATTTATAACCACCATGGCTTCTGGCACGCCAACATAATTGTAGGCTACAATGAACATGCTAATAGTCATGGTTGCCCCTTTGTCAGTAATTATCAAACTAGAATGGATGCAAGGGCAGCAGAAATCACAAAAGAGGCCGAAGAGCTATCTTATGGACCAGAGAAGAAAAAACTATTAAGCAAGGCTAGAAACTTTAATAAGAAAGGTAAAAAAGTCCAGGATGAGTTCATTGCTCATGGTGGCTGTAGGGAGAAAGGTGTATTTTACGTGAGAGATTCAATCTACCCTTCAAAAAATCAACCTCTTTATGATTTTGATTCTACACAAACTGGCGAAGAAGCGTTTCTTAATGAACCAGTCATATTGCGATCATATGAATGGCTTGAAAGACTATCTAGCAACGTTGTTCAAATTTACATAAGATAAAAAATAGATATTCAATCGACTTAGATAAATTATAGAAATTGAAGACCAACTTTAATATTTGTGGCATCTATAATTTTCGTCCAGACTACTTTAGCTTTAGATTTAAATAAAATAGAATAATCATTATTCTTTTCTTCAAAACAGCCTAATGAGACTTCTACAGAATTATCTTCATGCATATTAACGGGAACCTGAAAACTCATGGCACATCCTCCTTTAGACTGTGAAGAGACTGTTCCTAAATATGTCTTTCCATACTTATCTCGTACATGTCCAATTTGATATGGATCAACAACTTTTTGAGGTTCATTATTTTCTAATGGAGTTATATCACTGATTTTATCTTTTTTAATTACACGAAATATTTCGTCAAATGAGCATGGCTTATAAAGGATATAGTCAACACTCTTTAATGTATCTATGGTGATATTCAGGTCACCTGTATGTAAGATTATTGGAAGTCTCGGATTTTCCTTTTTCATAAGATCACAAATCTCCGGTCCATTTGCAAGCGGCATATAGTGGTCACAAACAACTAGTGAAATGTGCTCCTTATTTAAACTAAAAATATCTAATGCCTCCATAGGATTAGATGCTGTAAAGATGTTATGTCTCGAAACACCATATTCAATGAAATAATCTTTCATCACGTCTTGAACTCCAATATCATCATCTATTATCAATACATATTTAAACATAAGATTCTCCTCTACATTATTAAACTTATCGTTGTATAATTTATTTACTAAAGAGATATCTTTTAGTTTTCAAACAAACCTGTGCCTTTAAGGACGTATGTTGCAGACAAAGAGAGAGGATTATATTAAGTACTACCGCGCAAAACATATTTTATTAACAGATCAAGATGATTTGGAATATATAATAGAAAAATTAAAGGAAGGTTCAAGCTTTGAAGCTCTTGCAAAAGAATTTTCGGAATGTGACTCCGGAAAGAAGGGAGGAAATCTAGGAAAATTTCCCTCTGGTTCAATGCTACCAGAGTTTGAAAGAGCATTATCCAAGATGAGTATTGGTGAAATTAAATATGGAGTTAAAACAAAATTTGGTATTCATATTATTTTAAGAGAAGAGTAAATAAAGACCATAAAAGACGGGATGAGAACGTCACGATGAAAACTTTGCTTAAATTTATGTTTGTAACCCCCAATTCGAGTAGACACTTTTCCAAACCTAAGGGAGAAGTAATGAAAACAGCTAAGACCTCGAAAAGACGACAGTTCAGCATGGAACAGAAATGCATGATTTTGACGGATTACTTTGAAAAAAAAGCAT
>JABGXW010000018.1 GCA_018675575.1 Bacteriovoracaceae bacterium | reverse complement strand
TATGCGAGTGCTGGAAGTCATACCGTCACGATGACTGGACTTTTAGAAGCGTGGTCTTTCAATAATCTCGGCGATAAACTAAAAATCACTTCTGTAACGGACTTTGGTGATATGGGGTGGATTGATCTTGGTGGAGCATTCCATGGTTGTTCTAATTTAACTGCTTTTGCAGGTGGAAATACAGCAGCAGTTACGGATATGGATGGTATGTTTTTTAATACCAGCAACTTAACCAGTCTTGATCTCTCTAGCTTTAATACGTCATTAGTCACGACTATGTTTGGTATGTTTTATAATGCCACCAACTTAACCAGTCTTGATCTCTCTAGTTTTAATACAGCAGCAGTCACGAATATGGGCTCTATGTTTTATGCTGCCAGCGGCTTAACCACTCTTGATCTCTCTAGTTTTAATACAGCAGCAGTCACGAATATGTCCTATATGTTTTATAGTGCCAGCAGCTTAACCACTCTTGATCTCTCTAACTTTAATACAGCAAAAGTCACGAGTATGCGCACTATGTTTTATGCTGCCACCAGCTTAACCAGTCTTGATCTCTCTAGCTTTGATACGGCGTTAGTCACGGATATGTCTTATATGTTTTTTGGTGCCAGCGGCTTAACCAGTCTTGATCTCTCTAGCTTTGATACTGCAGCAGTCACGAATATGTCTTATATGTTTTTTGGTGTCAGCAGCTTAACCAGTCTTGATCTCTCTAGTTTTAATACAGCAGCAGTCACGAATATGTCTCGTATGTTTTATAATGCCAGCAGCTTAACCAGCCTTAATCTCTCTAGCTTTAATACAGCAGCAGTCACGACTATGTCCTCTATGTTTCAGAGTACCAGCAGTTTAACCAGTCTTGATCTCTCTAACTTTGATACAGCATTAGTCACGACTATGGATAGTATGTTTCAAAATACCACCAACTTAACCACTTTAGACGCCACAGGCTGGCAAGATGTAACGACAAATCCAACAACAGGAGTAGATATTTTCCTAGGAACGAATGCTGGTTTGATGGTCATTTGCGACCAAGGAGGATCGCCGGGAATGGGAGACTTATTTGGAGAGCCTTGTAATGGGGCGATCCCAGCCCCAATACCTTGAGGTCTATGAACAACCACAGGTTAGCTGCAATGACCTTTGAAAATTCCAAACTCTTTTCCATTAATATGAGACTTAACTCTCTTGCACTCTGCTTTAGAAATAGGATCTTTTTTCTCCATATTAAAGAGATTATTGCTTTAGCAATATAGCGCACAGGCGGTTAACACTTTTACTTACTTAGTGATTGCTGCTAAAATAAATAGATGCATATTACGATCGCCATTATGTTTTTCCATCTAATCCAAACAGGATTTAGCGCTTCACAATTTTATGAATTTAACTACAAGGTTGAAGATCAAGATACTTTCTCGAGGATATTAAAAAGATTTACCAAAAATCAAGTCGATATTAAAAATGACGATCTTGGTGTGAGAAAGACATTTAAAGAAAATAAAAATATTAAGAATTGGAGATCACTAGAAAGTGGAAACATTTTCAAAATTTTCATTATTAAAAATAAAAGTAATAAAATAGAAATATTAGCTTATATAAATCGAAATAAACTATTTCAGCATAAGAAAATGGTAAAAACTAAAAGAACTAAAAGTGCTGAAGTATTTTATACAGATAAGTATACCGTTAAAAAAGGTGATACTTTTGCGACTATCTTAAGAAAATACGTAAAAGAAAATTCTGTCATTAATACTAAAACCCCCATGATGCAAAAAACCAGAAGTGAAAACCCTCAAATTAAAGAATGGACAAATTTAAAAGCCGGTGCTGTAATAACTCTATATATTTCAAAAAGATTTTTAAATATTTCTAAAATAAAATCCGCGAGAAAAAGAACTAAAAAAAGAAGAAGTAACAACCATCTCTCTGCTTTTTACACCTTTTCAACGGGTAGTTTTAACGAACTCTTGCCATCACAAATAGAAGCAGATTATAAGCAGAACTCTCCTTTTACTTTGGGTGTTATGGGTAGTTCCCGGAGCCCAAATACAAGACATGTTCTTGATTACAGTGGTTATCTTTCATACCTGCAAGCTGGAGAATTTCAAGGTGCTTCTACTGATAAAATTAGCATTTCTCCAGAAATTGGCCTTACAGCACATTATCGCTACATTGCTAAGTTTATCCTAAGACCTTTCTTAGGTGCCGAAATAGAAAAGTTCTCTACCTTTAACTTGGTGGAATTTAGCTCCTTGGCGGCACCAATAGCTACTAAGACACATATTATGGCGCTCTTTGCCTTAGGTTTTCAAACCACATTCTATCTTGGAAAATACGCCCTTTACCTAAAATCGGGCTATGCTCGAAGCCTTTTCCATAGCTCTGAAACCGCTACTTATAGTGGAGATAAAATCATATTTTTTAGCTCGATACAGCTCCACAAAAGAGTATCTTACCACTTCTTATACAAGCGGTATGCTCTGACTGGACCGACAGAGCTTAAAGTTAATCGTTTTGGTTTAGGGCTAAGTTACTTTATTTTTTAGAGTTATTTTCAAAAGGTGAAATGGGGGATATTAGTTTACCCATTCTAGATTTTTTTCCATAAGTTCCCCAGCTATCAATCGCCGTGACTCGATAGTATAAAGAGTCAACAAGATCGGCCTTCCACAAGATCCAATTCTTTAGAACCGAGCGACTTGCCCTTAATGTCCTTCCCTCAGCATCATCGAAAACCTCTAAGAGATAGGATTTTGCATATTTAACTGGTGCCCACTCGATCCTATAGACCTCTCTATCTTTAGAAAGGTTTCTTAGCGCCAAAGAACTCTCAAAGGTCACTTCTTCGATTGGAGGATTTCTTATGATACTAAAAGACTGCGACTTGGAATTTCCAATTCTCCAATAGTAAATTCCGAGCGCATTGAACTTTAACGAAATGGGTCTAACTAGATTAGCTTCAGTTTCTATATATGATAAACTCATATCTGGATACCTTGACACAATGAGACTATTTTTTTTAGTTTTGCCTATCCAATCAAATTTTAATTCAATTTTATTTTCATAAAGATAGTGCTTAGAATTATTAATCGGTCTGATCATTTTTAAATCCTTACCAGTGATAGATTGTAACTTTGTATCAGGGAAATCATCGATAATTCTAATAATTCGCTCAATACTAGAAGGTCGAACTGATGCACTCACAGACTCTGCTTTTACAAGTTTATTATCATAAGTAAGAACTTGTCCTTTGGTTAATTTCAATGTCTTTCTCATCGAGGATTTTTTGACTATGGCATTGCCTTTCCTTACGTTTACAGAGAGTCCCTTATTAACCTGAACAACATTTATTTTAGATTTTGTCGTGTCAATTATGACGTATTCATTTTTTGATTGAACTCTAATGCGCTTTTTTACATCTTTAACTGACAAGGTGATATAACCAAGCTGTATATTAATGACCGTCTCATCTCCATTCTGACTTATTTCGATCAGGGTTGAAGGCTCAAGTTCAATTTCAACTCCATCAATATATTTTATTCGCGCTCTTGCGTTCTCATGTGTAAATAATTTATCACCGAGAGATAGGCTGCGGGGTCCACTTATGTCTATCCAGCTAATAGTTCCAGACTTCTTAACTTTTAAACTATTTGTAAATCCGATCACGCTTGCTAATATTTTATTTTGAGATTTAATTTTAAATTGCATAGGAATGGAGAAGTAATAACCTAGTATAACTATCGCCAGTAGCAGCAGCCCATATATGGACGCGTCTTGTTTCCTAAGCATAAGGAACCTCGAAGAAAAAGATCGTTCCCTTACTTTCTTTCGACTCTATTTTGATTTTTCCATTTAACTTTAAAACTTCATCTCTTATTGCAGACATTCCCACGCCTCTTCCAGAAATATCAGTAGATCTAGTCTTGGTTGAAAGATTTGCATCAAAAATATGATAAATGATATCCTCGTCTCTCTTTTCTAAAGAAAGAGTCTCATAGTTATTTTTAATCATGGCCTTCTTCAATTTTCCAATAGAAATGCCAGCGCCATCATCAAGAATTGATAGTTGTAGTTGATCATCAATTTTCAGAAAAGAAATTTTTATTGTGCCTTCTTCTTTTTTTCCTAATTCATCTCTTATATGAGGTTCTTCAATTCCATGATCTAGAATATTTCGATAGAGATGAACCAATGACTGAAGCAAGGATGTGAATTTAACAGGGTCTATTGGTAAATCCCCTCCACTAAGGACAACCGGCAATACCTCTTTGTTTAATTGGTTAGCAAGGTCTTGAATAAAGTAATTAATATCCTTGAAAAAGTCCTTTACTGGAACTCTATAGATCTTTGATTTAAAGCTCTCCGCAAGATCATTTATGCCAAGCCCTTCTAGTTTACTCAAATGCTCCTTTAATAAATCTAAGCGCTTTTCATATCTAGGAATACCATCCACCAACTCTTGTCCTAAAAAAGATTGAAACTTCTTCTTTACCTTGATCACTTCATTTTCAATTTCTTTTATGACTAGCTTTACCAGGCTATCAATCTTTCCAATATCTTTGTTAACATCTAATTTCTCAAGCGATAATTCTGCTGCATCTATAACCTTACAAAGATCATTAAGATTGTAAACACCTGAGCTCCCTTTCAGTGAATGTAAAGTGATCTTAATTTTATCTAAGTTCTTTGATAAATCACCACGTGTTTGCCTTGTTAGGAAGGTTTTAAATTGTTCTGTTTCATTTAAATAATTTAAAAATTGCCGTTTATTTTCATGAATAAAAACCATCTGAAGGGTCTCTTCCCTTTCCTTTTGAAACCGAGCCTCGGCCTTAATCTCGTTTGTTTTATCAGTTGCAACGACGACTATATTATCTATTCTTTGTGTTTCTCTACGCATTGGAAAGTATTCAAGAGAAACATATTTATAATCAGGGTCTTCAATATTTTCACCAAAAACAATTTGTTTCGGTCCAAGACTTGCCAATGACTTAAAAGGAATTTTGTCTAAGAAAAGACTATGGGTCCATCTCTCTAAAATTCCTCTCTCTTTTGAATCTTGAATTCTTATCAGATCGAAGTAACTCATTCCGTTAGGTTCGCTATCAAAGATATCAAGGCATGCATTTGTATAAAATGGCGAACAATCAGCATTTTTATCAAAGACTAGAAGTCCTTGCCCTAGACTATTAATCATAGCATCTAGATAACTATTCGCCTCTGCCAACTCTTCAGTCCTCTTAGCAACCAATTTCTCTAAGTTTTTATTCATGTAATCAATTTTCTTGTATGCTTTTCTCACTTTTTCTATGGAATTTAGTATTTCAATACTCATGGAATTAAACGAGAAGGCAAGTGAGCCCACTTCATCCTTTGATTTGATCTCAATTTGAGTGCCATACTCACCTTTAGAGATTAGCTTAGTAGCTTTATCTAATTTCTCTAATGGGTGTGTTATTCCTGAGGAAAAATAGATAGCCGCAAAAACTCCTAAGCAAAGAAGAACTAATCCAATAATTGATGATTTTTTAACTAAGAAGTCTGTCGCTCTAAAAGCATCTTCTTCAGACAGTCTTGAAATGATTATCAGACCAAACTCTTCCATTTTTGTATAAGATAATAAGTAATTTTGCTGAGACTCCCCCTGCTTAACTTTTTGGGATTGTGTATCTACTGCTGACTTAAATAATTGGTTGATCATTTTTTTAGAAAATTTTTTTTCACCGATAATAAATTCACCACGATCATCAACTAAAAAGTTTTGAAAGCTTGATTCCTTTTTGAATGAATCGACCAAATCTCCTAGATACAAGGTATAGATATAACGCTCGCCAAGATAGCGGTTAAAAATGACTAAGTTTATTGCTGGAGTTCCTAGCTCTTTACTCACATTGACTGTTTCCACATCTTTTCTGCTTTCAGTAGAGAAGTTCTCTGAGAGCTTCATTAGTTTGTCTATTGATAATCCGTATAGCTCTTTTAATCGTGGATGAATGAATACAGGAATATTCTCCCTCGATTCAATTTTAAACATCAAAATCTTTGTTTTTAAATTAAAAAGTTCTCTAACAAGAGCTGGCTTTTTCTTTCCAATAAGGGCGAAGGTAAAAGCATTCTCAGTAGCATTTGCGATAGTATTTCTAACGTCTTTAGCTAGGTAGCTGGTGGTCGCCAATGTAGTATCAAAAACATAGGAAGTCTTATCAGAAACAAAGAGCTTAATCGCAAAATTGAGGTAAGCGCCAAGACTTACAAGAAGTAACGAGACAATCAAAAAAATCAGCTTAAGTCTGAGTGTTAACCTCAACGACATCTCCATAAAAATTTCAGCTGCTTATATTATAATTAACACCATTGACCTTTTCAGTAAGAGGCATATTTTTCTGAATCAAAGGCTTGATTAATTTGTATAATCATTAGAAAATTAAGTGACTTAAAAAGTGAGACTAAAAAATGATAGATACTGGGCTACCTCCTCGATTAACTAATATTTTAATAATTGATGATGTTGAAAGTGTTAGACTTGAAATGCGCCGAAACCTTAAAAAGATAGGACTCGAGGGTAAACGCTTTCAGGCAGAAAATGGTAAAGAGGCGATTAGTTTCTTGGAAAAATACAAAGACCATAGAGACGCTCCCGAGTTTATAGTATGTGATATTGAAATGCCCGAAGCGAATGGTCTGGAAGTTTTAAATTGGGTAAGATCAGATAGCTTCTATAAAAAGACTCCTTTTCTGATGGTCACAACCATTGATCAAATCGATATCATTTGTGAGGCGGTTAATCTTGGCTCGGATGAATATATAGTTAAGCCCTGGGACCTTGATACTCTAAAACAGCGAGTGGCCCATTGCTGGAACAAATACAAGCAGGTTATTCAAAACGAAGAAGATTGATGTCACATGGGTTAGCATTTCCACATGGGGTATCGACTGCATCCTGTCTAATAGTGCCCACTACAATAAGTTTACCTGTTGAAGAGTGAATTCCCCCTGCTTTCCCCTGATCGTTATTGGAGTTACTCAAGGTATTGGCAATAAAGCCCCTGCCGCTGGCAAAGGAAGTATCAAGTACTCCTTCGGAAGTGTACCTCCAAATAGTGAGGTTATCTCTTGATGTTGCTAAGCCTTCAGTGAAGCCAAAAACAACAATATTTCCACTAGCGTCTATTTTTATATCATGTGCTCGGGCCTTTAAACCTAATCCGGGATTAAAATCCAACTCTCCGCCAGTACCCCAAGTAGGGTCCAGCACTCCGACCGCAGTAAACCTCCATATGGTCATGTCCCAATCGGCGCCATCAAATGATCTTCCAACAAGGTAGATTCTTCCACTAGAGTCAACGATGCCTCTACTACTTTGTCCATTAGTGCCATCATCAATTATACCGTCTCCGCCTCCCCAGCTAGTATCAAAGGTTCCATCGGCCAGAAGCTTAATAAGAAAAATAGTGGAAGCAGTAGTATTAACTACAGTTCCCACAATCACCGGGTTACCACTGCTATCTAAAAAGATATCATTGCCCTCTTGATCGGTAGTATCTAGAGCCGTTCCATAATTAAACCAGCCCGGTGTTACAGCAGAACTAAAGCTCGTATCAACAACCCCACTGGAATTAGTTCTCGTTACTAAAAGGTTAATCGGGCCATTAGCTTGTGTGCAGCTGCCAGTTATATAAACTTGGTCTGAAGAGTTTATAGCAAGTGCTTTTGCGCTATCGTCTTTCGCAACTGTCGTGTCACAGCTATCTATAGCTAATGTAGCAGCCTGGTATCTTTCTCTTGTCTCAGAAGTCCCAGCGGCATTCCACTTAGAAAATACCATACCAGTTACTGTTGGCCCCAGATCACCGACCAAAACGATTTCCCCAGTGCTAAGAAGGGCGACATCGCTACCAACATCATTAGCTGTAATACCAGTATTTATGTCAACAACGCCATCTCCTCCACCAAAACTAGTATCAATAACACCGGTGCTATTAAACTTCATAAGAAGTATATTGTATTCTCCAGTTCCATTATCATCAGATGTTCCGACAGCAAAAATATTACCTGAGCTATCTTGAATCATAGCGTTGAAAATATCATCTCTGCTGGCCGTTGCGTAGGCGGCAGGATTATCGATTTGAACTGCGCCTCCCACTCCAAAACTAGAATCTAAAACCCCTGCTGCTAAAGAGTTTGCTTCTTGAGATAGGCTATTAAGACTTATTTTATCCGTACAGGAACACAGGAAAATTAAAATAATGGCCAAGAAAAAGCGAGAAAACATCATAGAGTTCACTTTTCGTCTAAAAACTACGTATACTTTAATTATAAGCTTCTATCTCTGTAAATTTATTAAGCACGATATACTTAAGATAAAGAATAATCGAATTAGCTAGTTACATCGTATGTTCGGCGCCTAGCACCTCTTCCCCAATATAATTTTTCCTTTGAAGCTTACTCCAAATCAAAAAGGAGTTTGATATGTTCGATCTAATGTAGGCTCGGCGCCTAACATACACATTTTGGCTTAGGAATATTATGTTTTTTTGGACTTCCAATTGGTTTAGGAATTTCTGTAATAAGTCTAATTACTTACTTAGTTAAAAGAAAAGACCAAAAGAGAATAACTCTGCAGTGATTTGTAGTTGATCCAAAAAATCGCTGAAGTATTTCAACTAGATGCAGTACTTCCTTATTTCTAGTCCATGCAGATCTTTTGGGCAGCAGCTTTTTCCCCAGAATCCCTAACTCTTTTAAATCATGGGTACTCAAAGAATCTAACCTCAAACTCTTCTAGATTTCGGGTTTTTAGCTTATCCTTAATACAGACTAACCCGAAAAGCCTAGTGAAAGATGAAGACAAGCTTAATATTATTGATATTCTTTGGTTTTAGCCTCCAGGCCTTGGCCGGCACCAAAAAGAGCTCCGACCTGAATGAGGCACGTTTACTTGTAACAAATT
>JABGXW010000017.1 GCA_018675575.1 Bacteriovoracaceae bacterium | reverse complement strand
TAAATAATAAGACTCCTCAATTAATGTATCAAATAAGGTTAATGGAAGAGAATTATGGATTTAGGCGTTGGGAAGAATATGACCAATTCCTTATCTCTGCTCAATCAAATATTTCGTCCAAAATAAATAAAAAACAATCGAAAAAAATCAAAAAGATTTTAAGAAGATTGGTTGTTCAATTAGATAGTGAAAGAAAAACTAATGTTACTAGATCAGTAACGCTTCAAAATACAGTCGATCTATACTTAGGTTTATTTAATAATGATGAACTTAGAGATAAAATGACCAATGGATGGATGGCAGCTTTATGCCATGATAAAAAAACAGATAAGATTAGTCCTGAACAGCGATTAATCTTAATTAATAAAATTTTTGAATGGTTGACTGAAGAAAAGACCTTGGGAAGGACATCAAGAATTACTGAATTACGATTGAAAAGACTTTCTTTGGCCCAAAAAGACAAAAACTTTCCAATTGTTTTAGAAGAGGCTAAGGCTCTCGAGTCAAGCTTCCTAACCAATAATAAAGTAAAAGAAGCTCGTGAATATACTTACTTAATTGCAAGAACACATTACGAATTAAAAGAAATAGCAATTGCTCTTCCGATCTTTCAAAAATTAGCAAAATTAGAAGAAGAATTTACAGCGAATAATTTAGATCAGTGGGCAGTGCTTTCTCAGAACCTTGCATTAGATGTTCTTAATCAGAATAAAGATTTTCCAGCATTAAAAAGCCAAGCAGATAGTTGGCTTAATCATAAGGCCTTTAAAGGACATAAGGAATTTAAAGAAATGAAAGCAATTTCAAGCCAGGCAAACTTTCAAACGGCATTCACAAATAAAGAATCAATTAGTTCTCTTGACGTTTTCAGAGACTATTGTTTAAAAGATCAATATAAAGAAAAATCTTGTGAAAATGCTAAGATTTTAGCAATTAAATTCAAAAATCAACCTATATTAATTGAAATATTACTTAAGCTAGGTGATGAAGAGTCTCTTCTTATTGAATATGAGGCCATGGGAGAATTTAAAAAAGCAGCTTATTTACTAGAAAAGAAACATAAGCAGCTCCAAAAGAAATTCGATATTAAGTTCTATGCAAAGGTTGCTTTGTTTTATGAAATTGAGAATGATCTTAAGCAAAGAGATCGTATAATAAGAATAATCATTAAAAATTTAAAAAAGCAGAAAATTATTGATGAAAAGATTGAAGGGTTTGTTTATTCAACAATTAATGATGCAAATATGATTGATCATAAAATTTTAAATCTTCCATGGAGACTCTCTAAAAAAATGGAAATTATCCATGAATTAGAGCTAAGAGGAAAAGGGACTAAGAAGACAAAGAGAAAGTTATTAGCTTCAAAAGTTTCTTTGGGTGATAGGTGGTCATTACATGTCCTTGAAGGCATAAATGCTTTTTATAATAAACAAGCTAAAATTGGCTTCTACGGAAGGAGATCTCAAAGAAATTTTAAGAGGAGAGTTAAAAAAATCGAAATACTTGTCAAAGCTTCTAGAGTTTATTTAGATGGGGCAGACCTTAAAACAAGAGTTGTTATTCTTAATCTACTTCAAAATACTTATGAAGAGTTTGTTGCTGAAATTTTATCAACACCTCTTCCTGATGGTTTAGATGAGGAGCAATTGAAACAAATTAATTTACAGTTAACAGATATGGCCTCTCCTTATAAGTTAGAAGGGGAGAATTACTTAACAGCTAAAATAGAACAATTAGCACAAATAACTGATAATGATTTAAAAAACAGATTGTCTGCTCCATATGGTCATGATGAATATAAACAATTTTATGATCAAAAGCCTCAAATGCCTCATTTAATATCTGAACTGAATTTAGACGAGATCGTACCTGAATTTAATAAGTTAAAATCAAACCCCAATAATAAAGAAGCGTTAAGTAATTTACAAAAATATTATAATAGTAATCATCAACCCCGTATAGCAAGTTATTTTAAAGGCAGGATGCTATCACTTTAACTGGGAGAATATTTTGAAAAAGATGTTCATTGTTTTAACTAGTTTTGCATTTGCTAATATGGCATTTGGAGCCAATATAGTAACAAAAAAAAATAAGAGACATGAAATCCGATATAAAAAATCTAAAACTGTTGATTTTGAATCCTTACTAATTCAAGGGGAAAGAAAAAGAGCAGATATCGTAGTGGTTACTGGTGATGTCGATGATGACTTGGGTGGACTGCTAAGACTTCGTGAAAACTTTATTGATCACCAGTCTCAAGATTTTGGCGAGGTTGTCGAATGATCATTACAAGAGAAGATAGCGGACAATTAGTTAAAGTTTTGTCCAATCTAAGACAAGGCACTTACGGGTTTCATAAGAAGTTTGGAATAATCTCTTACGATGAAACTAAAAAGAGATTTTCTTCTCGAAAACGTCGAGGTTATTTAGATTCAAAAACCAACGATGACATGTGGAATTGTCAATTTGAGGTATTCAAAGCTAAGGATCTTTTTAATCTGAAGGCCATTCAAAACTGCCAAGTTGTAAAAACTGACACGGGTGATTGGAAATTGATTACAACTTCAGGGAATTTTATTTTAACTACAGCTACTGCAAACATTCAGGCACCTATAATTAAAGAAATTGTTGAAGAAAAAGATGAATTAGGTAAGTCATTTGTAGCAACAGTATTTGCAATGCTACTTTTTTTTGGAGGCCTTTATTGGTCAGCTCAAAACATAGAAGAAGTTAAACAGGTCATTAAACCTGTTACAGTAAAAATGGTTGAAATTAAACATGAAATTGTGAAAATTGTTGGTCCACGAATGCAAGTTAAGAAAAAAGAGCTTACAAAAAAAGAAAAAACAAATAGGGCCATCAAGCAAAAACTAGGCTTCCTTGGATTACTCGGAAATAAGTCTCTTACTAAAGCTACCGGTTCAACTCCTTTAAAGTTAAATAAAGCTACAGCTGGTGCTGGAAAAGGTGGAAATGCTGGATCTGGAGGAGAAGTTCTCCAGGGACTTGGTAAGGGTGTAAAAAGAATCACTGTAGGAAATACTGGAACTAAAGGCCTTGGCGGAATTGGAACAAAGGGCGCAGGAGGTGGTAAAGGTGGATATGGAAATTCAATTGTAGCTTCAGGTGAAGGAGAAGGTATTTCAAATGTTGCTATATCAAATGATGTTGCATTAGAAGGTGGTCTCAATAGAGGGGTAATCCTAGCAACTATTCAAAAATATCTTGCTCAAATTAAAGCTTGTTATAACAATGGTCTTAAAAACAACCCTGGTCTAGAGGGGACTGTCTCTATGAGCTTTCAAATTAAACCATCTGGTTTTTTACAATTTGCTAGAGTTGCAAGCTCAAGTTTAGGATCAAAACAAGTTGAAGGTTGCATGGCAACCAAAATGATGACTTGGCAATTTCCGAAACCTAAAGGTGGAGTTAAACAAGACGTAAGATTCCCATTTTCACTTAGACCAGAAAGTATATAAGGACTTTTTATATGAAAAATCTATTTTTTCTTTTTACACTTATGCTCATCATCACAGCTTGTAAATCAAATCCTTATCCACAGGATGGGGGAGTCATTGTTAATGGAAAACAACCAAATCAAAGACCTACAGCTCCTGCTTACTCAATCGATGTTCTGCCAACTTTAGTTTTTAGAGAAGGGATGACAAATAATTATAGAGTTAACTATTTTGTTCCTACAGGAAATCCAATTATTAAGTTTGGTGGCCTGCCTGATGGCATGATATTTGATGAAATAGAAAAAAAACTTATCTGGACACCAAGCTATACAGCAGCCAATGATGCTCAAGTTCCTTCTGTGAAAGTAAGACGCTTTCCCGTTGTCGCATGGTTAAGATCTGATCTTGACACTAGAACATTTATAAAAAAAGAATTCGTAGTAGAGGTAAATGATACCCCGAGACTTTTTAAAACTACGAACATTATTGGCCCTAAAACGATAACTGAAGGTCAAACACATTCATTTGAATTTGATTTTTCAAATGAAGATTTTCCGGCGGGACCTTTTACAGTCGCAACAAAATATCTACCTCAATCATTAAATGTAAACATTGAAAATAATACAAAAGTATCTGTAAACTTTGTTGCTAACTCTAATTTTGTCACAGTAGATGATTCTTGTTCATATTATTCATGTAAGAAAAAATTTGAAGATGGAATAATACTTATCACTGCTCCAGATGGTCGAATCTTAGAAGTTCCTTATGACTTCACAGTAAAC
Source organism: Bacteriovoracaceae bacterium (assembly GCA_018675575.1). Classification (GTDB taxonomy): domain Bacteria; phylum Bdellovibrionota; class Bacteriovoracia; order Bacteriovoracales; family Bacteriovoracaceae; genus M0603. Next base: position 12,449 of record JABGXW010000017.1, on the reverse strand, counting down.
GACAAAAGACTTCTTCCTGTTTTCGTTAATCCGACAACAATCACTCAGGGACTAGATGTTAACTTTATAGTTTCATCGTACGATAAAAATGGAGAGATAGAACCTAGGGTTACTTTACAAAATGCGCCACGTGCAGGTTCAGTCGCTTTTGAAAAAGTAACTGCAAATAAATCGAACCTATTTCAAACCCACATGAAACTAACCTGGAAAGATATTCCTGCTGATCGAAGAGGAACATCCTTTACCTTTAGATTTAGATCATGTGTTTATGACCACAGAAGAAATATGAATGAATGTGAAAATCAAAATGTAGAAGTAAATATTGAAGAGCAAAATCATAAAGCTCCTGTCTTAGTTAGAAGCAATTGGCCGCTTGGACAAATTGAATACTTAAAAGTGAATAAGCAATTCACGGCAACTGTAGATGTTAGAGACGGTGATGATAATAGTCGTTCCGTTACAAATGTAGTCATAGAGCCAAAAGAAATGCAAAAGCTTGTTTCTTTTAAGTATAAGAATCTAGTTGTTAAGGCATATAAGCCTGGTCTTTATCAATTTAATCTAAGAGCAACTTCTATATATGGAATAGAATCTGTTGAATCATTTGTGTTTGAAGTTTTACCTGAAAAATGGTCTGAAACCATTGCGCTCGTTTCAAATCCTAGAAATCTAGAAAATATTAAAACTAAGGGCCTGTTTCGTTCTGTTGATTTTATCAATCCCGATTTACAAAGTCTCGGACGTCGAACATTAAGTCACAGAAAGACGCTATTTTTAGGTACTGATGTGTTAAAAAATAATGATTTAATTAAGAATATAGAAAAGCTGTCACAGAAAATGAAGAATATCATCATCATGTCTCCACTTATTGAAAATCTTAAAAATGAACTTAAAGAAGAAATATCTAAATTAGGAATCCTACAACTTGGACGATTTAGTGATAATGTAATTGGAGAATTATCATCATTCAATTTCTTAATTGGAAGGGATGTAAACTTAACTCACCCTAAATGGAAAATAAGATTGTCAGGAACTCTCACTGGACAATCTTTTAATCCAGTTCTTCTAAAAAGAAAGATTACTTCTTCTTGCACAGAGGCCTTGAGCCTAGGGAATGAAGTAACGGGAATGGATTATTTAACTACACTAAGGTGTAATCGTGAGAATGGTGGTTATCTCTTAATAAGTAGTTTCGAATTTGGAGATTTCGCAACACATGCAGATGATAAAGATATACCAAGAAATTGGTTAAGCACTTTAACGGAGTAAAGTATGTTTAAATTATTATTAGGATTATTATTACTTTCTAGCGCAGGTGTATTTGCTGTTGAAAAAGACAAGTCTGTTGAGAAATGGTCTTCGCTTGATGAGCAATTAGATCGACTTAAGATGCCTGCGAATCAAATACCCGGGGCAGTTAGTAAGGATAAATTTTATTCTGTCCAATTAAGATATGTTCCGCTATTGAAAGCACATGAAGTATCTTTAAATGGCTCTAAAGACTTTAATGCTGAAGGGCATATAAACTCTAATCAATTGGGAGTAGATTATCGTTATCATTTTAATGATAAGTGGACATTAAAGGTTTCATACTTGAAAGCTTTCAATGAGTTAAATAAATCAGGTCGTATTTTATTAGAAAATGAAAAGCTTGTCTCTGACTCTGATTACCTTATGTCAAAAGCTGATATAGGAGCTGAATATAATTTATTCTACGGTAAGTTTAGACTTGGCACAGATTCAGTTTTCTACTTTGATCAATACATAGGTCTTACGGCCGGAATGATTGAATTACGAAGAGGAGCCTCTGTGGTAGGTGGTATCGATGCTGGTTTCGCCTTTTGGATGGGAAAACGTGGATCTTTACGAATTGGTGTCCATAATAACTTTTACGAAGATACAAATGGTGTTGGAGAGAAAGCAATGACCAGAAATATGATAGGTTACCTGTCTCTCGGTCTTCTCATGGGAGGAGAATAATGAATCTTAAAAAGTCACTTTCTCTTGGTTTTCTTACACTTTTATTATTACCTCAGACACTTTTGGCCCAGGCTGGTGCCGATATACTATTAAACAATGTGGCACCACCAACTACTGAACAAGTAAACTCAAGAAATAATGCTCCAACCAAAATAGTTCATGAAGGTCTACAGTTAAATGACCCCATGGCGATTCAATTATTTACAGATTGGAGAAATGCCGGGAAATTATCATATGAAGTCAACTCATGGTTTTTAAAACTATTACAAGGTAAGTATGAACACTCAGCTCATTTACTATCTGTTATAAGAAACCAAGTGCCAGCTCGCTTGAAAACTCAATTTCTAGCCACTGAGGTGTATCTTTATAAGAAGCTTGGATTAAACCAAAAGTTTTTTGATTCTTTTGTTGAATTCATACAAGATAAAAAGTCAATAAATTCAAGAATTGGTCTCACTCTTTGGACTTTTGCAGATCAACATGCGGAAGAATTTTTTAAAAAAGAACATATAGCAATTAACTCTTCTCAAATAAAAATCATCTCAAATCATACAAATCAAAATACTCCTTTTTTCACGCATGTGAAGTCTGTTGTACTGTTAAGAAAGGGGGAGAAAGCACTTCAGACAATGATCAATTTAAAACCAGGTCATCCTCTTAAAATCCCACTAGCAAAAACTGTGGTCCTGGATTTAGCACGACAAAATAGACTAGGGGAAGCTGGAGCAATACTTAAGAAATATGTAGAGCCTGAAATAAAAAGGATTAATGATCCTTATATTCTTGGTGAATATTATATAAACCTAGCAAGATTACTTTACCAAGCGGGTGCTTTAGATGCTGCTGCGGTTTTTTACACAAAAGTCCCGAATAAACATCCCTTGTTCGTTCAAGCAAGAGCGGAACTTATGTGGACGTACTTAAGAACTAATAAAATGGCAAAATTAAGAGGACAAATTAAATCTTTAGAGTCTTTATTGTTTGCAGACTATTTTATCCCAGAAATCTATGTTGTAAGATCGATATCAAATTTAAAACTATGCCAATATAATAACGTTGAAAAAGACTTCAATCATTTTATTGCAAGCAGTAAGATTTGGGCCAAGAAAATACATAGTAATTTAAAAACAAATGATCCTGTTTGGAAAGAACATAGAGATTTCTATATGACAAAAGCAGACAATAGAATTGTCTCACTTGAACTTGAAATAAAAGAGCTTAAGCGTTTATCAGAAAGATCTATTAAAGCTGCTCTTCCTGCTGTCGGTATTCAACCACATTGGAAAAAAGCTTTAAAAGATCTCGCTTATACATTAACTGAAGCAAGAAAGAGAAGAGTTACAGAATACAAGCGACTTTGGAAGAATAGAGAAACAATTCTCGCTGAGGCCATCAAAAAAATGAAATTTGTTAAGATTGAAGCCCTTACTCAGATTCAAGATATTGTATTTAAGAAAAAAGAGCTTGGTAAAGGTATAAAAGCTACAAATGTACTTAGCTCTAAAGAAACAAATGACAAGTTGATTTTTCCATATGATGGAGTTTTTTGGCCAGATGAAATTCTTAATCTTCGATCTGAAGCCAAATCATTTTGTTTGAAAAAGGCATCTCTATGATTAATCAAAACTTTTTTTTAATATTAATAATATTGACTTTAATTCTAAGTGGCTGTGGAAATGAGCAACGCTTTCAAAGATTCGATGATTATGTAGCACCATCGATGGTCTCTATGAATTATCCTATTAAGGCAATAGAGAGAACTAATACACAAGTAGATATTCTTTGGGTTATAGATAACTCCGGCTCGATGCGAGCGATACAACAAAATGTAATAACTAATACAGGTGTATTCCTTAAAGAATTTGATAAAAAAGGTGGTATAGACTGGAAAATGGGACTTCTTTCAACTGATAAATCTGAACCACCTTATATTGGATTTAACTCTCGTGGTGGTTTTAATTACCAATCTTCAAATAGGGTTTCAAAATTTGTGTCAGCGGTTTCAAGTTTAGGTCTTAGTGGTGATTACACAGAAAGAACCTTTACTCCTATAATGAACAAACTTCACTCTAGTAATGTATTTGTTCGTGAAAATGCAATGCTTGTCATTATTTCTGTTACAGATGTCAAAGAGCAGTCGAACGTGTCTCCTCAAGAGTTTATTAAATTTTTAACGAACTTAAAGACTGATATTTCTAAATCAAAATTTTACGGAGTTTATAGTTCTCAAGATTTTGGATGTGATGGAGAAGATCGAAGTTGGCGTTATGATACTAGTCGCTTTAGAGAAGTTGTAGACGCAACTGGAGGTTCGACATTTGCTGCCTGTTCACCTAGCTTTGGAACAAAATTAACCAAATTAGCAAAAGAAATCATTTCCTATCTTCAAAACTCAAAAATAGTTCTAAAGAAAAGACCTAAGGCTGAATCAATCAGTATTTCATATAAAGGTACGATATTACCTGGTGGACCTCAAAATGATGGTGGTATGTGGTATTACGATTTTCAGGACAATGCTATCGTATTCTACAGTTTGGACTTTGCTCCTGGAACTCAAGAAGAAATTCAAATTTCTTTTGACGAAGACGACGGATATTGACTATTCTTTTTATGAATGAATAAGCAATCAAAGACAATTCCTTTCAAAAAGAATTCCTTACTCTTCGCCCCCATGGAAGGTGTGACTGACCTTGGCTATCGCTTAGCGATCATGGATCTTTTTCCTGAGTGGGATTACTATTCTACAGACTTTTTAAGGCTTCCAACTCACGGAACTTTTTCTAATAAAAAAGTCATTGAACATATCGGGCAAGAGGTTCTACTTGACAAAAATAAACTAAACAGAACATGCTTCCAAATATTGGCCAACCCTCAAGTTGATCTTGAAACTAATATTCAATCAATCATAGATATTGGGATTACTCATTTAGATTTAAATTTAGGTTGCCCAAGTCCTAAAGTAAATAGACATCAGGGAGGAGCATATCTATTAAGTGAATTAGCTTTATTAAAAGAAATGCTTTGTAGAATTAGAAAAGTATTTCCGTATCACTTTAGTGTAAAGATTCGAGTTGGCTTTAAAGACGATTCTTTATTTGATGAAATAGTTACTTTAATAAATGAATGTGATGTTGATTCCTTAACTATACATGGAAGGACAAGAGAGCAATTGTATAAAGGAATTGCTGACTGGAGCTACACAAAAAAGGCAGTATCAAGCTCTAAGATACCTATTATCTGTAACGGAGATATTTGGTCTCTTGAAGACATTGATAGAGCTTTTAAAAACACAAATTGTCACTCTGTAATGCTAGGAAGAGGGGCATTAAAAACTCCATGGATTGCTGGACTTTATCAAGAATATTGTCAGGGAGAGCTGATAAATGACTCTTACTTAGATCAGTACCGGAAGAATATGATACCTGACTATTTTTCTGTCCTAGAAGAGAAATACCTACAATTAAATAAGTCTCACGAATTTATTTTAGGCCGTTTTAAGCAATTTTGTCGTTATATTTTTGAAGATTTTGATGAAGGTAGTATTGAAAGAGATATTCATTCAAGAGCGTTAAAAACTCAAAGCTTGAGTTTATTTACAGAACTTATTTCTAATCTTTAAAATCTGAGCCTATTTTGATAAGAAGAATAAATAATACCTCCATTTCATCCCGACTATTCTAAGCATTACTAAGATCATTAAGAACGATAATGTTAGACTTATAGAGTTTCTTCATGTCCCCTTCAGAGAGCATATATAAATATAACAAGCAATAAGCTAATAAAATTAGTCAGTTTTGTAATGAAGTCATATTTAATAAATCATGTGCTTTTTCGCCCGCCATATGTGGAAAGAAATTCCACTTAGTTAAAGAATCCATAAATTATTGAAATGATAAATATTTTCAGCGATAAGAAGCTAAACAATGAGAATAATATGACAAGTGCAGCAGGTTACTTAAAAAGAATTATTAAAAGTATTGATACTGTTATTCATGGAAAAGAAAATGAAGTCTTACTTATTCTGGCCGTCTGGCTCGCGTCAGGTCATGTGCTAATTGAAGATGTTCCCGGAACAGGTAAAACATTATTAGCTAAAACAATATCTAAAGTTATGGGACTAGATTTTAGTCGAGTTCAATTTACTCCCGACCTTTTACCTAGTGACATTTTAGGATCACTGATTTTGAATCACGAAGACAATAAGCTTGATCTAAGAAAGGGGCCAATTTTTACAAGTTTATTTTTAGGAGATGAGATCAATAGAGCAACTCCAAGAACACAATCCGCATTATTAGAGGCCATGGCAGAAAAAAATGTCACAATAGATAGTAAAACGCATGCATTAAATAAATTATTCTTTGTAATGGCAACTCAAAACCCTATAGAGCAGCATGGAACATTTCCATTACCAGAAGCCCAATTAGATAGATTTATGATTCAGTTGTCATTAGGGTACCCTGATTATGAATCAGAAATGAAGATGATATTAGAAAGATCTTTAGACGACCCTTTAGACAAAATAGAAACGGTATCTAATGAACAAGAAATTATTCAACTCAAGCGTCAGCAGACACCTCTAAAATTAATTGAATTAAAATGGTATTTTGCTTAAGTCAGCCAGCTTAAGCATTTAGCTCTTTAACATTTGAATAGTTACGACTACCTTGCCACCGGGGATACGGAATACTACTATTGATAATGTTGAAGAACTTAAAAATTATCTTCTTGAAAACTTGGCTCCGGCATCGTCATTAACGTCTTCTGATCTGCCCCAAGCCTCAGATCAAACTTTACCTTCTTCTGCCTCTGCTATTCTGGGACAAGATGACAGTACACCGAATACGACTAGTACTGATCCATTATTTTCGGAAGTAACTGAGACCACTGAAACAAACATTGCATCTGCATATCTAACACATGGAACAGAAGAAAATAGACAACAAGTGATTCAGCACAGGCAAAGAATCGCCTCTGGTCAGGCGAGTTCCAGTGATCCTATAACAAATTTTAAAGTTCCAGGATTTCAAGATGACTCGACTAGATTTGGTGTTAACTCAATAAATACTGACGTTGATAATCCAAGCGATGAGCCTTTATCAGTCACGGTTTCTGACAATACCGATTCTACAAGTCAGTCACCTTCTCAGCAAAGCTCTAACCCCAATTCAGAATCTGCCTCCTCGGTTGTTGTAAATTCTGAAAGTGAGAACGTCTCTAGACTTGAAAATACTTTTAATGAAGAATACGATACCCAAAATATTCCAACGGAAGAAATTGTGTCTAGTTCCGGAGTTACAACTACTCCAGATCCCGTTTTCGAAGAAACTCTTGCTGAAGCAGATCAGATGTCTGACTTTAATAGAAGGCTGGAGGATCTTCAAAACGAAGCAAGCGAGCTTATCGAGAATAATAACCAAATCTTGCGCAGAAACGATCAAAGAAATCAGAATAGAGATAGGGGAACAAGTTTCAATTCAGGGCCTACAAGCTCTGATCCTAGTGTTTTTCAAAGTGGGAATCGATCCATTGCAAGTTCTAATACCGGAAATACTTTAGCACCAACTAGACAGAAATATTCGAAGCAAGAGTTTAATGATTTTATAAACTCAAGTGAGCAAAGTGCAAGTCCAACTAACACAGGAAGTAGGGGATCTGCTCAAAAATCAGGAACTGGAAAGATAAGTTCAGGTAAAGGGGGCTATCGAATGGGGGCTCCTAGCATGGCAATGTCTGATGAAGATGTTGTAGATCTTGTCGCTCTTGGAAAATATACTTCTAAAAAAGAAAAGAAAGTTGCGAGTTCGCTTCGTGCATCTAAATACAATGATCCTTACTCTCATACCATTACAAAAATTATTCCTCATAGCGAAATAATCAATGCTGGACTTCCTAAAATTATTGAACTCTACGCGCTTGAAGGAAAGGTTTTCTATTCTGCCTATCCTGAAAAAGGAAAACTTTACATAATTAAATTTGACATCAAAAAAGAATTATTCGATAAGGGCGACATTAAGGAACGGCAGTACTTAATGAATGCCATCTCATCCATGCGAGGAAAACTTGGCACAGAGAAGCACATGATCAAAGTTAGAAACTCAGTAGTGGAATCAGGACCCCGAAAAGTTTATAATGTAAAAATGCATAGGACTAAGCTTGTTAAATTATACGATCATTCAATTTTGGGTGATGAAGATTTAGATGATATGTCTGAATTTAAGGTTGAATTGTTTATTAGAAATCTTGTGAGTCTTAACTAGAGAAATTAACAAATGTACAAATTAATAGCTTTATTGATATTTGCATCAACCTGTTTAAACGCGCAGGAAATTAGACTCTTAAAGTCTGAAAAAGATGTGATTAAGCTTCGTATGAAAGCAGGGCTTAGAATTACGGAGCTTAAGAACAAAAAAAAGATTAACCTGGGCTCTGGATTTTTTGTAGGTGATGAAGGTTATTTTTTAACAAATCATCATGTTGTTAAAAACGCTCTCAGTGACAAGAAAGTTCTACTGGAAGTCCAAACCAGAAATGGAAAGAGATTGTCTGACATACGAATGATTAAGTGTAGCGATGAGAGGAAAATAGACCTCTGTATTTTTAGGGTTAATGGTTTTAAGCCAAAATCTTACTTTGTCTTAAATGAAAATAGTATAAGCATTGGTCAGAGAAATATTCTTATAGGGCATTGCCATTTGTTTCCGTGGAAAATTAAGTCTGGCAAGACTCTTAAAGTTTGGAAAGATATTGAATCTAAAATAGGGCTTTCTAAGCTTGGAACTGGTAGCCCAGTCGAGATGGTAGAGGGATCTTTTAAACCTTGTCCTGGGGATTCGGGAGCGGCTTTGTTTTCATCTAACAAGGGAATTTTGCTTGGTATGATTACTGAAGGGTATAAGACATCTAGTAAAACTTATCAGGTAGCGATTAGTAATAAGGAGTTATTTAAATATTATAAGAAATATCATAAAGAACTTGGTGAGAGTGTGACTAACCTTAAGACTGGTGGGGCGCAGGGGAAGCGGGAGATTTTTGATAAGGTTTTTGGGGAGTAGGGATTATGAGTGATTTAATAAAGCAACAAAAGATGACTGTGAAAATATTGTGGGGGGCGTTTTTTTTCACTAATTGTGTATTCTGTGGTTTGGTTTTTATGAAGGTTTTAGATGGAGCAACTCCACAACCTGATTTACTTCCGTATTTTGCAGGTGCTGCAATATTAGTTCTGTTTCTTTCATTGTTTCTTTTTTCTAAGGCCACAAACAAGCATTACCTGTCTGAAAGATTGTTAAAGCTTGATCTAAGTGAACCAGAGTCTCAGGTTCCAGATGAGAATAAAACAAAGTTATTTTTAGCATTAAGTGACAGCGATAAAAGACAGTATAAATTTAATTTGGATTTACAAACTAAGGTAGATACCCTAAAGAAGAGGGAGCGTCATCATATAAAAAGCTATCTGTTTTAAAGTTTTGAAAGCTGGAAAGAAAAACACATAGATATAAAATAATTAAAAAAAAGATGTTGTGTTTTGTCATAAAATTATATTAGGTAATTCCTGATGAAATGGCTATTCCTAAGTATCTTTAAGGTTTTGAATAATTTTAAAATGTAATTATTTCTGGAAATAATTTAAGACTAAATTATCGATTAGTATATCATTTCCTTTTGGAGTCAAATGTCCAAAATCTCCGGCAAATGAATCTTCAAATATTTCATCATACTTAAAATCGTTAAGATATCTTCTAAAATTTGTTTCATTTTCAAGAAATAAAACCTTGTTACCGTAATTATTAAAGATTATTTTCATAGGCTGAATGGGTCTCAAGGGATAATTCATAATGATAAGATTACTCTTTTGTTTAAGAATACGATCATAGATATATCGTAAGTTGGTTATAGTAGAATCTGAAAAACGTTTGGTTTCTATCGCCTCAACAGCAGAGAGAGACGACGATAGAGGATATTTCTTTTCCAAGACTTTGAGACTCTTTTGCACATTTCCAACTCCCTGGAGAAGAGCTGCATATTGAAAAGCACCTTCTTCAGTTAATAAATTATTGACAAAAGCCTTTTCAAAATAGTCCATCGCTTTTTTAGGTTTTCCTAGAGCTGTAAAATAGAACATACCAAGCTCGTCATAATACTTCGGAATTTTATCAAAATATTGTAATTCCCTTTCCATCAAAATAGTCTTTTTAGTATTTAACAAAATATTGAGTCTTTCAAATCTTAAGCGATGGTCTTCTGGGTAATAGCTTAAGGCTTCATTTATGATCTTAGTATTATTGTCATTATAATTGTCATAATTATCATTTTCACTGTCGTCAACGAATTCTAACTCATGCAACTCAAGATAGCCTGCGGGGGATAATTTAATCCCAGAAAGATATAAAATTTTTAAAATTTTATGGGCCATGTCTTCTTTACCGGCGTTGATCAACTTTAACGCTTGGTCTTCAAAGTTATTGTTATTGTGGTCACTTAAATAAAGAAAGACTCGGTAACTTAGCAGGCTGGTGTACCAATGCGACTCCCCGCTAATGGCCTTTGAAAGTTGAAACTCATCATTAATTCCAAGCATTGTGATCACGGTATGAGGCTTTGTTTTATTTAATATTTCGTTGATATTATTTTTAAAATAATCGGTTGTCATCGCGGTAAGTCCAAAATCATATACTTTAAAACTATTAGGCATGATCTGATCAAGCTTTATTTGAAGTTTGGCCGGATAAGTGCCCTCGGTCGTCGACTCCCCAATGCAAAGAACACGATGTTTGCTGGCTTCGAATTGAATATTTTTAATATCACCTTTAGGAGGTCTAAAATAGAGAAAGGAGCTAAAGGCAAATTCTAGAATAAAAAAGAGTGAAAAACTAAAAATAATAAAGCCAAGAATAAGCGTGTTTCTTTTTGATTTTGTTATTTCCACGTTGTTGATATTATATGAAAAAGAACTTCATTTCAAGTTGGTTATGTTTTGACTTTTTAGGTGTCGGACATCAATTGGTGTTACTATTAGGAATGATAAATAATCTGATAAGAAAATTGGCTGCTCGAAAAATAATTAATTCAAAAGTTGAAGACCTTGGGAGATCTCTTTTAAGTAAAGTCTTCTATAAGCTAGGAGCACAGTTAACTCATGATTTGGAATTTCCCTTCCAAATAAATTTAGAATTATCTAGGGCCTGTAATTACGACTGTCCCTTTTGTGCACGAACTGAGACAGTCGTGGGGAGTCATATCAAGTTTGACTTAGCCAAGAGTGTTATAGATGAGGCCACAAGCTTAAATAAACCGACTCTTTTTGCCTTACATATGTGGGGCGAGCCTATGCTTAATCCAGAATGGGGTAGGATAATCAGCTATATAAAAAAACAAAAAGTGCAACATCGTACATCCCTCACAACAAATGGATTCTTACTTGATACAACAAACATCGAAGCACTCTTGCAGTCAAAATTGGATCAAGTCATTATTAGCTTGCATACTTTTGATCCTGCTGAATATCAAATAAGGATCGGAAAAAATATTGACCTCTTTTTTATTGAAAATAATATAAAAAATTTATTAGCTGCGATTCAGTCCCAAAATTCAAAAACAAAAGTACTTATTCGTCTTTTTCTTGATGCAAAAATGCAAGAAGAACAGTCTCACAAAATTAAAGAATATGAAGACTTAGGTGCTGTTTTTGAGTTTGATTACTATGATAATTCAGCTGGTGATAGACAAGAATGGAGTGAAATACCTTTTACAAAACAAAATAAAAGATGGGCTTGTTACCATCCATGGTTAACAGCAACTGTTAATATTTTTGGAGAGGTTACCATTTGTTGTGTCGACAGCAAGATGGCGTTGCAGGTTGGGGATGCCAATCATCAAAAAATATCTGAAATATGGAAAAATGATAAGGTTAAAAAAATTCGAAATGAGCACCGGACAGGTAAATTTTCTCCCACATGTGAAGTGTGTAAAGGCTGCGATACATGGGCCAATAAGCCCGATATGTTCTTTGGAAGTCCTTAATTTAAAAGACCGTAGGTGCACTCTATTTACTCTCTTTTCATCAAAATATTTATGGAGATCACTTTCAAGTTTTCTTGCATTTTCACTAAATACCATAGCATGGACATCAAAACGAAAAGGTACAGCTGCAGTGCCCAGTTCTTTCACTCTGTCCATTGGCTCATCTCTTCTAGTCATTCCAATCTTATAAATATTTTCACCGAATGATCCAATGTTTGAGATTATGTACACATGACCGACGCTTGTTATTTGAGCATTTGAGATAGTTCTTTCCGTTTCGTTCTCGCTAGAAAAATATTTAGTAACAGCAAGTATGAACATAGAGAAGTTGTAGAGAAAGACTGAGGCTCAGGTCATGATTATGCCAATGGTTTTAAATGAGTAACGCCATGAGCTTAGTTTTGTTTACTTCGTCGTCTTTTCGGGCTCCCTCACCTGTGGCTATCGAC
>JABGXW010000016.1 GCA_018675575.1 Bacteriovoracaceae bacterium | reverse complement strand
TGATCTTTTAAGCGCTGACTATGGTTCACATCAAATTTCTGTGTTTATTAATGATGGAAATGGTACCTTTGGCACTGCTACTACTTATTCTACCAACAATTATCCTGTATCAGTTTATGCCATAGACCTAAATGGTGATGGGCATGCTGATCTTTTAAGCGCTGACTATTTCTATAGTAAAGTTTCTGTGTTTATTAATGATGGAAATGGCGTCTTTGCTGCTAAAGTCACATATACTACAGGAACTGATCCTAACTCCGTTTATGCCATAGACTTAAATGGTGATGGGCATGCTGATCTTTTAACCCCTGCTAATCATTCAAATCAAATTTCTGTGTTTATTAATGATGGAAATGGCGACTTTGGTGCTAGTGTCCCATATACTACAGGAGGAACTTTTCCTATGTCAGCTTATGCCATAGACCTTGATGGAGATGGGGACGCTGATCTTCTAAGCGCTGACTCTGGTTCAGATCAAATTTCGGTGTTTTTCAATGATGAAAGTGGCGGCTTTGGTGCAAGTACTACCTATGCTACAGGAGATAATCCTAAATCAGTTTATGCCATAGACCTTGATGGAGATGGAGACGCTGATCTTATAAGTGCTGATACTGATTCAAATCAAATTACTGTGCGCTTTAACCAGTGATAAAAATCAGAGAAGAGATACCAAAAAAAAGGTAGGAAAATTATCATTCCCTTGCAACGTATGCTGTCGGGATCTCACTTTGTTGTTTCTACTATCGTAATGTGCTCAACTCATCATCTGTGTGGTTCGGCTCAGTTCTTCTGGGCCTTATTTCACCGTCCACATAGTGGAATCTAGCAAAGGTTTATTGTAATTGGTCGAGAGTCAGAAGATTATTCAATCTCTAAAATTAACAGTTTATCCAAAGATAGCTAGTTTGTTCTATGGATTAAAGTTCAAAGAAGTAGAACTTCCTTAAGCAAATCATGATCTTTTATTTTAATGCCGGTTAAGGTTGATCCTTTCTTTATTAAACTTTAAAATCTTACTACTTGAAATCGTTCCTTTCTGTTCCGTTTCTGACATTTTGAGAATATTTTTATTATTAAAAGTTTTCCCATGAGTATGTGACTTATTCTCATATTGAATATGCTGTTCTTCTCTTTCTTGATCTTCTTTGCATTCGATACATTGAGTGGCAGTTGGTCTTGCCTTTAAACGTTCAATTGAAATATCTTCTCCACATTCAAGGCATTCACCAAAATAACCATTATCAATTCTATGCTCAGCTTGGGAAATCTTTTTGAGAAAGAAGTCTTGTCGTCCTTTTAACTTGATTAATAATGCCTTATCTCGATCCTCAACAATTCTATCAACCTCATCACCTTTAGTGACTTCTTCGATATTTTCTGAAAAATTAAAGTCATTCATAGAATAATTTTTCCTGATGTCTCTAAAAAGAGTTTTGAACTCTGTAAGTTGATGCTGATCCATAAAATCTCCGTATCTTTGGTGTCAGTTAATAAATAATTAAGACTTCCGTGCCTTAGTCTTCCGTAAGAATCATTCTTTGGAAGCTACCCATATTAATGCTAAGTTCATGCCAATTATTTCCTTCTCATTACAAGAAGGTATAATACTCAACAAATTTAATGAGGGACTTTTTCGCACCAGTTATGAGAGGAATAATGACACTAATAGTTTAGTTTTTTCGTTCGAACTCGAGAATGAAAGAAATTTTTGATGATTTAGAAATGAAGGTTTGAACAACTATAGAATAAAGTTCTTGCTCCACGATTGTTTCACATTTTTGGTATTCACTTGCGCTTATTAGTTTTAATAACTGAGACTTTGCCGTAGTAAAGGGAAGATCTTCATCAGGGTAATAGGATTGAAATTTTTTAACTTCAGTCCAAATTCTTTTTTCAAGCTCTTTGGCCTTTACTAAAACACAGCTCATCACTTGATTTTGGTTAACTTCCTCTATTGTAACTTTAAAGTAAGAGTCAAATTCAAATGAGGCCTCATAGACATTATCTAATACTAATTCTAATTCTGAATAGTTTAAGCTTTTAAGATCAACTTCATAGGCCTGAGAGATGCCCGTTAGGCCTAAAAAGATACTTGTAAATAGAATTAATGCTTTTAGTTTCATGAACACTTAGTATGCCCTTTCTTATTACCTGACAAATATTAACGGGGAATGGCAGTTATCTAATTTTAAGATAGATGAGACGGATCTTAATGAATATTTCTTAGTCAAATCTATTATAGATCAGATGGGCCCCTTCCAACATATTGAAAGTAATGATGAAGTAACCTATTTTCGAATGGACGTAACAAGTTTTTGAAAGAAAGTTCCCCACTTCTATGTTGCGGCATGTCCCTTTTAACTCCAATAGAGAGAGATTCTTATCTTCCGCAAGACATTGTAAAGAATCAATAAAATAACCCACCAACATTTCAGCATGTCTTCCCTTAATCTCTGCTTCAATATCAAGCCCCTCGAAAATATCAGAAATGATAAAAGCTTTAGAGTCTAGATCATGGCCATTAAGCATTTTCTCCTGGCATCCTTCAGATGCATAAGCGCCACTCATAGTCATGATATTAAAACTTATGATTATAAAAATAAAGACTGTAAATTTAATTTTTGTATCTGTTTGCTTGTTCATAAAAATCTCCTTACGACTTAATAGCAGCAAGGAGATTCCAAATAAAATATATAAGTTGTCTGGTAACTATCTAATTATTGAAGAGCATAAAAAATCAAAGCCCAATAGCTTTCTTCATGGACTCAGCTTTATGTTCAATCGCTCCCCCTCCATCAATACCCATGTCGCATTTATCGAGAGTTAATTCTGTTAAGAGAGCTTTTCCAAGAGTGTGTGATCGCTTGCTATAAACGACA
This sequence comes from Bacteriovoracaceae bacterium, assembly GCA_018675575.1. GTDB lineage: Bacteria > Bdellovibrionota > Bacteriovoracia > Bacteriovoracales > Bacteriovoracaceae > M0603. The sequence goes on along the minus strand of JABGXW010000016.1, from coordinate 17,861 downwards.
TGTTTTTCTTCAGACTCTTGCATTTCTTTACAATGAATACAAAGCCTTGCTGTGGGTCTGGCAAAGAGTCTTTCCTCGGAAATACCTCTTTCACAATCTTCACATTTACCAAACGAACCATTATCAATTCGTTCTAAGGCGATATCAATCTTCTTTAAAAATATAGATGTTCGAGATTTTAGTTTAATTAGCAGAGCATTACTTCGTTCGTCCATTGCTCGATCAAACTTATCTCCTTTTTCTAATTCTAAGTTGATTTGCTTTCTAAGCTCTTGTAGTTTTTGTTGCTTCAATTGTTTAAAAAGATTTCTAAATATTTCGGGGTTAATTTCACTCATAAGTCCTCCCTGGACGTTGAACGATTAATAAAAGAAACATCCTGTTGTGCGTTTGACTTACTGTCGCTCCTTCAATCCTTGAAAGAGATACTGACAATATTGCAGAAATCATGCCAAATGAATGGTAGCTCTTTTCAGCTAGTTAGAAAGAAAAAGAGAGTTCTTTGATGGCCCTAGAATCATATCGCCACTGCAAATTGACCCTTTAGTCATATAAATGTAAAAGCTTAGATAATTGGTCCCCATATTTGTTGAATAAAATTTCACTTGTTATAAGTTTTTTAATGACAGTAAGTTTTTTGGAGAAAACATGAAGTTTATTATTATCTTTGTATGCTCTTTTATTTTTATGGGTCAAACCTTTGCAGAAAACACCACTGAAACTCGAGATGAGGACCTCTTATTTGATGATTTTGGAACCACCGAAACCACCATGCCAAAGCCTCAGCATCATCCAAGAAGAGTGATACTGTTTGGAAAGATTATAAAAGGAACTTTAACAATTGCCCATTTTAATGATCTTGATATGACAGGAATTGCTGGTTTACTTGGCTATCCAAACGATGATGATTTAGGGAGAACTGCAGGGCTTGTCATTAATTATCTTCTAGAAGGAGAACGGGGGAGTCTTGAACTCAATTTAGAAAATTGGTTATTTTCTAAACCTACAAATAATTCAAATGTAGATGATGAACAAATATTTGCGGAACGATCTGTTGTTAGTATTCGTTCACGACGATTTACAGGAAATGACCGTAACCAATATGTCATTCTTGGCCTAGAGTTTGGAAACGAAGTTCAATCAGGATTTATCATGAGCTTTGTACAAAAATTCATCCATGAGATTACTCCTTCAAGAACCAGACCTTTTATCAATAGAAATGGCAGTCAATTTTTCCTTAACCCTATTTTTGGAATTGGTAGAAGGTTCGATATTCTAGAAAATGAACAAATCAATATCTTTGTATCTGGCGAACTCGAGGCCCAACCCTCTTCAGATTTTTTTGAGAGAAGTAATGTTAGAGTCAGAACTTCACTTAATTCGAGCATCGCAGGATGGTCTGATCATGATAGTCCACTCATTCGACTAAAGCTCTTTATGGAGTTCGCTCAATTTGTTAATGGAGATCATGAAACCACTGTCGGCGTTCAAATGTTTATTGGTCTTAACCTTGGTAAAATTTATTTTGAATTAGGAATTAATGTTTTTCGTTTTGATTCTGCACTCGATCAAGCCTATGAAGGAGGTGCAAGCTGGAATACGGCCATATTTTTTAGGTTTACAAAAAGACCAAATAGGGATGAAGATGATGCTACTTATCTATTTGATGACAAAAATAAGAAATTATTTAAACAATCTCCTCATTATTTTTATTGAAAATTAGTTGACCTTTAGCGGCCTTAGCTCTGACAGTTTCCATGATCTTTTCAATCGATTGATTGACTTGGGCCACAGACTTAGGAGGGCCAAGTAAGACGTCCTCGATTTCATTTCTAATATTCTTAGAAACATTGTTTAAAACAAATTCTTTTAGTTCAGAACTTGCTATTCTTAATCCTAAGGCCAGGTCTTGAATATCAATTTCTTGCAACAGTTCAACCAACATTTTGACGGTGAGTAATTGGAGATCTTCAAAGGTAATCATATTCTTACGAAGTTTTTCTGCCATTGCAGGATCGCGTTTAGCAATATCCACCAACACACGTTCTTGTGCCGCTCCATCTAATCCAGAGAGCATTTTAGCAGCTTCTTTAATTCCACCTTTAAAAGGCATAGAAAATCCTAGTAATAACGGCTTTTATTCATTAGATAATTTTTAACATAGTCAGCGACAGATTCTTCTAATGTCGTAAACTGAAAGTCTGAAAAATTTTTGTGAAATTTTTCCATATTAGCTTTTGTAAAATATTGATATTGATTTCTAATTGAATCAGGCATATCAAAATATTCAATTGAATCTTCAATTTTCATGGCCTCGAAAGTTGCAAGAGCAAGATCTTTAAAGCTTCTTTCTTGACCTGTTCCAATATTATAGATTCCACTTTCTGCTGTACAATTCTTATCCATCATCCTTAGCATGGCCTTACAAACATCTTTTACATAGATAAAGTCTCTTAATTGTTCACCATCTTTAAAACCTTTTTTATGACTTTTAAAAAGACGAATTTTAGAGGTTTCTCTGATTTGCTCATAACCCTTATGAACTAAAGATCGCATATCATTTTTATGATATTCATTGGGACCAAACACATTGAAATATTTGAGTCCATACCATCTGGGTGGTGATTTCGGTCTTTTAAGCACCCATTGATCAAAGAGCTGTTTTGACCAACCGTAAGGATTGAGTGGTTTAAGTTTTGGAATTTTTTGGTGATCATCGTCATAGCCAAGTTCTCCATCACCATAAGTTGCTGCAGAACTAGCATAGACCAAGGGGATATTATTTTCTAACGCCATTGCCCATAGGGATTTAGAATAATTAACATTATTATTCATAAGAAAATCAACATCTCTTTCAGTTGTTGAAGAGCAAGCTCCAATGTGAAAGATAAAATCTATTTTATTATGAAGTAATTCCATTCCGGGCGTAAAGAAAGTATCAGCGTGAACATATTCATTAAATTTAGCATCTCTTAGATTAAGCCATTTTGTGGTATCTCGGAGTCTATCCACAACAATTAAATCATCTCTACCTGTATTATTTAATTCGCGAATAAGAACTGAGCCAATAAAACCAGCACCACCTGTAACGAGTATCATCGTTTGGTCTCCCCTTCCTGATTTAATCCTTTGAATGTTTTTCCTTTACCGATACCAAGACATAGCAGAGTCAATAATAAAAATAACTTGATTGAATCCATAAAAACATATCTCTTGTGGAAAACTTCATGTAGTTTTTCAGCTTCTTCGTATCCTTTATTACTTATGCCAATATCATGCATTGAATAGGTAAGGCTTGTGATTTTCGGACTTAAAGAGAAATTATAATAAAGAGCAAAGCCTAATAAGATAAGGCTAAGCCCAATCATTGTATTTTTTATTTTGATATTTTCCATGGGGTTTTTAAAGCTGATTAACAGTAAAAAGAAACCAAAGAGTATTTCAAATTTATTAAACGAAGAAAAAACATACATTCCCACCTTTCCTGCTTCAAATATATTTGAAACATTTTTAAAGACGGCCATGACTGCAAAAAAGTCGATAAAAATGGTGGAGATAAGCCACGATCCGAGGAAGAAAAAGAAAAAATGACCTAATAATGTGGGACTCCATTTCATTTATGTTGCCTTGCTAGATAGGGATGAACGACTAGGGCAACTGCGAGTATTCCAACTTCATATAATGCCACCAAAGGTATCCAAAGACCCATCATGGTAATCACGTCAGGAGGGGTCATAATTGAAGAGAGAATGGCAAATCCAACATAAACATAAGATCTAAAGTTTCTTAATGTGAATTTGGTGACAACTCCCATAAATCCTAATATCAACAACACATTTGGTAATTGAAAAATTATCCCTAAAAAGACAAGAACCTTAGATGCAAGTACTAAATACTCTTTCAGTGAGATGGTTGCCGTCACTTCAGAAACACCAAACTGCATAAGTGTTTGAAAAGTCATTGGGAAAACAAGAAAATAACCAAAACAGACACCGAGACAAAATAGAATAAACCCTACAGAAATGAATGGCCTAACAGCTCTTATTTCGTATGCGTAAAGTCCAGGTTTAATAAATCTCCAAACTAAAAAGAACCAAAGAGGAGCTGAAACTATAATAGAAGTCCAAAATGCAACTTGAAATTGTGAAAGAACTTTATCTAATAAGCCCAGATAGACAACGGAACCTCCAACATCTTTTCCACTAAGTACTTCTCTTAAAGGGGCAAGTAAAAACTCAGATATTTCTTGACCAAAGCCGTAGGCCACAAAGAAACTTATTGCTAGAATGAGTACCACACGAATCATGGTCTTCCTTAGCTCTTCTAAATGTTGTGTCAGTGACATGTCCTTCATCTTTAAATAGTCCCTAAATACTTTAAATTATTGACCGATAAGTTTTTATATCTTATTTCAATTGGCTATGTATGTATAATTATAAGAAATTATTGCAACATTTAATACTTCTTTCTCTCACAATAATGATGATTTTCACTCCCAAAGAAAACGCCTATGGAATAGATATTCTTAAATGTTTAGGAACTGAAGAACTGATACTTCATCAAAAGAAGCTAACAGGTCCACTTTACTCCCTCAATCAAAAGTTTATTAATGAAATGTCATCTTGGGCCCAAATTAACATTAAAACAGCTCAATTAGCTAATATCTGTAAAAATAATCAATTCTCTCCTTCGGTTAATTTATTAAGACATTTTTTAATTTATGGAAAGTCATTTTTTGAAATAAGAACTTATCAAAGATCTGTTTCCAATATAGCGATGCAAAAGTCTTTACTTAATTCATTAATGCTCAAAGTTCCAAATATTTTTTTTAGTTACTTGGCCTCACTTCAAGGGTTGGCCGATGACCCCCATTGCCTAAATGAAAAGATTCCAGAACTAAATTATTTTATTTATCAATTTAAGTACCTTGAAGATGAAATTTCTTTTAAGCAACTATTGAAAGATAAAAAGAAACTTGGAGAAATATTTAAAAAAATAAAAAACCTAGACAATATTTTAAAGTCTTGTGAATTAGAACCTATTTCTAATAAATCGATAGAATAATTCGAGGTCGAATTCCTAATGATTTTTTTATTTTTAATTCTATGTTTTTTATAAGTTTATGTGGGTTTATTAAATCGTTGCTACTTATTAATTCTAAAAATAGTTTTATACCAGATGCTCTCACAAATAGAATTTCAATTTTATTATCATCACAATAACTCTTAATTAAATTATCTGCATCAATGTGAAACTGCATAGGATTAAAAGTCCTATCATCATTAAAAATGATGGTTCCTTTATCAGGTAATATTTCTCTGATATAAGGACGACAACTCCCGCACCCGGAGCCTGATAATTTCAAGGAATTCTCATCATGTAAAATATCTTTTTTATGCTTACCAAAACATCTACAGATTAATTCATTTTCTCCTTCAGCGAGAGAGAGTCGTCCTTGTAAATTTAGAATTGATCTCGTAACCATCATCAAAGGAATATTAAAAAATGATGTTTGCTTATTAAGAGTAGAAGAAAGTTCATATATGTACTTTCCAATGTGTGAATTAAGAATATTTAAAACTTCGTTTTCTTCTGGATTATTATTTTTATATTCAAAATGAGTTAATTTATTCGAGTCATCAAAGTGGAGATGAAAAGAAATATTCTTATTATTATAACTTGCTATTGCCATCTTCTTAGCTTTTGAAAGTAGTAGATTCTTCAGTTCGAAGGGTCAGAATCTCATGTCCATCTTCAGTCACTAGAATAGTATGTTCGAATTGGGCTGATAGTTTCCCGTCTTTAGTAATAACAGTCCAATTATCCTTTAAGACTTTACAATATCTTTCACCTAGATTAATCATAGGTTCTATTGTAAAAGTCATACCTGGTTTAATCAATGGACCGCTTCCTTTTTTGCCAACATGAACAACTTGAGGCTCTTCATGGAACTCCCTACCTATTCCGTGGCCACAATATTCTTCGACAACTGTGTATCCATTTCCATGGGCCAGCTCTTGAATGACGGCCCCTATATCACCAATATACGCACCAGGCTTAACCTGGTTAATTCCTGTTCGTAAACATTGATAAGTGACATCAACTAATTTTTTGATTTCAGGAGAAACTTCTCCAACAAAGAAAGTTTTATTTGTATCCCCATGGAATTTATTTAAAAAAGTAGTGATATCAATATTCAAAATATCTCCATCCTTTAATATGGCGTCCTTATGGGGGATGCCGTGGCAAATAACATCATTTAAAGATGTACAGATAGAATTTGGAAATCCATGGTAGTTAAGCGGAGAAGGATAAGCTCCATGCTCTATAATATAATCATGGCAAAGCTTATCTATTTCTAATGTTGAGGCCCCTGGCCTGACAAAAGGCTCAATATATTCCATAACTTGCATGGCCAAAGTACAAGTCTTTCGCATAAGCTCAATTTCACGGTCTGATTTGATCGATATCATGACTTATATTTCTTCTATTCTTTAGAAAGTGTCAAGAATATTGATATAAGTATCCGATTTATCAGATATATTTCCCTATCAATATTACATAACGCATTGCGATACCTCAAAACTATTGTTATAAAAACAATTATGTTGGCAATTATTAAAAATAAAATTTATCTTATCGTAGCTATTTCTCTATCTATTAGTACAATTTCTAATTCTTTCGCAAAAGAAAATAGTCCTGCTTTATTTTTTTATAATTTAAAAAAATTAACCCAGGAAATTAAAATACCAATCCATGATGGGAGTGGTGAATACCTTAGTAGAAATTTAGAAAACTATCACAAGCTTCTAAATATCATGCAACAACTTGAAAAATATGTATCTCGATTTAGTGATAATATCTCCGGTGTCGTAGTCGAAGGAGATGGAGTTCTTACTGGTGAACAAATTTATCATATTGGAAAATCTATACAAGCATACCATCATGTTACAATGCTGATGCTAGAATTCTCCTCTGTTTATAATATTGAAAACCTTACCTTGCCTGCGCAATTAATAAATCCTAATGATAAAAAGAAAACAAAGGGAAACCTAATCTGGCTTTCTAATCACGTCATTCTTTTTGGCCATTATTATAATGTATATGATAAATTAATGCGTATAGGATCTGTAAGGCGAACAATAAAAAATGTTCTAAAAACAGAGGTATTAAGAAATTTAAAACTAAATGAGCTTAAACAGATGATGGCACATACAATGGCCAGAAAAAATCAAAAAATTGTAAAAGCTCATTTAGAAGTATTTCTAAATAACCAAGCATTATTAGCAAAAATGGCGACCAATGATAAATCTTTAGATAAATTAATTTCAATTATTAATTCCCATGAAGGTACAAAATTAATTATGTCCAAAGATGGAGTTTACCGATTTAATACTCATAGTTTTTTAGATGGAATAATCAATACATTGGAAAAGATTACTAGCGTGATAAGTGGATTCTTTGGAAATACAGTAGGAATGATTAGATGGAGAGAAGGGCATTTATTCGATCATCAGCCTACTCAGCATCAGCTTCACAAAATATTTAAACCACTAGATATTCTGATTGAGAAAACAAGATTTGCATTAACAGATACTTTCATACCTGGAAACTTTGGTCACGCGGCCCTGTGGTTAGGAACAGAGAAGCAATTAAAAGAATTGGGAATATGGGATTCAAAAACCATAAGGCCTTATCAGGAAAGAATTAGGCAAGGCTACCAGATAATCGAGGCCATTAGACCAGGAGTAAGGCTCACGACTTTGAAAGCTTTTATGCAAGTAGATGAGATTGCCATTCTTAGAAATAAAGACATTGATAAAGATCTCATTAAAATGGAAGAAACTTATAAAATTGCTTTTGAGCAACTAGGAAAAGGTTATGATTTTAACTTTGACGTAGGAACTATTTCTACAATTGTTTGTTCAGAGTTAATCTTCATGGCAATGGGAAATATAAAGTGGCCAACAGCTTATGTGATGGGACGTGCTACCATTTCTCCTGATAATCTTGCAGAGCTTGTTTTTTATGAAAGATCACCAATACAATTGCTACATTACGTTGATGCACTTAAAAGACATGAACCGATACATATCGGTGAAAAAGAGTTAGCAAATAGAATAGGTTATAGTTTAAATAATGAAACTTCCACACCAGAAAATCCTATCTACGATAAGAAAGAATTAGTCTGTAAAACAGTAACGAACAGACGAATCAGACAAGGCAGTCGTCGTCACAGACGTCTTAAAAAACGTGTATGCTTGACAAAATTACGTCATAAAATATATAAAGCCCCTCGTGAAATCGGAACCTGGTAAACTCACTTTAAAAAGATTAGCACTATCTCCCTATCATCAAGATGGATTTAGGCAGCAAGAAATTACGATGTTAAATGAGCTTGATATTCAAGATTCTAACTCGAACTCTAATCATGATTTTTATATTACCAATACAAGTTTTGACTTTACAACTATTTCAAATGAAGATTTTAATCACTCAACAAAACTTATGATTCATCCCAATTCAGGCTATGATAATATACCTGCCGCGTTTGTAAAAAATGCCACTTATCCTATCGTTCTAGGTAATAAAATACGAGCCAGAGCTGTGGCGGAATATACTCTCTCTTGCCTTTTCCACCATATGACTAAACTAAAAAATCAAAAGGATTGGACCTCGGGGAGATATTGGAATAGAAAGCTTCTTGAAGATAACCATGTTCTTATAATTGGATATGGTCGAATTGGGAAAATTTTAGAAGCATCTCTTAGACCTTTGACTTCTCGATTGACCATACTTGATCCGTTTAAATTAAAAACATCAAAATCTGAAGAGATAAAAGAAAAATTTGATATAGTGCTCATGGCCACCTCTCTTAATAAAAGCTCTTTAAGAATGATTGATTCCACTTTCTTGCAACAATGCTCAGATACTCTTTTGTTTATAAATGGAGCAAGAGGAAAGCTCGTCGCTCAAGAAGAACTTATCTCATTCCTAATTAAAAATAAAAATGCATTTGCATACTTAGATGTATTTGAAAAAGAACCTGCAAATTTTGATGACTTTGACATGTTAAAGAATGTTCAACTTTCATCTCACATAGCAGGCGTTAGCATGTCCTTAGACCAAATGATACTAGACTTTGAAAGAGAGGTTCTATCTGATTTTCTTACCTTAACCAAAGAAGATTTTAATATCCTCTATAGTCCCTCCTTATTACAAAATCGTCTCCATGAAGATCAGGATGGTTTATTTCTTATTTAGAACATGCTAATCTTACAATATGATTGATAGACTAATTAATACAATGAAAGACCTTTTATGTCCTCCAGGATCTGGGGTTTTTACTGTAAATACTGCCAAAGAAAGAAAAGCAGAACTTGGAAAGCTTCTCTATCCTAACTCTCAAAATATACAAGACAGTTGGGAACAATCATTAGAAGTTCTTGCTCAACAAAAAGTTACAAACCTATTAGGAATCTGTAGCGATTGTGGTGGCGGAATACTAAGAGGTGCTAACTGGGGTCCCTTATTTATAAGACTCAAACTACTTGAGACCTTGTCGATAAATAAAGAGTTTTTTGATCTCGGCGATATCCGAGTTATTCCTCACCTATTGCATGATAAATATTTAAATCCTGAAACTTTGAAGTCTTGTAAAAATGCCCTCTATGGTTCTAAAGAATCTACTCATTCAGTTTCGCCTCTTTCAATTACCGAGGAATTTCTCGATATTTTTTATGAAACTCATCCAAAGAAAACAATTTTTGCTTTAGGTGGCGACCATTCTGTTAGCTATCCGCTTGTTAAATCTTACTTAAAAGCAAAGAAGAAAAGCGGTACTAAAGTTGGGTTAATACATTTTGATGCCCATACTGATTTATTAGTTGACCGGCTTGGAATTGATTTATGTTTCGGGTCATGGACAACACATATTTTAGATGGACTAGATAGTCCAACACTTTGTTATCAGATAGGAATCAGGTCTTCTGGTAAACCCAAAGAACATTGGGAAAAAACCTTCGGATTAACTCAATACTGGAGCTCTGATGTTTTTAAAAGAGGGGCCATGGAAATAGCCCATGAAATTATTGATAAACTAACGGTCGACAAAGTTGAAGAGATCTATATTAGTTTTGATATTGATGCTTTAGATGTAAAGTATGCCTCGTCAACAGGTACTCCAGAGGCAGATGGGCTAGAACCTCATCAAGCAATTATTATAATTCAAGAGTTACAAAATCACTTCAAACTAAGTGGAGCAGATATGGTTGAAGTAGCCCCTTTTCTCCGCACTGATATTGAAGCTGTTACCGAGCCAGAAACAACTCTTAACTCTGCCGCAATTATTTCAAAGATCCTAATTAAAGGACTAAATAGATATGGCAATCTTTGAGTTTCCACCCATTGAAACAGCTGATGAACATGGTTTAATTGCATTAGGTGGTGACCTTGAACTTCAGTCTCTATTACTAGCTTATTCTCAAGGAATCTTTCCTTGGCCAATATCAGAAGAATACCCTCTTGCTTGGTTCTCTCCCAACCCAAGAGGAATCCTCTTTATTAAAAACTTAAAGTTCCCACAATCATTTAAGAAAATAATTAAAAAGAAACCCTTCAAGATAACGTTTAATAAAGATTTTGAGGCCGTGATCAATGGCTGCGCAGAACTTACAAATAGAAAAGATTTTATGGGAACTTGGATTACTGATGATATTATTGAAGCCTATATTAGTTTTCATAAGAATGGATTTGCATACAGTGTCGAAGCATGGAATGAGAACAATGATTTAGTAGGTGGTCTGTATGGAGTCAATCTCGGCTCATTTGTGAGTGGCGAGTCAATGTTTTATCGAGAATCTAATGCTTCTAAATATATACTCTACAGTCTTATGGAGCATTTAAAAGAAAATAATATCGAATGGTTAGATACTCAAATGGTAACAGGAATAGTAGAAGTTTTTGGTGGTACAGAAATTCCTCGCTCTAAGTACATTGAGCTACTAGAAATCAATTTAAAGTTAGAAAGATCAGTCAGCCTCTTTATTTAATTCATAACATTATGTAATGGCCCATTCACTAACTGCATGATAATATTTGCACCGAACAAAAGGATTTTTATGCTGCAAAAATTTAGTATTTATATTGTTATAGGAATCATGATGTTAGTTACTTCAAACTGTGCACAAATTACAAAGCAAAAACACTTCGTAACCCCTCCTCTTGAGGCAAAAAGTAGAGTTAATTTTTACAGTAGAAGTAAGCCCTATGGGGAGTTTTCAAATTTTGCTAATTTCCCAATCTCAATTGAAGGTAAGATATGGCCTACTAGTGAGCATTATTATCAAGCAAAAAAATTTCTTGACTCTGAAACTGAAGAAAAGGTTCGCCTCACACTTCCTCCAGAAGATGCTGCTCGCTTAGGAAGAACATTAGAATGTAGGAAGGACTGGAATTATGTAAAAATCGGTTATATGTGGATCGCCCTCAAGGCAAAATATACTCAACATTCAAGATTAAAAAAGCTTTTACTCTCTACCAACATACAGACAATTCATGAGCATACTAAAAATGATGCTTTCTGGGGAGATGGCGGTAACGACAAAGGAAAAAATGTTCTGGGTAGAATGCTGATGAAACTCAGAGACTATATAAAAAAAGACAATGGCAAACATCCTGAAACCTATGTTTGGAATTAAAAAGCCCATCATAGCAATGCTTTATTTACCTCCGAGCCTAGGTCATAAAAACCATTACGGATTAAATCGTTCACTGCAAGAGATTAATGAAGATTTAGAGATTATTATGGATGCGGGATTTGATTCCTGTCTCTGTGAAAATGAAAAAGATTCTCCATATCTAATCAAGGCCACATCAGAAAGTATTTCATCATTGTCGATCTATACTAAGGAGGTATTAGATAATTCAACAATCCCTATTGGATTCAACTTTCTATTAAACGACCCTTGTATATCATTAACAATTGCAAAGTCGTCAGGGGCTGAATATATAAGGACGGACTATTTTTCTGATGAAATGAAAAGAGAGAATGATGACTTAATTATGTCAATTAATCCAAGAGAAGTAATTAATCATCGCCATAAATTAAAAGCAGATGACATAAAAATATATGCAGATGTTCAAGTCAAACATGCAAAACTGATTAAAAAGAGGCCTTTTTTAGAATCAGCAATTCAAACTCTTCAAGATGGTGCCGATGGACTCATCATTTCAGGAGAATGGACTGGAAAAGCTCCAGGCCTAGATCAATTAAAATCTCTTAAGAGCCAAGATATTACTAAACCAATTATTATTGGTTCTGGATTTAATAGTGAAAATTGTCACGAGCTGCTTGAATTCTCTGATGGAGCAATCGTTGGAACTGCCATTTTAACAAATGGTCGAGTTGACAGGGAAAAGGCCTTCAGGTTAGTGGATTCATTGCCGACTACTTAACTTTTTCCACTCAGAAAAATCAAGCCGTAATACTTCTTCTTTATGTCCTGTTAGCATATGGTTATTGCCCATTGTTATTGCTTTATCAGGACAAACAACTTCACAATGGCCACAGAAAATGCAATCGGACAAAGAAAGAGAAAAAAGCTTAGGCTCTTTACCTACTTCCCCTTTTAGCTCCAAACATTTAGTTGGACATATTTGTACACAAAGATCACATGAGGTGCATAAGGATTTCCCTTTCTCATTTAGTACTAATTCAGGCATCCCCATTAATCGGTCTGAATAATGATATTGCTCGATAGGATAATTTAAAGTTATTGATTTTTCAAATCCATATTTTCTTCTTATTAAAGATTTAACAATTGTTAGACTAGAGCTAATTACTCCTGTGAACATATTTCGTGGAGAATAGAGATACTTTTTTAAGATCATCTGTCTAATTCTCCTGGAGTAATATTTAGGGAGGAAAAACCAACCAAAGCATCATCTAGAATAAGTCCTGGCAATACCTGAGCGAGGACCTGTATGTGAGTAAAACTTGGCGCCCTCACTTTAACTCTCCAAGGTTTGCTAGAGCCATCGGAAATAAGATAAAAACCAAGTTCACCATTTGCAGCTTCAATAGAAGAATAAATTCTTTTAGATGGTGGTGTGATTTTATTTTTAACAAAGTCTTCTGCAGTAGAAAATTGTTGTGGTGATTTAGCATGAAATAGTTCCGTCAACGGATGAGTTGCAACACAATCACCAAAAGGTAAATTATCCAGAACTTGAACTATAATTTTTAGCGACTGTCGTATCTCTTCAATTCGTACAAGATAGCGATCATAACAATGGCCATTGACACCTAGAGGTATTTCAAAATCGACATCATTATAAAAGTAATAGGGAGAAGCCTTTCTTAGATCATAATTGATACCTGAGGCCCTTAACGAGGGGCCAGAAAGGCCATATTCTAATGCCATGTGAGAAGTAATCTTACAAACATTTGTTCGCGCCATCCATACTTTTGATCTTGTTAATAGCTTATCAAGCATTAACAAATTATCTTCAATATAATCAATATGGATGATGCAATCAGCAATCCAGCCGATGGGTAAATCTAGAGAAAGACCTCCGATAATATTTATATTTGCTTTTGTTCTACTACCAGTTGCCTTCTCAAATAATTCATAGATTCGTTCACGTAAATCTAAACATTTAAATAATATAGTTTCATTTCCAGAAGAAAGAGAAAGCTCTCCAATACAATTCAGGTGATCAACAATTCTTGAAAGTTCTGAGAATACCATTCTTAAGGCCATCGCCCTATCAGGTATTTCGAGATCATAAAGTTTTTCTACTGCATTTACATAAGCTAGAGAGGATAAGAAAGGTGATTGATCAGATAATTGTTCCGCCAACAAAATTCCGGTGGTCCATGTCTTTTCCTCAAATATTTTTTCTATCGCTTTATGAGTATAACCAATCTCAAATTTATTTCTTACAATTTTTTCACCATCTAATTCAAAGATAGACCTGACAGAACCTCTTGTGATTGGATGGACAGGACCAATATTAACGATTGATCGCAGTCCTCTCTCTACGACTTGAACTGACTCTTGTTCATCGAAGAAGTCATATGGTTCTTGAGTTGACCCATTTGATTCATTAATAAAATCTTTTCTAAGAGGAAAGCCTATAAAAGATTGATGGTTGAGGACTCTAAGATCAGATTGATCAGAAAACTTTATACCATACATATCCCAAATTTCTTGCTCATACCAATCGCCATTAAGAAAAACCTCTCGGACTGACAAGATAGGCTCTACACCATCAGTAGGTAGTCTGACTCTAAGTCTAGTATGTTCTTCTAAATTTAGAAGGTGATAAACTATCTCGTAACGGTGAGACTGCCGTTCTTCAGCATTTTTTTTCCCTAAAAGATCTTCAGCGCAGATGTCAAGTAACACTAAAAATTCAAACTCAGATTTTAGATGAGATAATAATAAGCTTATTTCATTTTTATCAAAATAAATCTCACCACCTTCCTCAATCTCTTCAACAATGATTGGTGAAAGGTATTTTCCTAATTTATTTAATAGAGACAGACTCATTAGTATCGAACCTCTTTAATGTCAGACTTTGGCTTAGCATTTTTTTCAATACGTTCCCGAATAAATAAGATTCCTTGAATAATCGATTCAGGAGAAGGAGGTGATCCTGGGATATTGACGTCAACTGGTATAAATTCATTCCAGTTATCCATCAATGTATGGTTTTGAAATAGGCCTCCACCAATTGCTTCCGATCCTAATGCAATAACCCACTTGGGTTCAGTCATTTGATCATAAACATTCTTAAGTATTGGAAAAATTTTCTTTGTAACTGGGCCGGCAATGACCAAAAGGTCGGCCTGAGCGGGTGAATATTTAATCCCATCGATACCTAATCTTTCTATGTCGTAGCGAGATCCAAATAAAGAGTAAAATTCATTTGCAGAAGAACCAGAGCCTACTAGGATTGGCCATAAGGATCTTGACTGGGCCCATCTCTTAACCCACTCCATAAAGTTGCTAGCTTTAGTTGTAAGACAATATTCATCTAATATAAAATCATTTCTCATGGCCTTTTACAGTCCTCGTTGATGAAAATACTTCCAATTTATATCGAGAGGAAAAAATACTTCATTTCTGTAATCAACTTTTTTTAATTTGCATGATATGTTTTTACCATTCGATTTCACCCATGAAAAAAGTCTGTTATGACTTCCTCCATGCCCTTGATCGTACATAGAGTAAAAATAATGTGGATAGTTTCCTTTTTTCAAACTATAGAGAAGCGTAATAGCAGTATCAAAAGAAGTTTCCAGATCTGTACTAGAACATGACTTTTTTATTTCTTTTTTATCATATTGTCGCTTTCCATTAGCAGCAAAAGAATTTCTTATCCAAACTCTCTTGCTGCAATGATAGATATAACCAAGTTCTTCAAGATTCATAAATGCTTCCATGTAAGTAAAAAACCAATGGCGAGTCTTATTTTTCAAAGCATTTGAAGTACGCACAAATTCATTACACGTTTTAAATCTTTGCCCATATTGATTATAAAAGTCATTGAATAGCTGTTTAAATGTTATAGGTCCCTTGGGACTTGCCTCTAATTCCTCATCAGTAAACTTTTTAATTTTCTTCTCGTCCTTTATAAAGATAGATTTTTTAAGATCTACGATCAATGAGTTTGTATCGACTATTCCTGAACGAGAGCGTAGAAATTCTTTTTTTGATAAGTTTAATTTCAAATCAGTTACTTGTTTCCACAAATGATCATAGAGACGATGGCACCCATTTCTTAATTTTTTCATTTCATCAAATTTAAAAAGATGTCCTTTTTTCAATGCATATTTGAAAGCGGCTTTATCGTCTATTACTCCAAACAGTCTAAATGCTGGATACTCTTCCTTGCCTCTTTCTAATCTTCCATAACCATTTTCGATAAATGCCTTGAACTCTCCCCAGTTTATTTTTGATTTTAATTGCTTAATTGTTGTCACATCTTTGAAAGTTGAATCCAGATGATTCACAGCAACGAGCACTAGCCTAGACAGCCATTTAGATCTTTTAGAACAAGGAAAATTCTCACAGTATTGTTGAATCACTCCTCCAACAACTCTAACTCTTTGAGAAAGTGGCCTTCGTGGATTCGATTTTGATAAATACTCATTTTCTCCATAAACGATTATTTTAAGGGGATCTCCAAGTTGATCAAGAATTCTGGGTACAAATCCTTCAGAATAAGGAGGTAAATTGATTTCAGTTGACGTAGATTTCCAAGTATCTGTCTGAGGACAGTATTTATGCCGCTTATAGATCTGCCCCGAATGTAAATTAATATCATATCCATAGCGAGAACCCTCAGGTGTCAGCAAAACAAAATTAATTTTACTCGAATTCAGGTCTGGTAGCGGAATAAAGTCAAAGAAAGCGTGAGTTGCATAATATCCTTCTTCACTGCGATGTGCAAAACGAGGCGCAACTTTAAGCCATTGGGGAATTGGTTCTACTGTTCGAATCTCAGATGATCTATTTCCAAAATGGGAGCAGGATCCCAAATGTAATAAGGTTAAAAGTTTTAATACATTAAAGATCGTTTTCAATTGACAATATTTACCTAAATAGTCCAAAATTCCAACCTAGTCACCGCTAATATCATTCGTGCCCGGGTGGTGAAATTGGTAGACACAAGGGACTTAAAATCCCTCGAGCTCACGCTCGTGCCGGTTCAAGTCCGGCCCCGGGCACCATTTCTCAAGCACATTATTTCTTAAATTCTAATCTCTTACTATAATGAACAATACGGTCATAACCGAAGCTCGTTATATTTAATAATAATTTTTTTCTTGTTAATTCACTTTTAATATATGAAAAGTTATGAACTCCATCATTGCCTACCATCATTCTTTTATTAGGGCTTTCAATAAACGAGCCAGGGTAAACACTTGAATGGATACCACTAGAAGTATGCTCATATGTTTTATATTTGAAATCTGCTTTTGTAAGTTCCATTATCTCAGTTAAATGACGATCTCCACTAATAAAAAAGACAGGGGCCTTAGCTCTTCCAACTTTATTCAAAAATGTTTTAAATGACTTAGGGTGATGAGACTCATAAGATTCATAAGAGTGATAGCCACCAAAGAACTGATCTCCCTTTATAAGAAAGCTATGTCTCTTATCTCGATTTAAATGAAGATAAAGCCATTTTTCCTGTGCCATACCAAAATGTGTTCCATTTTTCTTTGTTTTAGCATCACGAATATCTCGAAAAGACCTGGCATCTAAGAAGTAAAAATTCGAATTTGCAAGAGAGAGTTTATAACCAACACCATGTCCCGCCTGTGCTTCCTTAATATTGTAGAATGGGAAGAAGCTCTGAAAAATTTTCGTTGCCTCAGCTTTCAATTCGAAGTTTTTATTTCCATTATTAGATCCATAATCATGATCGTCCCATAATCCAAAGACTGGAATTAGTTTTTTATAATAATAGAGCTCTAAAGTTTTTCTATGATCAATAAAACGCGACCACATATGGGCAGCAGTTATTTTCTTTGATCGATCAAGTTTTGTGTCTAAGTATGCATTGTCTCCAATCAAAAAGAGGGCCTCTGGTTTAAGAGCATAAACCCCCTTCCACATATTCTTTTGAATATCATTGAATTTATCATCCATGCAACTTGCGACAACATAATTAAAATCTTTGGGGTTTGGGTTCAATGTTGAGAACCATCGAACATCGTTTAATCTATAATCTCCATTATAAATCTCTAAACGATAATTATGTTTATCTATTAAATTACTTAACTTGATAGTCAGAATTCTTGCTTTGAATGACGGCCATTGCTGCTGTTCAAATATGATATTGGA
>JABGXW010000165.1 GCA_018675575.1 Bacteriovoracaceae bacterium | reverse complement strand
TTTTTTCAAATTCATCCCAATTTTTAACTAAGATGGCAAAATCAACATCTTTTGTCTTGATATCAAGTTTGATATTTTTTTCTTCAAAAAATATATCTCTAGCAAGTGCACCAATAACAATAAAATCGATATTCTCTCTAGTAAATATTTTAGAAACTTCTGCCACTATATCTTTCATCGACTACCTTTTTTGCTTTAGACAAATATTTACTCAATCTATTTTCTCCAGCCTCTCTGATTCTTGAGTTACTAGAATTCATTAATTCAGCACTGACAACAATGTCATGAGCGAATTGGCCACTATCCCTTAAATCTAACAAACTTGGATACAAAACAATATCACCGCTATTATTAGGAATTAATTTTAAATTCTTATATAGTCCCTTTTGAGATTTCGTTTCAAGAAATATTGACATCTCTTTGGCATTATCGAGATAACCATCGCCCTTAATACAATCAACTCTAGGTCCACTTAATGCCCACAAGCTTTCATCAAGCTTATTACTGCACAATTCTTTAAGCTCAATATCATCTAACTTTGAGCTAAATCGTCCATACTCTTTTTTTACTTTAAATTGAGAGATTATGAATCTCCACCTTTCAAAATACGTCTCGATATTTGCAAGATGATAACCATTATCAGTTTTTACGATCAGATTTTCTTTTTCCATATTTTTAAGAGTCAAATTAACCGTTGCTGCTGATTTACCAATTAGGTTTCCTATCTCAGCCTGTGTTAACTCTAGTAATCCGTAATTCTTAAAAAATAAATATCCTATTGGAAACTCGTTCAAGGTGCTTGAAGATCTCACTTTCTCTTTCTTCTCTTCAGAATGGAAAGACTCGTTAGATACTAAGTCCAAAGGAATATAGTAATGGCCATTATCATCAATATATCCAATTCCTTTCTCTTTTAATAAATCCATTTGATCTTTTAAAAAGTGCGTTGAATGAATAATAATTCTCTCGTATTCGGCAAGCTGAATAATATCTTTTATTCCTTTACTCAGATTAAAAGATTCATCAACCTCAATTAGCATCACGGCAAGCTTTGATTTCCCTAGAGATATATAGGCCCTTTCAACCCTTCTTCCATTGCGAAGGACTACCGAATCGTCCACTTGTAACTTCAAACCTGTCTTATTAAATATTGTTTCGCTTACATTCATCATATTTAACACCATACCACACATTTAACTATCAAATAACAATATACATCCACATAACCTATTGTTTTATCGTATTTATTTAATTAAATCTTTATATTTAACTTTAAACGAATACATGATCAGGAATAACTACTTGAAATCACATGACGATTAGAGATTAGCTTTACTAACAATTTATCGAGAATACATTTGCCTCTAAATTAGGCAGAAAATTCAGCCCCTCAGTAGCTCCTTTTTCATCAATACCAGATAACCGTAAATAGTAGCTCATCGTTTTCAAGTCCTTCCAACCGCAAATCTTCATCACCTTTATAGGCTCAACCCCTGATCCAATTAACTGTGTGGCAAAGCAGGCCCTCAATGTATGAAATTTAATTTCAGGGAGGCCTATTGATTTACAAAAGGTTTTAAGGATCTTTGCTTGATAACCCTTTCTCCACAATGGAAGCCTTTGTAAAACAAACTCAGACTTTGATTGGTTTTTAATCTCAAGAATTAAACTTTTGAGTTCAGTTGATATTGGAACAGTTCGCCAATATCCTGCCTTAGTACTTTTAAAAGTGTTCTCTCGCTTATTAAAAGATCTTTGAACCGTTATCATTGAGTTATCTAAATCAACATCATCCCACTTAAGAGCATAAAGCTCGCCATTTCTCATACCTGTTAATAAGGCCATGGCCCAAATTGAATACCAGTTATGGTTAGAAGATTTACTTTCATATAAAAGAGTTCGGATTTCCTCAGTCTTTAATATCTCAGGTCTTTTCTCTTCCTTTAGTATTATCTTAAGTCCATAAACAGGGCTTTGATGGACTCCTCGGATAATTCTCTCTTCAATAGCCCAGCAATAAATCATATTAATGGTATTTTTTAGCCTTTTCTGAAATGCCTTTGTCCTTCCCTCATTAATAACAGAATTTAAAACCTCTCTTCCCTCACCTCTTGTTAATTCAACTGCTGGCCGATCGAGCCAGTTCTTCGTCCAATTATGCATCATCGAAATATAATCTTTAATCGTTGAAGGATTATAAGTTTTATCGAGATAGTTTTCCTCACATACAGTCGAAGACCACTTACTTACGATCATTCGCCAAGTCATGCCATGCCCCTCATGTTGAGCAATTTTGTGGGAAAGATCCCGAAGGAGATTTCTCTCCTTCCGAACCGCTTCCGCTTTTGTTTTTATTCCCTTCAATCTTTTTTGCAAACGAATATGAGGCATGAGCTTGGATCTCAAATTGATATAAACACTATAGCTTGCCGTGCCATTATTCATTACTTGAGTTACTGCCATTCTATTCCCCTTAACAAAAAGAACTCTCAATCAAGTTATCTAACTCTGATTTTTTAAAAAATAATCGTCGTCCCCACTTTCTTTTTATAAGATGACCTTTGCTCACAAGCTTCCATATCGCATTTTGAGACTTACCAAGGTACTTTGCTGCTTCATCTGTAGATAACCAAGATTTGTTAATATCTTTAACGCTATTCAAATGAAACCTCCTTATAAGTTTGGAAAACCAATAAGACTCGCTGTGATCTCTTCGTATTTCTTAATCTCTCCGTCGTTAGTCGTAAATTCCTTTAGCTCTCTGTATCCTTGAATAAAGACTTCCTTTCCTTTTTTAAGATATAAAGTACAAAGCTCGGCCTGTTTTCCCCAGACAACAACTTTATTCCAAATAGTCTTCTTCTCTTCACCGTCTGTTGTGGCCACTGATAAATGGCAGACTGCTTTTTGATTTTTAGTGTATCTAAGGTCTGGTTCTTTACCTAAGCGACCAACAAATAATTCTATTGTATTCGTATTCATAATTCTGACCTCTAATTAGTTTAGATTTAGCTTCTTTAAAAGATATTCACCAAGATTTAGCTCTAAACCGTTCTTGGTATTGAACTCATCAAGGCTCCTCTGTACTTTTTCCATCTCTGAGTCGGTGCTTTATCTTTTGACTTCACAACTAAAAGATTAAATTTATCTCTTTGTTTTAATTCATTAAGAACTTCATCTTTCGTTTTAGGAATATATTTTTTCATCTTCTTAGACATTTACTTTCGATCAGCCTCTGCTCTTCTTAAATATGCAAGAGCTTTTGCTAACACAACTTCGAGAGGATCAGGAGAATTAGCATCAGGTTCTTTTCCATGTACGCTATAAAACTCTTCAATTTTTGGAAATAGTGTCTCAGCTTCCTCTAGTGACATCTTAGTATTTTTTAAAGTTACAGCTTGTTGAATAGCCTTTAACACGTTCTTATCTATCGACTTTGATAAAATCTCATATGCCGACTGAAATGGATTAATTGATTCAATCAGGTCAATATCCAATTCTTCAATTTTTATAAACTTACTGGCCATTCTAATAAACTTTTGATCTCCCTCAACTTTTCCTTCGCTACTGCGAATAACCTCTGAGGCAATATGATGTTGAGTAATAGATTGCACATCATCTTCATCAAGCGTTTAAGGAGTGTAGAGATTTCTCATCATTTTTAGGATTGTTTAACTTTATCAAATCAAATAATTTTGCAAGCTTCTCCGCTGCTTTAACATCAGCTGCATTTTCATGTTCGAATTCTTTCTTCTCTATTCCTGCCAAAGGTAAAAAGAAATCAAATTTTTTATCAATATCCTTAATGTTAAAATCAATTTTTTCCTGGAGTTTAGTATCTAATGCATGAAGTTTGTTGTGATCTGTAACAATCACAAACCTTGGATCATGACGAAATGAACTATCATCTGAAATTATCTTTTCAAAGACCTTTTCAACATCCATTTGATCTTCCGAATAGAAGAAAATTTTCTTTTTACAAATAATCTCTCCTTCTTTCTTGGAAAGATTTCTACTACCATTTTTTAGCATTGTAATCGTGGCCTTTGGTGTTCCAAAAGCTGACAAAAAATCATATATAAAAGTTTCTTTTTTTATCTTTTTAGCTAATTTTTTTGTAGCTGCTTCAACTTGAGCAAAGTTCATATTCTTCTCTTAATTGTATAGTTTAAAGTGGTATAACAATTGTAAATTAAAAGGATAATTATTTATAGATGGAATATTTCAGTTGGTCATATTTAATGAGTAGCCGAGTGGACTACTCTAGAAAGTTTAATGCGTTAGTTATCCCCTGGATATGAATCCCTGACTTACGAATATAAATCTGCATAGTCTTAAGATCTTTCCACCCCCCCATAGACATAACTTTAATTGGTTCAATTCCTTTTGAAAGCATTATAGTCGCCCAGGATGCTCTAAGGTCATGAAAACGAATCACGGGTAGGTTAATTTTTCTTAAGAATAGTTTTAAATATCTTGCCTGCTCGCCTGTCTCCCATCCCTGAACTCTTGGTAAAACAAACTCATCAGTTCTATCTTGATAAAGCTTATTCATAAGTGGCATTAAAGACTGAGCAATTTCAACAATTCGATCATCACCTGACTTTGTTTCTTTAAGCCCATTTTCTTTTGTCCAAGAACAATCAATGAGCATTACTCTTTTGTTTAAATCAACGTTAGACCATTTTAAAGCAAAGAGTTCTCCATTTCGCATACCTGTAAAACAGGCAACCGCCCAAATAGGAAACCATCTATTTTTTGTTGTCCTTGCTTCTTTTAATAAGACTTTCACTTCACTCTCTTTAAGAACAAGCTTTATTTTTTCACCCATTTTAAATTTTAATTTAGGTGTAGGATCTCGCCCAATAATATTGCTATCGAGAGCAAACTGAAAAACAGCTCTAATATGTTTGAGCATACTTTTCTTATGCGACTCTGAGTATTTGGCCATATCTTCAATTATGAGATCTCTAATTTCGGTGGTTGAAATTTTATTAATAAACTTCTTCTCCCACTTGGAAAATGTATGGGCCTTTAAAGTTATCTCGTAATTAATTAAAGTATTCTTAGCAATCCCTCTATTTCTAAAGGACACAAGAAAATCATCAACGATTTGTGGCCAATAAGGGAACATAGCCGCATTTATTTTTTCTTCCATAAGAAGAATTAAATTTTTATAAACTTTTTCTGCTTGAAGCTTTGTCTCAATCCCTTGACGTTTCATCGTTATTTTTTTCTTAGTTACAGGGTTTCTTTTATAATAGGTGACCCTGTATTTCTTAGTTTCTCTAATGTATTTAATTCCCATGACTAGATCCTTTTTAATTCCTATAGGGTTACTAAAAAGGCTTTCACCATTTTTAATTTATTCTCTGCAAGGCGATTAATAATATCGACGCACTCTGATCTTAAATGTTCAGGAACTTCTATTTCTCCTTCTAGCATCTGTTTAAATTCTTCGTAGCTGTAGCCATACACTTTTAAGAAGCTCTTTATTAGCTTCTCATCAATATCCCGTCGCCCATTCTCTGAGTGGTTTACAGTGGCCTCAGAGCATCCGATTATTGGTGCTACTCTTCTCATGGATAAGTGGCGCGACTCTCTCATGTACTTCAAGAGGCTCGCCTCTTTAGTCATGATCTTCTTGTCTGACCTTCTGTTTTTTTTCTTTTTGGTTTTGAGTTTTGATGCGTCTTTCTTCATGCTTTTTCTCCTTGGAAAAAAGGTTTCAAAGCTCTTAAAAAGTTACGAATGGTAGTCTAACGATTACATAAACTTAACTTCATATTCTGCACCGCCAGTTATGCACAATAGTCCAAAAAATTTAGTCGATTTTAGAGGTGGTCTAGAAAGTGACACAAAGTAGCCAAAAATAGCCATTTGGGGACTGCTCTAGGCCGTTTAAGACAGCATTCAATCGCCTCTAAAAGCGCAAGTAACCGTAAATAAGTAGTTGATTTTAATATTGTTTTAGAAAAAGGGTGTCCACCACCGGAAATCCGATGGTGGGCTAAGGAGACCTTAAACGAACTTTTCATTTCCGACCCGTATGGTATTGATATCATGGGGTTTGAGTGGACTAAAATATACAAGCAAAGAGAT
>JABGXW010000164.1 GCA_018675575.1 Bacteriovoracaceae bacterium | reverse complement strand
ACAACTAAAGCAGGACCATCCCATGGCTCCATTCCTCTAGACCAAAAATTATAATATGAACTTTCTTTATTTGCGGGAGGCATAAGGATAGAAAGAATTTCTGAAGTTTGTTGAATACAAGATCTATTTCTTAGCGCCTCAACTATTCCGTTTACATTTCCTGAATCGCTCACGCCTTCATGGGTAATAAGTTCATCTTTTCTTAGTCCCAGCGCTTGTTCTCTGGCAACGCTCCACGCCTTGTTTCCTTCAATAGTATTTATCTCACCGTTGTGGGCAATGAGACGAAAGGGTTGAACTTTATCCCATGAGGAAAGAGTATTGGTACTAAAGCGGCGATGAAAAAGTGAAAAATTAGTTATAAATTTTTTATTTTGTAAATCCAGGTAAAATTTAGGTAAATCTTCTCCTATACATAAAGCTTTATACACAATTGTTCTAGAAGACAGTGACGCAAAAAAGAATTCTTTGCTGATGCCAGCATTTTTTTGAGCAGTCCTGGTCATTTGTTTTGCCATGTAAAGCAATTTTTCAAAGCTTGCTAAGGTTCGACAATGTTTTGGTCTTTTAATGATTGCGTGTTTAAATTTTGGTCTATTAGCTAAAGCAATTGGACTAAGTACAGATTCTTCAATAGGTACATCTCGATAATCAGAAAGTATTAATCCAAAATGGCTAAAAGTTTCTTCAAATACGGTTAGAGAGCGATCATACTTTTCAGTATCTCTAGGTATGAATAATGAAGCAACAGCAAAGGTCTCTTTTTCTAGTCCAAAAAGCTCATAGGGAATAGCTGTCATGATTCCAGAGCCGTCACCTATGTGATTATCAGCTCCAATTCCACCTCTATGCTCTAGATTAGCGAGTGCCTTTAAAGATTGAGTTAAGGTTTTATGATTTCTCGTATTGTCTAATGACACAAGGAAACCTACTCCACAGCTTGCTTTTTCGTGATATTCATAAGGTAAATTCATGCAGACCTTCATATTTAAGAATGTCTAGATTAACAGTTATTAATGGGTATAGGAATCAGTCGGCCATCTAAGACTTAGATATTATAAGATTTATATTTGTAATATCTTGAAATTATGTATATTTAATAAAAATTAAAATATTTTCTAATAAAGTCTTTATTGAAACATTTTCATTAATAGAAACCTAACAGGAGAAAATATGACTGAGTTTAAGCTAGACGACGTAAGACTATACGTGGCCAGTCCGTATATTAACGCTCTTATATACCAGAAATGAGTATATTCTTCACCTTTTATTGCTCAGTGTGTTATCATGCAGATGGAGGATGAATGCAAAATATCGAGGAGAATGAACCATCTATTGAAAAGAAACCTATCTTGAAAATAGATAATTTACCAGATGATAAATTGAATACAGAAGATGATCTTGACCAAGATTATCTCGACCCTAATATGAGAAGCCATAACTGGCTTCAATAGTCTAAAATTTACTGTATAACTTAAAACTATGAAACCAATCAACAAAAAGCGAGTAGCTATAAAACTCGTTCTCCTTATAATCTCCTTGTGGGTTTGGTATGAAATCTATATGGGACTAACTCGTACAAGAGTTTGAATAGAAGTTACTTAATATCGAAAGTTACAGTATTTTTTGTAACTGGCAACCTAACTAAGAACATAATCACTGCCAGAAATCTTCAATATTTCTACAATATTTGAAACATATAGAGCTATTATTAAACTGACTTATCCGGATGGAACTTTTTGACCACTGACTGAAATGATAAGTCATGAGATAATTCTGACATCGGGAGCTTATCATGAAATATATAGTTTTGTTTATTTTCCTTTTCTCAACACTTTCTTTTGCCGGTACAGAATGTTCCAAGGCCATCGATCATGCCAAGTTATCTTGCGAATCCAGTGTCAATCAATGTAATGACGTTCACGAATGTCTGGTTCGAAAAGATACTTGTGTCGACAAAGAACCTAAAAATGAAATTGAATGTAATACGCTCCACGAGTGTGGCCAAGAGTTCAAGGTCAAGTTTTATAATAAATTTAAAACTAATGGGACTAAATGTGAATACAGATGGCACCAACCTTCAAGTGGTAATGGGCTTTGTTTGGTTAAAGGACATTTTCTCTTCTCTGAGGAAGCTTGCCCTGGTCGAATAAGTGGACTTTTAGGTGCTTTTGCCTATGGACTTAATTCTGCTATAGACAAATTTGACTGCAGGGGCGTGAACAAAAAATATAAACAAAAAACTGAAAGTTGTATTAAATCCATGAAGAAAGTGGCAACAGTTTGTCCAAACACTCCGGATTACTTGAATAAATATAAGATTCTTAAGTGTACGTACTCTTCAAAATTTACAAGCTTTCAAAGTGGACAGTTTTCTCTTGATCAAGCAACAGGTAATAGGGTTAATCAAGGGCCACGTAATGCCCCAAATAATCGACAACCACATGGTGATGATGGAGACGGTGGTTCCACAGGAAGTGCATTAGGTTCTGGCCAATAATAGCTATAAGTTCTTAAAACTATTACTTTATACAAACATTAGCACAAAACTTGATTATTCTATTAAGGAATATTAAGAAAATGTAGGATAATTAAATATTACAGAATATCAAACCATTGAGTCTTGTTTTTATGGGAGTAATTATGAAAATTTTAATTGGGGCATTAATTTTAATTTTTGGAGTTGTTTTAAATTCCGCATTTGCAACTGAAGTTAGCCCAGAGCGCTGGGAAGAATGTTGTGTCCCAAAAGATAATCAAGTATTAGGTTGTGGAATGGCCGTATGGGATTCACAACCGACAGAAGCAGAAGCAGCTTTATCTTGTGCAGATAAGACAGCTTTTGATAATGTCACCAGGTGTGAGTGGATATGCCCACCCGTTACGGCAACCGGAGCAGTGACAGGAAGTGGTGGCCTAGGGGGGGATGATATATCTCCAGGAGTTGTTGGCCCGAGTCCTGGTCCTAAACCAGTCAAACTGAAAAGGCGCTAAATTAAGATAAGGTGGGAACAACAAGTTTATCTTTAGTTTGTTACGATTTATAACTCCTCTAGTTCTAGCTACTTGAGCCACTCAGCGGGAGAGTAGCAGATGAAATTTATGTCAAGTGAAGTTCTTTTAGAGATCCAAACAGAAGTTTAAAGAATTAAGAGATAATATGATTAAATCAATACCAAAAAACCTTATGAAACAATGACACAAGTAATTTAAAGGTAAAAATGAAATTAGATATATTAATTTGTTTTTTGTTTATTTCTATGACTTCTACAATTTATGGGAATAATGATTGTGAAGTTAAAGCACGAAAAAAAGCAGAAATGGTTTATACAGAAACATTGAATCAATGCCAGAATATGTCGAGCTCTTGTCAATCAAAAGGGAGTGCAGACCTTTCTGAATGTCGCTGCTCTCAACCTGAGTACTGTTCGTCGACTTCTTATAGCAATAGCCTAGCGTGTGAAGGAGCAAAACCTGCATATTGTTCTTCTGTGGCCTATGGAGATACTCTGGCCTGTCTAAATTCTCATCCTGCATACTGCTCATCAATAAGCTATAGTAGTAAAAAAGCTTGTCGAGGCTCAAATCCCAGTTATTGTAATTCAACAAACTACGCAAATTCTTCTGCTTGTGAAGGTGGCAAACCGACCTATTGCTCTCAAGATGAATTTAAATCTTCTCTAGCTTGTAAAATCAGTTCTCAGCAACCTTGTCAGTGATTTTTCCTGGAGCTCGATCATTTTCAGTTTATATGCCACTGATTTAAATGGAGCTGGGTAGGCTGATCTTTTGTATCTTCTTTGTTTCTATATTTTCTAATTTTTGTTCACATTACAAAATATATCAATAATTTTCATATAAGAAGACAAGGACGCATCTCCTCTATTTGACAAGCATTGACATATAAAATTTCTCTACCATATTTATCCAATGGAAAACTCAAACAAGCGGCTAGTCCGTAACTTTCTCAGTGGAAAAAAAGATAATAAGGCGTTACATTGGAGTATCTTAGCTCTGTTTACCTGTTTGATCATGAGTCGTATCTATTGGAGCTTTAATCCTGGTTGGGGGGAACTGCTAGCAGCATCTCCGGATAAGGTTTTTAGAGATGGGGAGTATTGGCGTCTTTTTACTTCTTCTTTCATCCACGCAGATTTGTCACATTTATTAGCAAATTCATACATGCTAGGCGTGATGGGATATTTTGTTAACTATCACTATGGTGCAATAACTTACCCTATTCTTGGATTTGTTGCTGGTATATTTATTAACCTCATCGTCATTTCTGATTTCACTGGCAAAAGCACATTGGTAGGCGCTTCGGGAGTAGTTTATTATCTCTGGGGATTTTGGCTTATCCTTTATATATTTATTCAAAGACATGTCCCTCTTAACCGAAGATTAATGAAAGTTACAGCGATAGGAATTTTTGTATTAGCACCATCACAATTCAAACCTCAAGTTAGTTATTATGCCCATGTAGTAGGTCTTTTCCTTGGAATGATTAGCGGTTTTACTTATTATCTAAAAAATCGAAGACAATATCACTCTTATGAAGTTTGGGAAGATATTGTTGAAATAGTTGATACTGAGCTGGAGTTTCAGGCCTTAAACTCAGATTCTAAAAATAGATAGGCATTAGAAATCATGATTTGTATTAAAAGAGTTTTTTGATATTGAAATATGTTCATAGTTTTTAGATTAATGAACATAATGATTTTTAATACTCTATAGTTATCTTAACTAGTCAAATAATGGAGAGAATATGTCTATTCAAAAAATATTAGTAATCTTTTATATGCTTACTTGCGGCTTAAATATTTATGCACAAGATATCCAATGTGAAACTCCAGAAGAATGTCAAAAACTACTCAATAAAGTACAAACGAGATTATCAGATATTTCTAAATCTGCTGTTTATTTAAGGGCCAATAGTGCTCTCTATAAACGCATGAGAAAAGGAACGGCACTTGGAGAAGCGTGGAGAGATAGTAATTATGTTGTTTGGGGAGATGTACGAAATGATGGTTCTAATGTGATCGTGACCAATCAAGCTCAGGCTGAAGAATATTGCATTAGTTTGGGAGCTAAACTTCCAAGTGCAGAAGATTTTGTAAGACTCAAAATTGGAATGGGTGCTAGTCATCAAAATCCAACAATAATGGGTGATTATAGGCCTCAAATTCTCCCAAACTTAAATGTCCAGTTTTCTGTTTGGACTAGCACTGTCAAAGAGCTAGATAATGGTGAAAAAGAAGCAATTACCTTTCAAGGTATGATGGGCAGATTCGATCAGAGAAATGTTCAATATAATCAAGCAGGCGTGAGGTGTATTATCTCGGCGAGAAATTTTAAAAACCTTAAATAGAGATACTTTGTATGTTCGCCACCTGGCCTACGTCTCCCGGCGAATGCCTGCAAAAAGTCGGAAAAGCTACAAGAAGTTAAACAATAAAAATGATTACTATGTGACTTCTAAAAAAAGATGAAACACTTATATTTGATGACCATTTAAAGAAGTCTTCGCGGTTTTTAACGGCGTCAGTTAAAAATGCTTCTATCTTTTATGAGCTAGAGTTTTCAAAAGTAAAAAAGTCCGACAACGATTTTTTTTAATCTCTCATTCGGCGACCTCAAAAAATTTATCAGTTACGAAACTTATGACATGTATTAAAGGCACTTTTCCTATGCCACTTTTCAGTTTGTTTAATAAAATGAAGTACTTAATTAATTTACATGAAGTACCGATAGTATGTT
>JABGXW010000163.1 GCA_018675575.1 Bacteriovoracaceae bacterium | reverse complement strand
TTTTTTCAATAATTTGCGCGACTATTTTGCCCGGGTATTATGTAAGGCGCTGAAACTTATATAGAGACCGTTAGGATTGGTCGGCCATTTTCTCAATTGTACTTGTTGTGGAATATCCATTTTTAAATGTTAATGATTGAAACGCTCGTGTACTTTATGAAATAGTAAGTGCTTAAGGTGGTGTAGAAAAGTGAAAGGTTTTGATCTATTACTTAATTATTCAAAGAGTTAAATTCAAAAATATAATTATTATATTCAGTACCACTGCTGAGATTTGTGTCTGCAAGATCCGAAATTTGCTTGAGGCTTCGTTTTTCATGACTACCAGGAGATCTAACTGTTATATCCTCTGAAAAATTCATGGCCAGAGTTTTATATATGCCTTTATGATCAATTAAGTCTCTATTTAAGATTTCAATCAACATCATAGGCCTATCGGATTTAATTAGTTCTATAGCACCCTCTAGAACATCTTTTTCAGCTCCTTCTACATCTATTTTGATAACATTTACTTTTTTATCGCCATCAAGGATGATTAATTTATCAAGAGGTTTGATTTTAACTTCTTCGTATTCATTAACAATTATTTGTTCATAATTTCTGTTAAGAGAGTGTCCGCCATCATTATTATTTGATTTAAATAACTTCCCATTGCTTTCATTTTTACCAATAGCATTTGAATAGATTTTTAAATTATTAAACTTATTATATACTTTGGTTTTTTCTAAACATTTTCTAACTTTAGAATTTGGCTCGAATGAATATATTTGTACATTAGGACATTTCTTAATCACATAGAGTGAAAAAAGACCAATGTTAGCTCCAACATCTACAAATATACCATTACTAGGAAGACATTTGACAATTTCTTCTTTGTCGACTTCTTCATAATTTTGAAAGCCTCTATCTAGATCATAGGCCAAATGAAAAGAAGGACCAGTTAGGTCTTTAGGATTAAAAAAAACCCTCATGCTATCATCTAGTAAATCAAAGTAAGCAATGTCACTGAGGAAAGATCTCACAATACGCTTAAGCCATCGACGTCGGGCACAAAACACATTAAATGAATTGAGTAAGTTTTTCATTAAGCGACATTAACATGGACCTTTTGACAAGGAAAGGCCTAAAATAAATATAGATGTTATTTCTAAAAATATAAATATTAATTACTGATTTCAAAGTCTTCTTTATTTTTTTTAAAAATAGATAATACAAGATTAATATACGACTCATGATGATATTTTTGTTTGGCCATCATTTTAAAATGATTCTTTAAGTGCTGTAATAATTTCGCGATATTGGTTACTAGTATATTCTTTTTCGATTTTGCTCATAATATATGAAATCTTCTGATTTTCATGTTGTTTTTTATGTAAATAACTTAGATTTTTTAATTTTCTGCTTAACAACAAAGTATGTACAAAACTTTCTGCAATTATAAAAACTAATGTTAATTTAGACAATTTCGCCGGGTTTATCTTATCTACGAATCCAATTCCTCTAGGGCTACCATGGTGTTGTATAATTATACTTTCCACGCCAAGTGGAAGATCTGGAAGATCTTGCATAAAGAGTGATGAATTAAGAGCATGTCTCGAAACTAATTTTTTGTCTTGTTCTGATATGTTGTTACTTGAATAATCGGATTCTTCTCGAAGCTCCAAAAGCTCAGGTCGATCAATAATTTCTAAGTCATGAAACATCGACGCATGCGATAATTTAACAATGTGTTGTTGGCTTCCCCAGCTAATTTTATTTATAATAGCAGCAGAGATAACAGCGGTTAAATGATTATGTATGTAAGCATCTGAGTCTGGGGAAGAGAACAGCAATGATAATTGTTGTTTCAATCTAGAGGATTCTTTTGAACTCTCTGTTATTTGATTTATAGATTCAATGACAGACTCGACCACCTCAATATTCCGAGGAGTGAATCCCTCGTCTTTTAATTCTGTTATTAAATAATCAAAAGTTAACTTAGTTGAAATGGGGCTTGTTTGTGTTTTATCACATGACAAATTTAGTTGCTTGATCATTTCCGCCGAAATAGCATTTTTAAATATATCTAAGTCCTTATCTTTTACGTACATATATCTCAGTTCATTATCGATATAGGTTTTTACTCGAGAATGGTCAAATCCTTCATTTCTCTTAAACCTTAGTAGGTGTTTTTCTAAATTTTGTTTATGGATTCTAAGATATATATCACACGGCGAAATTTGTAACTTTTGTAAATCAGTTATTTTTATCGGTTTGTAGTTTGCGGGGTCAGTAGTTGAAACTTCTTTATCAGTAAGAAGTTTCAAGGATGATGTTGCTAGAGGAAGTATATTGTCCATACTAATTTTTTCTCTAATGTAATAGATATTTTCTTTCTCAACTCTTGCTGCATCATCGGTGGAGGAGAGGAATACTTTGCAAGGTGTGCGAATCTTTTCGAGCTGCTCTGATAACTTGATAAGATGCTTTTTTTCATAACCAGAGTTACATAGAATTACAGCATTGAGCTCTGACATTAAATCAATGAAGTGAATACCTTGATCAACGTTTTTTTACAAACAACTTCTGCTCTCAACTCTTTCGCTAACATCTCTTGCTGATTCTTCATTTCTTCTTCATTATCATTAATAAGCATTATCTTCAGCATTCTCTTCTCCGGAATTTATTTCACCTCTTTTCTTCTTCTTCTTCTCCTTTTTCTCTCGCGCTAAACGAGCTTGCAAAATTTTGTTTTTTAATTCCAAAAATGCATTAAATTCTTTTTGTTGTTCATAGGTTTTTGGTTTGAAGTTTATATAATTAGTGAACTTTCTTATGTTCATCTTCTTTTCTTCGCTTTCACTAAAAATAAGGCCAGAGATGGTGCTAGGGTCGCTATCTTCTTTATCTTTGAAAAGTCGCATGAAAACCCCGCCTAGTTTGCTGTTTTCATAAACCATTAAATCATCTTCCAATTCGAATGGTAGTTTAATCTTGACGACTTTTTCAGATATCTTTTCTACATATGCAGGCATGTTAACATAAACTACATTCTTCAGATTTGAGTTCTTCCAGTAGTGAATGTTGTCGTCAAATTTGATCTCTCTCTCTTTTGGGAATATTGATTTTCCTGTTTCGAATAATTTAAGAATTTTATTAATGAAACTTATATTCATATCAAATGGAATGGTCAAGAGGTTTTCATAAGTTGAAGTCAGTTCTTCCGTTTGATTAAAAATCACTAGATATGGTTTATGTCCTTCTTTGGACGTCAATATATCAATTAGATTCTGAATCCTTTTTGAGTTTTCTTTAGAATCAGTTGACATATTACGAAATAAAATCAAATCGGGTTCTATGGAGTTTATGATAGAAAAATTTTGTGTTATGTGAGGAAAATTAAACATATTTATTTTATTATTTAATGAATTTTTTGTCCAGCATTCTTCAAATAAGGATAAAAATTGATCAAAAACAACGACTCTTTTTCTATGGTCATTAGAAATTTGGAATAGTTCAATATTTTTTCCAAGTTTTTTAATGTTGTTCTTAT
The DNA here is from genome assembly GCA_018675575.1 of Bacteriovoracaceae bacterium. Taxonomy (GTDB): domain Bacteria; phylum Bdellovibrionota; class Bacteriovoracia; order Bacteriovoracales; family Bacteriovoracaceae; genus M0603. Next base: position 4,294 of record JABGXW010000163.1, on the reverse strand, counting down.
CTAATTTCACTTTGTTATGATCATCTGACTTTATAAAGTCAGACCCATTTAAATTGATCTCAGTATCCGAATCGACTTTATAAGAAAGTGATACATCGGTTTCTTTAGCCTCTATCCACTCTTTAATTTTATCGTCATATTCGAACTCATTTTCTTTTTGTTTAGCCTTTAGTAACTCCTTAAAACTTGCGGTATTGGAGGTACCTGTTATCGGAGAATAAATTTTAAATTTGCCATTTTTATAATTAGCTGTGCAGGGAATTTGAAACCATAGGACTTCATCAAAACCAGGGGTTGAAAAATATGTGTTTTCTAATTTATAATCATTTGATATCGCGTTAATGTCTTCAATTATTTCCTCAGCATCAACTTTCTTGACAGTATACAAATCGACTGGAAGAGTTAGAAAATCTGTGTAGAGAATACTATCGTGACTTTCATCTAGTATACCAATTATTTTTGATTGATTAAGATATTCATACTTTTGAATAATTTTACAAAGATCAACTTTGTAATTTCCATCTTGGGAGAAATCTACAAATATTAATTCATAAAATATATCTGGAAATTTGCTAAATATAAGTTTAAGGTTTCGTGTTTCTAAATTTATGAAATCACATACAATCTTTTTTGTATCCATTGATTCTTGCAATTTTTTAATTAGGATTTGTGAGAATTTACTTTCCTCTCCAACCCAAGCAATTTTTAAAGTTTCCATCATTTAAGTATATACTACTAAATAGAGTATATAGAAATTTCCCACCTTATTACGGCCACTTGGGACGAAAATTTTCATTTAATGCCTAATTAAGATATATTTATTCTCTATTAACTTGATAATACTCTAAATATTTTCTTAGATATAATAATTTAACTAACTTATAATGTTTTAAAGTCTAAATAGATAAAATTGTACTAAAAAAGTTTTTTAAATATGCCCATCATTATTGGCACGTGTTATGTAAGGGGTTGATAATAGGTGCATGGAAGGGATAAATGCTTCCAATATATGCTAAAGTAATCCTGCGTAAGTGACCTCTTCCATTTGAATTTATACGAGCTATTTCTAATTACTAACTATCTCAAGATTTAATTTTCTCTTTTAAAGACTATTATCCACTATATATGTTTGCATCATGCCCTTCCCTTTTACATTGATTTTTTCTCTTTTTGTAAAGTTAAATTTATCGGTAACGAGATTATAAGTTGATTCTGAGACTTGAACTTTACCTACTACGCCATGAGACTCCATGCGAGAGGCAATATTGACCGCATCACCCCAAAGATCATAGATAAACTTTTTCTTTCCTATCACTCCTGCTACTACAGGACCTGAGTTTATCCCCACCCTTATTTTGAGTGAATTGCCTGACTTTGAATTAAAACTTTCTAAAGAAGGAGTTAACTCAAGGGCAAAATGTACAATTCTTTCTGCATCATTCTCATTAGTCTTCGGAACTCCCGCCGCCACCATGTAAGAATCACCAATAGTTTTTATTTTCTCGAGATTATATTTCTCGGCCAGATCATCAAATATTATAAAAATCTCATTGAGGACATCGACTAATTCTTCAGGAGTTTTTGTAGAAGAAAGAGCTGTGAATCCTACAATATCAAGAAATAAAACTGAGACATTTGTAAAACCATCAGCAATTGTTTTTTTATTTTTTTTAAGTCTTGAGACAATAGCTGCAGGAAGAATATTATGCAATAAATCGTCTGAACGTTTTTTTTCTATCTCTAATGCCTCTTCCGCTGTGTTCACTGAATTGTTAAAAACATATGAACAGGCAACAATGACTAGCATTGCAAAGGTGATATTAGTTACATTAAAGAAGTTAACAATCTTTGGTGAAAGTGAATAAATTGGAGTACTTGAATAATAAAATATTTTTAAATATAAGAATGTAGTAATACAGAAAATTCCTAACGAAAACTTTATTAACTTTTTGGGTTGATCTGTTAAAAATGGAAGCATAATAGCACTTATAATATAGTATTGAAATCCTGTATCCCAACCCAAATAAACAACACATAAAATTTGATGGATAACTACTTCTATTACTGCTATCGATACAGCTGCAATGAACATCTTTTTTTTGTTCATCCAAATTGTTAAAACAAATGTAAGAGCACTAAAGATATTAAAAATTGCCAACATATGGGCATTCATTAAATAAAAGATTGGAATCCAAGTACAATGTATCGCGAATGCAAAATAGTAAGTTACTTTTCCGACTAAAAAATATCTTTGTGCTTTGATATTTATTTCAGGATGATTTGTAATTAAACTATTCATCACGTTTTGAGTGTGAGGCACGTATACTCCTTTTATTGATTTATTTACTCTTATTTTACATCTAAATAAAAAAAATGGAAGAAAGTTCAAATTATAATTTAAGTTTGAATACATTGAATAGGAGAGGGATCTGTCTTATACTCGTATACTTCATGGAGAAAATTATGTCTGAACAAGATCAATTAGACCGCTCATTAGGACCTTTTATGCTTTGGGGACTAGGTGTCGGCTACGTTATTTCAGGAATGTATTTTGGGTGGAATCTTGGATTGCCTGCAGGGGGAACCCTAGGGCTTGCCATTGCCACCTTCTTCATTATTATTATGTATGTATGTTTCACCTTTAGTTATACAGAATTAGCTTGTGCGATTCCAAAGGCCGGAGGCGCATTTGACTATGCTCACCGTGCCTTTGGAGAAAATATCGGATTTTTAGGGGGCATGGCACAGAATATAGAATTTATTTTTGCACCGCCAGCAATCGCCTATGCTATTGGCGCCTATTTGGTTAATTGGTTTCCTGCGGTGGGAATAATACCCATAGCCATAATTGCTTATTGTATTTTTACTGGAATTAATATTTTTGGAGTGAAAACAGCGGCGATATTTGAGTTAGTAGTCACCATAATCGCTGTATTAGAGTTATTGCTTTTTGCGGGAATAACACTGCCTCATTTTGAAATGGTTAATCTAACAACCAATCCTCTTCCAAATGGTTATTCGGGCGTGTTTGCCGCCATTCCATTTGCAATCTGGTTTTTTCTGGCCATTGAAGGTGTCGCCAATGTGGCCGAAGAAACTATTAACCCTCAAAGAAATGTTCTTATCGGATTTGGATCGGCCATCGTAACTTTAGTTATTCTCTGTCTCCTCACTTTTACTTCAGCTGTTGGTGTTAATGGTTGGGAAACAATTGTTTTTGAACCAGGTTCAATTACTCCTTCTGACTCACCTCTTCCTCTGGCCTTGGCCCATATTGTCGGAAAAGATTCTGCCATGATGCATTTATTAATTGGTATCGGAATTTTTGGACTAGTTGCCTCTTTCCACGGAATAATATTAGCAGCAGGTAGGGCCACCTTTGAATTTGGTCGAATTGGATTTGCTCCCAAGATGCTTGGAACCACCCACTCTAAATTTAAAACCCCCATGAAAGCATTACTACTTAATATGACCATTGGGATTTTAGCTATTCTCACCGGACAAACTGGCGATATTATTACAATTGCGTGCTTTGGAGCTTTGGCCCTATATATTATTTCTATGCTTTCTTTTTTTAAATTAAGAAAACATGAACCACAGTTAGAAAGACCTTTTAAAGTCCCTGGTTATCCAATAGTACCTGGGCTCGCTCTTGTAATTGCTAGTGTTTCTTTTGTCGCCATGAGCTATCATAATATGAAAGTCGCACTGATCTTTTTTGCCATTATGGGAGTTTCGTTTGGGATCTTTAAATTGGCCAAGAAATAGTATCATTAGCTAAGAACATTTTCATGATATCGTGCGCTTTCTGGGAATAAAATTTATATTGCTCCAAGTTGTTGATACAAAATTTCATAAATAAAAAAATAGACAAAAATGGTACTTATAACTGCGATCTACTTAGTAAAATCAGGATATTGTACTTAATCAGGCATTAATATCAAATTCTATTTAAGCCGATACTACTATAGGAATATTAAGATGACAGAATATTAAATATCAATGGTAAAATGAATCTATGCAAAAAAGATTAATCGCTATAATTATATATTATTTCTTAGGGTCTATATTTTATGGGTGTACAGAGAAAAATCATATTGATGTGACATTTCTAAAAGGGAAAATTAACAAAGCAGCTGCCAATATCGACATCATATGCCCAAATGGTTATGTGGCCATTCCAGCTAACGGCAGTTTAAATGTCGAAGAATTTTGCATTATGAAATATGAGGCCAAGGCCTGGCAAGATGATAATGGAGACTCTCAAATAACTATTAGTGAATTGGATGAGACT
>JABGXW010000162.1 GCA_018675575.1 Bacteriovoracaceae bacterium | reverse complement strand
TTTTTTCAATAATTTGCGCGACTATTTTGCCCGGGTATTATGTAAGGCGCTGAAACTTATATAGAGACCGTTAGGATTGGTCGGCCATTTTCTCAATTGTACTTGTTGTGGAATATCCATTTTTAAATGTTAATGATTGAACCTCTCCACCATTTTTGAGTACAAAGTCGGACCCAACAATCTGATCTGGGGTCCAATCTCCACCTTTTACTAAAATTTGTGGTGATATTTCTTTGATGAGATTTAGAGGTGTATCCTCGTTAAAAATGAAAACACGATCTATTGCCTTCAAGTTTTCAAGGACATACTTTCTATCTTGTTCATTGTTGATAGGGCGAGATTCTCCCTTTAAGCGTTTCACAGATTGATCTGAATTGAGAGCTACAACTAAGATATCTCCAAGTGATTTTGCCTCATTGAGATAGGAAATGTGTCCGCTATGGAGTATATCAAAACAACCATTAGTGAAAACAATTTTCTTTTTATCAAAATGACTTAGAAAGAATTTATCCTCTGAAGTTAACATTTTTACTTCACAACTTTTGTCTCAGAAAGTCTACCCTGAAAATCCATTATGAGAGGTAAGCCTATTGCAAGGAAAGAGGTCAAAGAAATAAATGCCCTGACGAAAGTATGTTTAACTCTTAATGGTTTATTATTGGTTGTAATTAACTTAATGCCCATTAATGACTTACCGAAAGTTCCGGCCAGGTCTAACACTGAAAAATATAAGAGATAATAAATAAAGAATAGCCCGGCCATATAAATAGATACTTCTGGATTAACAATCATTTCTCGAAAATATGAAATCTCTATTCCCGATACAAACGATAATATAGAAAGAGTTACCCCGAGCATCATGACGACAAAGAGAGTATCAATACACCAGGCGGTTATCTGAAGAAATAGGGGGGCTATTTTTTCTTTCTTTTTACTTTTCGTTATTGGATTAAGGTCTGGCTTAGAAACCATTTTCTTATTAACTTTTTTGACAGAAGGCCCTACTAACTTATTAGAGTAAAATGCTGTGAGCTCTTGAGGTTTTTCGAATATATATTCTTTTTGTATCGTTTTGCTCTCTAGTTTTCTTTCAAGATCAGGACGGGATTGATTTTTTGCAGATAGGGGAGCTAAGTGTGAAGGATTCGATAATTTCTTCTGAACTTTTGGTTCATCTTTATGAAAGCCTAAACCTTTATTTATTGGCCTAAAGTTTAAATTATTTAAATCATCCACTTCGTCTGAGAAATCAAAATCAGCAATCGTTAAACTTTTTTTCTTCGTCTGGAATGTAGTTGTCCCATCAATCATATAAATCTCCTCTCTTTATAGGTTCTCATATAAGCAACAAGGCCGCAAATTTATTACTTAATTTTAAATTTTCTTTAGGGCAAATTTTTATGTTCTAATAAATCTATATGACTGTAAATATCCCATCGCTGCAGAAACGGCGGTTTGGCTTCTCATGATATTGGTTTCAAATTGAATAGATGTTATTTTTGGATGTTTAGTAAAAAATTGGTGTTCTTCTTTTGAGAATCCCCCTTCTGGTCCAATGATGATAAGTACCGATCCACTAAGCTTTTCAGTGGCGGTTGGTCGGTGGCCGCCGCGCGTTGTAAAGTGGTAAATATTCTCATATTTTGAAAGAAGAGATTCACAGTTTTCAAATTTTATAGGTGAATGGATTTTAGTTTCATAAGCATAATTAGATTGTTCATAAGCTGCCTGAATAATCTTTTGTATTTTATCTTCTGGAATTTTTAACCTCTGAGAGTATTGAGAGTCCATTAAGTGAATCTCGCCAACATTAAGTTCTATAGAATATTTTATGATATCAATGTAAGCGTCCTTTTTAGGTGGGGCCAAGAGAAGATCTATAAACCTTCTATCTTCACATTGTTCCTCACTTACTAATTCTACTTCAATTTCTTTTTTTGAAATTTCTTTAACAATAGTCAAGTAGCGACTGCCCCTTCCGTTTAATATTAGTAACTGATCTCCAATTTTAATTCTAACGACATTCACAAGATGATGAACTTCTTCTGAAGCGAGAGTTGCAGTTTTCTCAGAAAATTTAATGTGTTTTTTATAAACAGCTCTCATCTTTTTGATACTTTTTTAAAGAGAATGGCAGACCAGTCATTCTTTTGTTCGATTTTAACTATTTCAAGTATATTAAACGTTTCAATAATATTTTTTTCTTGATGGATGAGAATTCCAGAAATAATCAGGTATCCTTTATCTGTAATAGTATTAAGTATAGTCTCTTTTTCTTCAATCAAAATATGTTCCAAAATGTTGGCGAAAACCAATTGGTTTTTGGGTTCAGGTTGAAACCGGTCTCTAAGAATAAGAGCGTTTCCCTCTAAGTCAGACTCAAAGTTTAAAGAAATATTTTGTAATGTATTCTCTAATGCCGTTTTATCGATGTCTACAAAGTCTACTTTGAAGTTATTTGTTTTTATTGCAGCAATTCCTAAAATTCCAGATCCACAACCAAGGTCTAAGCACGATAAGTTATTTTTATATTTATATTCAGCTCTTAAGTCATCGTAGAGTTTTAAACAGAGGTAAGTTGTCTCATGATTACCTGTACCAAAGCCCTGACCGGGGTAAATAAATATTTTTTCTGGATCTTGTGCATTTTCATATGTTTTTTCCCAAGAAGGAATAATTTTCAATTTATCGCTGACATCAATCTTTTTAAAATGATCTCTAAAAGCTTGATTCCAATCTTCATAATCTAATAGTTTATTAGTAATAATATAATCAGAATATTTAGAGGTTATCTCTTTAGTAAAAGCGTCAGCTCTTTTTGTATATTCTCCTGAAGAAAAATAAAACTTTACGGAAAATATTTGGTCAGCTTGAACTCCTTTTTCGATTTCATTAATCGTATCCAGTTTAACGTCTCCTCCAGAAAAGGCCTTTTCTTTTAGGATATTATCGACATCTTTTTCTTCTAAGCAGTATTCTTCAACGCCGTCGCAAGCATAAAATTCCTGAGCAAGCTCGGAGACCTCTTCGATTAATTCAAACCCAAGGTTTTTTCCACCAAACAAAACAACATTATACTTCTTTGACATTGCACCCTTCTTGAATAATTACAGGAACATAGGCGTTGGTAATCCTTGTAAATATTCCGTCTTTTGGTAATCATCATTTTATAATTTTCTAATCTATGTTAATTACATCAAGATAGAAAAATATTAAAGAAAGAAGAATAAAAAGTGTAAAAAGGTTATCAATGTATTTACTTGGAATAGCGGGGGGCTCCGGCTCCGGAAAAACAACATTTGCTCATAAGGTAGTTAAGAGAACAAAAAAACCTGTCTCTATGCTTCATATGGATTCTTATTACCTTCCGACTCAACCAAAAGAATTGAAAACTAAGACAGGTAAGCCTAACTACGATCACCCCAAAGCATTTGACTGGGAGTTATTAAAGCATCATCTTAGACTTTTAAAAAAAGGGACTTCTGTACTAAGTCCTATTTATGACTTTGCCACAAATTCAAGAACAAATAAAACAATCAGAGTTGATGCCACTGAAATTATAATCTTTGAAGGAATCTTTACTTTATTCTCATCTGAGATTAGAGAAATTCTCGATATTATGTGTTTTCTCCACGTGGATTCAGACATTCGCTTCGCACGAAGAATGGACCGAGACATTAAAGAACGCGGAAGAACATTAGAGTCTGTAATAGAGCAATATTATGAAACGGTAAGACCTATGTATCAAAAATTTCTTGATCCTCAAAGACAGTTTGCGGACTTTATTGTCGGCGAAGAAACCGATATCGCGGCTTCAATTTTATCCTCTAAGATAAATGAGCTTATTGATATGTCGACAGATATAAACTTTGATGATGGTCTCGCTAGAACTTTTAATCAAACCAATGAACACACTTTAAATCTCAATGAAATCTAATTTACTACAAGTTAAACCACTTGGTGGTGTTGGTCAGATAGGTTCTAACATGACCCTCATCCAACATAATAAAGTAAAGATCATTGTTGATTGCGGAATTCTTTTTCCTTATGAGGATTTTTACGGAATCAATTATCTCATTCCAGATATGGATGGACTAACAGATGTTACAGACCTTGTCATAACCCATGGACATGAAGATCACATCGGTGCAATTTCCCATTTTTTAGAATCTTTTCCAAAAGTAAAAATCCATGCTCCTCTGTTTGCAGCAAAGCTTATCCATAGGAAGCTAGCGCTACTTAAAAAAGACAAAGATATTTTAATTTATAAATCTAATTCTACTTTCAAAATAGGGGAAATTAAAGTAGACCCCATAAAGGTTAATCACTCTATACCAGATACCTATGGGATTCATTTCGGACTTATGAATAAGATTTCATTATTTTTAGTATCTGACTTTAAAATAGATCATCTTACTCCCTATGAGCAATCATTTGATTTCAAAAAACTTAATAGGGTATCAAAAGGATTTGCTAAAAAAGTACTCTTAGCAGACTCTACTAATATTCTTTCTAATGAAACAAAAACTCCTTCAGAAATAGAAATTAAAGCGTCATTAGAAGAAATTATTATATCACAAAGTCAAAACGTCTTTGTGACAACATTTTCTTCGAATATTCACAGAATTCAAACCTTAGTAAATATTTGTGCTGATCACAAAATACCAATCATCGCAATAGGACGTTCAATGAAGTCTTATATTGAGACCGCAATTGAGACCAATCACCTAACAGAAACCCGTAAAATAAATTTTGAGCTAAGTCCTGACATTTCTAAATCAAAAAGAAAGTTATTTATTCTCAGCGGCTGCCAAGCAGATTTTCGTTCTGCTCTTAGAAGAATTATCAGCGGTGATGATAAATATATCACTCCTAAATTTGGTGATACATTAATCATGAGTTCTAAAGCAATACCTGGAAATGAAAAAAAAATTGGAGTGGTTCTCAATATGGCATCTGAACAAGGGATCAACCTTTTCACGGCACACAATGCAAAAGTTCATGTCAGTGGTCACCCTGGAAAAGAAGATCTTCGAGAGCTTTATGAAAAGTTTCAACCAAATATAGCAATACCAATACATGGTGAAACATATTTTATTAAAGAACATCAAAGATTTATAGCAAAAAACTTTAAAGCAATTGAAAGTCATGCGCTGCTCAATCATTCTTCTCTTATATTTCGACAAGATCTTTCAATACACATCAAGCAATGTGATAAAAAAGATCCCATAATTATTCATGGTAAGGGTATTGAGCTTCCAAAGACTATCATTTCAGAAAGAAGGAAGCTCGCTACATTAGGACAAGTTTTTATTTCAATAACCAAAAAGAAAAATATTCAGCTTTCTATAATCGGCCTACCTGATCTTGACGGTACATTACTGCAAGAAATTCAAAACCATTGTCTTACTTATGTCGATATTCTCAATCAGCGAAAGGGCCATTCTAAGGCCTATATATCCGAAGAAATACGGATATGTACCAGAAATCTTTTGGCCCAAAAATTAGGTTATAAACCTGTCGTTACTATTCACAATCTATAGTAAAATACTTCTATGGACACACAGTTTTGGATCATTCTCTTTTTCCTTATTCTCATCAGTGGACTACTCATAACAGTTTTAGGGTTAGCTTTTTATATAGTTTTTACTAATAACAATGCAAAAACTGACTCCGCTAAAAACACAGAGGCTATAAAAAAAAACGCGGCGCCATGCACCATAGATGCCCCTCCACTGGTGAATTGCCACCATCATGACAAAATCCAGGCACAGGCATTTTGCTCAATCTGTAAACTTGCTCTTTGCGAAGATTGTGTTCGTGATGATAAAAATATTTATTTTTGCCAAGATCATTTTCAACTCTATCTTCAATCAGATTGGGTTGAGTTAGAAACTGTAACAACTAATCCCAACCATCCAGAAGACGGGATGTATATTTACGAATTTAAAGAAAAAATCTGGTTGGAAAATAATACTCCCACTTTTGTGACAATTCATTATAAGATAGATGTCGAAAGTGATCATATTGAATCAGAATTAAAACTGATGGCACGCAAAGAAGAAAAAAAATTCCTTAAAGAAAAAATCTCTCCTCTAAAACATTAATTTTACAATCCATTAAGTTCGTAGCGATAAATCAAAAAAGCCCCAAGAATAGGGGCTTTTTTAATATTAAAAGATATTATTTTAGCTTATTGTCTCGTTTCAAATCTATTATTATCTTCTTTGCGAAGATAACTAGGCTTATCTAATTCTTCTTCGTCAAAGTTAATAAACCCAAGCTTTTCAGCTATAGATTTTGCTCGACTTTGTTCTCTTGAAATCTGAAGAGTTCTCTCTGTAGTAGCTGATGCTGGATTTTTTTCATAATTACTAGCAGCAGCTTTGATATTTCTCATGAGTTCACTTTCTTCGAAAGTTTGCTCTTGAAAGTCTTCTAGAGGCAGTTCTTCAAAGTTTCTTTCTGCTGTTTCAGTCGCCATTGTTTCTATTTGCTCTTCGGCCATCGCTTCAGATCTTTCAACTTCTTTCACATTTGAAACTTCTCTTAAATCAGCTCTAGCTTCAGATTTTAGAGCAACTGCTTCTTTCGTTTTAACTGGAACCTGCGTCGGTCTAACTGAGACTCTTTCTTGCCCTCCAAGGCCCGTGGCCACAACAGTTACTTTGACTGAATCTTCCATTGCATCATCAATAACAGTTCCAAAAATAATTTCAGCATCCTCATCAGCAGCTTCCATAATTAATGTAACAGCTTCATTTGTCTCATGCATTGTTAAAGTATCAGAACCTGTAATATTAATAATGATTCCTGTTGCTCCATCAATTGTAATATCTTCAAGCAGTGGAGAGCTAATGGCATCGTTTGCGGCCTTGATTGCTCTATCTGGTCCTGTTGCAATACCTGTACCCATAAGTGCCAGACCTTTTTCACACATAACCGTACTTACATCTGCAAAATCGGCATTGATATGACCCGTATTATTAATAAGATCAGAGATACCTCTAACAGCATTGAGTAAAACCTCATCCGCTTTTTTAAATGTGTCTATTAATGAAAGACTTTCTCCTGCTAAAAATAGCAGTCTTTGATTTGGAATAGTAATAAGTGAATCTACATTTTCTTCTAATGTATGAATACCAGATTCCGCTTGCCTAAATCTTTTTTTACCTTCGAAAACAAAAGGTTTCGTGACAACACCAACTGTAAGAGCTCCAAGCTCTTTAGCAAGTTTTGCTACAACTGGAGCTGCTCCAGTTCCTGTTCCACCACCCATCCCGGCAGTAATAAAAACCATGTCAGCACCATCTAGCACTTCACCAAGTTTTTCATATTCATCTAAGGCCGCTTTTCTTCCTACTTCTGGGTTTGCACCTGCTCCCAGCCCTTTAGTAATCTCAGCCCCAAGCTGAACTTTTGTTGGAGCCAAATTTGCATTTAATGCCTGTGCATCCGTGTTTGCAACAATATACTCAACACCGGTTAACCCTGCACGAATCATTGTATTGACAGCATTACAACCGCCACCACCGATACCAACTACTTTAATTTTTGCGCCTTGCTCGCTGACGTCTGAAGATATTTCAAACATGAAGCCTCCTTAAAATATTTCTCTGAACACTGTTTTTAGTGAATCGCTTAATTTTACAATAAGATCAGGATTGACCGAATCGTATTCTTCCAATTTTCCATTAGAAGTATTTGATTTTGATGCTTCTATTAACAGTCCTAAGACAGTAGAAAACTTTGGATTTTGCATAATATTAGTCATCCCACCAAATGGTGTAGGATAGCCAACTTTTGTAGGTTTTTCTAAGATATATTCACCTAGCTCTGGTAACGAATTAATCAACGCCCCACCGCCAGTGAGGATAATTCCACCAGTAAGTTCGAAGTGAATATTTTTATCCTTCAAATTATTTTTTATAAGGCCAAAAAGCTCTTCTCCCCTCGCTCCTAAGATTTCTGCCACAACTTTTAGGCTCACTTCTCTTGGTTTTGATCCCGCAATTCCCTGAACAGCAATGTGAGCCGATTGGTTTACAGTCTCAGTTAGAACACAACCATGATTTATTTTTATTCTTTCGGCCTCTGCATGGGGAATTTTTAATCCTACAGCTAAATCATTCGTAAAATGATTTCCACCTACTGGTATGATTTGTGAATGGATTAATGAACCCTCTTTCCAGATAGCAATATCAGTAGTTCCTCCACCAATATCAACAATTACAACACCCATTTCTTTTTCTTCTGCACTTAACACTGATTCTGAAGAAGCAATTGGTTGTAACGTAATATTTTCTGCGCGAACACCCGTTCGCTCAACACATTTAACTAAATTTTGAATAAGAGAAATTGCTCCAGTCACCACATGAACATGAGCTTCTAATCTAACTCCGCACATCCCGACAGGACATTTAATTCCACAAGTATTATCAACTCTAAATTCTCTTGGAATAACATGTAATATCTGTCTGTCTGATGGAATAACTACGGCCTTTGCGGCCTCAAGAACTCTCTCCACATCTTCTTCTGTTATTTCTCCACCTTTTACGGCAACGACACCTGAGGAATTAAAACTATAGATATGTGAGCCAGCAATTCCAATAGTGGCGGACTCAATATTAACTCCTGCCATTAATTTAGCTTCTTCTAAAGATGCTTGAATAGAACTTACTGTTTTTTCAATATTTACGACAGAGCCTTTTTTAAGGCCATAGGATGGATGTGTACCAATACCAATAATCTCTAACTCAGCGTTAGTTTGCTTCACACCAACAATGGTACAGACTTTAGTCGTACCGATATCTAGTCCGACAATAATACTTTTTTCATTCATGAGAGTCCTTTCTCAATTTCGACCAGAATCATTCTGCCTATTGACTATTTTGGATTTTAATATATTTAGCCACTATATAAATTTTAATGTCACTCGTTAAATTTTACAACAACTTTTTTTGAATTGGTTAAATTGATGACTTTTGGGATGCGCTTTTTCTTCGTCATATAACCGACTATTTTAAGCAACTTTTTAGTTTTGTCGTTCCAGTTCTTTTTTCCCATGAAAACAGATGATGGTCGGTTATTTATAGATAGAATAATTGTTAAATCTTTTTTTTCATTAATGATAACTTCACTCAAATTTTTCCTAAATTCTGGTGTCATGCCTTTAACTAGATTTGCTATCTCTACTTTAATATCTTCATTCATTTCTTTTATTGGAAGCGCTAAGAAGGGAAGTTCATTATCAATTTTATTTTCAGACCTAAGTAATATTTCATAGGTAGGATCAACAAGTTTTCCATTTTCCACCAGTATCGCCTCATAGGATTCCATTCCATTTTCCTTATAAAGCTGAACTTTCATTAAGGGCTCAGGACATTCAAAAGAAAATTTGATGAATCGGCGTAGGGGATCGTAAGATATATTGTAAGAAGAAATAAAGTATTTTTCATTAAGATTATCTTTAATGATCTTTGTTTTTACATCCTTTAATGATTCTCCTTGTTCAAAAGCTTTAATCAATTGAAGAGTAAAGGTTCCAGCAGACCTTGAAGGACATTTTCCAAAGGCCGTTCGATAAGTAATTTTTTTCTTAATTAATTTTTTTTTGGCGTATAAGTGTTCTGAATTGATTCCTATTAATAAAATAATTGTAAGTTTTAAGATCTTTTTAATGTTCCACTTCAAATTCAAATTCAACTCCATACTGAAGTTTTAATTCTTTTTGGATAAAATCCATAAAGCCAATAACTTCTGAATAAGTTCCATTTCCAAAATGGACGATAAAATTTGCGTGTTGATGGCTAATTTTAAAGTTTTTTGAGGAAAATCCTTGCATACCCATTATATCAAGATAGTGACCGGCTCTGCAAATTTCTGAGCTATTTTTAAAGGTACATCCACAAGTAAATTTTGAAAGAGGCTGACTTTCGTTTCTAATAGCTAAATATTTTTTTATTTTTTCGCTAATTTCTTTTTTCTGACCATTATTTTTTAGGACAACCTCATAAATGATCTCCCCAGGGTGTAGAAAAAGGTTTTTTCTGTATTTAAAGTCTTTAAAAGTTACTTTCTTTTCAATTTTCTTTCCTTCTCTAGTAAAATACTTTACAGATTCAACAAGTTCACCAATCTCGCCCAAATTGGTTCCTGCATTCATAAAAACAGCACCACCCAATGTTGCAGGAATTCCCGTAAAAACCTCCCATCCAATCATTCCAAACTTTATGGCATGAGATGATAGTTTAGCCAAATTTATTGATGCTGGTAAAGAATAGCTCTTCTGCAACTCGTCCAAATAGTTTTCATCTAATTCGAAGTCTAATTTAATAATTGGTAATTCTACTTTTTCCTTTAATAATTGATTCGCCCCCATGCCAAGAACTAAGTATTGAATCTTATTTTCAAAGCAGAATTTGGTCAACTTCCCAAGGGAATCGCTTTTTTTCACAATAAAAAGATCACCTTGTGATTTTAATCTCATTGTAGAATATTTTTTAAGGTTGAAATTTAATTTAATTTCTATATCTTGATTTGTTGAAAAATATTCTTTAATTAAGTCAGCTGATTTACCCATACTCTCACTTCTCTTCCAATGGATCCTGCTCCTAATGCTACAATGACAACTTTTTCATTATTCTGTATCGCTTTTATTTCAACCTTAGCAAAGATATCTTCAAGTTTATTTTCTGCAACAGAGAAATTTTCTATATTTGAATTAATTGCTTCAGATAATTTTTTTGATGTTATTCCTTCTATTGGCTCTTCACTTGCTGCATAGATTGGACCTAGCATCAATTCGTCAGCGGAATCAAAACAACTTACGAAGTCCATCCAACACTTTCTAGTCCTGGTATATCTATGTGGCTCAAAAATGCACACTATTTTTCGATCTGAATAAATTTCTTTTACAGATTTTAAAGTTGCGGCAATTTCTGTTGGGTGATGGCCATAATCATCAATAACTAGAAGATTATCTGTTTCATAAAGTTTTTCAAATCTTCTTCCGACCCCTATAAACTTTGAAATTGAATGTTCTATTTTTTCGTAAGACACACCCATCTGAACCGCCAATGAGACTGCTCCAAGAGAATTTAAAATATTATGATCTCCTGGTAATTGTATAGTCAGTCTCTTCTTAAACTCATCATGAACGTAGAGATCATATTGAGTATGAGTTCTGCCCTGATCTATATTTCTTGCTTCGAAATCTGCAATATGTTCACCTTTACTTATTCCAAATGTGATAACTGGTTTTTTAATATCTTTTCTTATAACTTTAATATTTTCATCTTGAATATTGACTGCGCAATGTCCATAAAAGGGTACTTTGTTGGCAAATTCCGTGAATGATTTTTTCAAGTTTTCAAAGGTGCCATAATGATCTAAGTGGTCATTATCAATATTGGTAATGATCGACATGATTGGATTTAAAAGCAAAAAAGAGCCATCAGATTCATCAGCTTCAGCCACAAGAAATTCTCCTTTACCTACTTTTGCATGACCTTTTAAATTGGCAACAATTCCACCAATAATGTAGGTTGGATCGAATCTACTTTCTTCTAAAATTGTAGATAAAAAACTCGTTGTAGTAGTCTTTCCATGTGTACCGGCTATTGCGATACCCTTTTTTAATCGCATTAGCTCTGCCAACATTTCAGCTCTTCGCATAAGCGGGATATTATTTTCTATGGCATATACATATTCTGGATTCTTTATATTAATGGCAGAAGAATAAACGACAACTGTAGTATTTTTAACATTTTTACTTGAATGCCCAATAAATATATCAGCACCTAATTCTTGCAGTTTTTCAGTTCTTTGAGATTGGGATAGATCAGAGCCACTGACTTGTAAACCATTGGCCAAGAGAACTTCGGCAATACCGCTCATTCCGATGCCACCGATTCCAATGAAATGAATAGATACATCTTGATTAACTTTAAACAATCGAACTCCTAATTATAGCGAGCTAGAATCCTGAGAATTGATTTGAAGTACTTCGTTCACGAGTTTCATCTCGCTGAACATGATGAGCTCTTTTTCCCTGTCTAACTGAGGAATTATTATAGTATAATCCACTATCAGAAGTGAAATTATCTGTTGGACTTTCTGAAATCAATTTTCTTTTTTCGCTTCTGATTGCAGAAAAGATAAGGCCCAATGCAAACAGATTTGTCACCAGAGATGTTCCTCCATAACTTATAAATGGAAGGTTAAGACCTTTTGTCGGGAGCATGCCAAGAACCACTCCCATATTTACAAGGGCCTGAAGACCAATGGTAAATATAACGCAGCTGACAAGAATCGCATTTATCCTTTCTGTTATTCGGGTTGATATTTTAAAACCTAAATAAACAAATGTGGTAAACATGATAATGATTATAAAAACTCCGAAAAATCCAATTTCTTCACCAATAACAGAGAAAATGAAATCGTTGTGTGCTTCTGGGAGATAGAATAGTTTTTCATTGCTATTTCCAATTCCCAGACCAAAAAGAGTTCCGTTTGCAAAACCATAAAGAGATTGAATGATTTGAAAGCCTTTCCCTTGAGGATCGGCCCATGGATCAAGATAAGATAACATTCTCTTAACTCTATAGGGCTGACTATAAAGTATTACAAGACCAGCAGCGAGGCCAAGAGGTAGAGAACTATAAAAGATCTTACGTGGAAAAGAACTTATAAAACAAACAAACGTAATGACTACAGAACAAATTGAGAAAGTTCCAAAGTCTGGCTGCTTTATTAGCAATAATAAAGGAAGTAGAATAAGTCCGCCTAATTTAAACTTTTCTTCTTTACTAAGATTGGTAAATTGATCAAAAAATTTTAAAGCTATTAGCATGATAGTAAACTTAACAGGTTCACCCGGTTGAAAGCCAATTCCCATTATTTGAACCCATCTACTAGAACCTTTAGTAGTAATTCCAAGACCAGGAACTATAGTAAGGCAAAGAACAAAAACCATCGCCATGTGAATATATTGGGCATACTTAATCCAGAAACTAATTTTAGTTTTATAAACTACATATGCGACAGCAGCACCAACAATTGCAAAAACAAATTGCTTTATGAAAATGTAAGCAGAGTTACCAAATACATCCATTGAATACATGTAGCTAGAACTGAAAACCATAATGATTCCTAAAACAACAATAGATGCTGAGACGATTAGGAATTTTGTTTCTAGCTTTTCAATTTCTTCTAAAGGGTTATTCACATATAAATTTTAACACTTATGCGTTAAAACACAAATTTTTGATTCTATTATTCTTAAAATGTTGATCCAAAAAATTATCTTAAAGCTGATAAACCAACTTTTTGAAGTAATTACCACGTTCTTCGTAATCTCTAAAAAAGTCTGTACTTGGACTTCCCGGAGAAAGAAGAATGGTATCACCTGTTCTTGACTTTTGATAAGCAAAGAGAACAGATTCCTCAAAAGATCCAACAATATAGGTCTGAGGATGTTCGCCTAAAGCACGATTCATTCTCTCTTTAGACTCACCAACCAGAACAAGAACACGAACATTTTTGATAATATCATCTGCATATTGATCATATTCTAATTCTTCAATATCTTTTCCACCTGCAATGAGAATAACAGGCGTCTTGAATGACTTAATTGACTTACAAAGCTCTGGCATCGTTTCTGCTTTAGAATCATTATAAAAGCTCACTCCATTTTTTTCGATTAGGAATTCTAAACGATGCGGAATACCTGGAAACTTTTCAACTGTTGTTTGAATAGACTTATCAGATACATCTAGGGCCTTACAAGCTGTAACGGCTGCGAGTAGGTTCTCTCGATTGTGCTGACCAATAATTCTCATCGAAGAAACTTTAAAATCAGAATGATAATTTATATTAGAATGAATTCTTTTTTCATGAAAATGTGTCCCTTGAATTTCATTCATAACCCCCATTTTAAGAAAAGATTTTCTTGAGTACCAGTAAGTCTGACAATTAGCATTTCTAAAAAATGAATTATTTGCCAACATATCAAAATTAACAACAAGAGTATCATCAGGAGATAATGTTTTAATTATGTTTAACTTTGTCTCAATGAATTCTCCGACCGATTTAAAGTGATTCTCTGGGAATTTTTCACTTATGTTTGTAAATACAACAAGCTTTGGATGAAAATTCTTTAGACCTCTTAACTGAGAAGCTGAAACTTCGATCACAGCAAAATCTATTTCTTTACTATTTGGTAGCATTGCATATTCAATAAAAGGAGTCTCGCCAGTACCACCAACGAAAACATTTCGACCTTCGAGTTTAAGTATAAATCCAATCATATGTGCAACTGTAGTTCTTCCCATGGTTCCACAAACAGCAATAATTGGTTTTCTACATAAAATATTTGCAAGAGCAAATTCACTATAAACTTCTTTCCCGTTCTGACGAGCCAATTGAAGCTGTGGCATATCCGGATTAATTGATGATGAGTAAACAATTACATCTGCATCCGCAAAGTCTTCAGCTCTGTGTTCACCAAAAGTCATCGTTGGAACAGGCTCTAGTTTTTTTAGTTTTTTAACTTGTTTGTTAAGATCAAAGATTGGCTTAATATCAGTGATACGAATAGAACAATCTAGTTTATTAAAAAAATTGATTAACCTAAAGCCAGTTCTTCCTATTCCTACAATTAAAATTTTCTTCTTATTGAACCTATCCACCAAGTTCTCCTATCTCATTTTAAGTGTTGCTACTGCCAATATTGCTAAAAATATTGATATAATCCAAAACCTCACTATAACTTTTGGTTCCGGCCAGCCCTTTAATTCAAAGTGGTGATGAATTGGCGCCATTTTAAAAACACGTTTCTTACGAAACCTATACGATACAACCTGGATGATTACTGAGAAGGCTTCCGTAACAAAAATACCGCCAATAATGACAAATAAAACTTCGTTTTTTGTTAGCACAGCAATGGTCCCGAGTGCTCCACCAAGAGAAAGGGACCCAACATCACCCATAAATATCTGAGCTGGATACGAGTTGTACCATAGAAAGCCTACGCCTGCACCTATAATGGAAGCCGCAAACACAGTTAGCTCACCAGAATTTTCAATATAGGGTATATAAAGATAACTAGAAATTTCTTTGTGACCTGCGGCATAGGCAAGAACACCCAACGTTGCTGCGCTGGTTATAATTGGGCCAATGGCCAAACCATCTAATCCATCAGTTAAATTCACTGCATTACTAGAACCCACAATAACTATGCCTACAAAAAAATGATAAAAAAGACCAAGATCACAAGCTGGACCTTTCACAAAGGGTAAATACAGCTTGGTGTCAAGAACTTGGTAACGTACCAAAACATAGGACGCGATGAACGTAGTAAGAAACTGCCAAACCAATTTACCTTTTGCTGATATACCATCTGTATTTTTCTTAAGAACTTTTAAGTAATCATCCATAAAACCTAAAATAAAATAGGATGTGGTCACAAATAAGGTTGTTAAAAAAGGAATGGATCTGAAATTACCGCAAATGAGCAGCACAAACAACATGCTGCCAATAATAAAAAGACCTCCCATCGTTGGTGTTCCAGCCTTTCTAAGATGAGACTCTGGACCCTCCTCTCTAATAATTTGGCCAAACTGCTTTCTTTTCATAAATCGAATGAAGTATTTACCCCAAACAATAGAAACAACAGTAGCGAGTAAAAATGCTGCTAACGATCGAAAAGTTATATATCTAAAAAGATTGAAACTGGAGATTTCTTTACTAAATGGATAAAGCAAATGAAAGAGCATATACCCCCATTAGACATGGCATCATTACCAATTTCAGGAAGTTAAACTATATCTAGTAAAGATTCTAGTTGTAAAGAACGAGATCCCTTTATAAACAAATATTTTGCTTGAGTAAATTCTGCTGGAGGCGAACTTATTAAATCCTTGAGGGAATTATAAGCTAATTTTGTCTGAAGGCCCTGAATGAAATAGTCTTTATACTGACCAATGAAGATAACATTAATGTATCCCAAGCTTGAAATAACTTGTCCCAACTCTTTATGTGCAGACTCTGCAAGCTCACCTAGCTCATTCATATCTCCAACAATAATTGTGACTTGGTTAAAATCAATCCCTTCTCTCTTAAGTTTTTGAGCATAAGCTGTTAACGCAACCAACATTGAGCTCGGATTCGCATTATATGCATCAAGAAAAATCTCTTTTTTATTTTTCTTAATCCAGGTTGATCTATTATTTGCAGGTAAACCTACTTTATTTGCTGCGTTTATTAAATCTTCTTTTTTATTTTTAAAATGGAAAAGCGACAAAAGGAAACAAGCCAATAAGTTTCTAAAGTTATAATCTCCAAACAAATAGGGATTTTCTAATATTATTTCAGATTTCTCCCATTCAATAGTTAGTTTATTTAAGGAAAGTTTATAATAAATAATATTTTTAGAACTCTTTTTATTTTTGGAAAAAAAGTGGAGACCATAATACTCTTTTAACTTACATAGAAACTTATCTTCTGCATTCGCTATAAAGAATCCTGTATTTCTTTTTTTTACGAAATCAAATAACGAACGTTTTTCTTTGAATACACCCTCTTCTGATTTAAAAAACTCCAAGTGAGAAGCTCCAATATTTGTAATGATGCCACTGTCAGGATTAACAAGTTCACATAACAAAGGGATTTCTCCGGGATGATTTGTACCCATTTCAATAATAATCACTTCATGAACATCTTCAACGGAAAGAATTGTGAGGGGAACCCCTATATGATTATTTAAATTTCCCTGAGTGCAAATAATTTTTCCTGGAAAAACGTTTTCAAGAATATTATAAAGCAATTCCTTATGAGTCGTTTTTCCGTTAGAACCAGTAATGCCAATGACCAACTTATCTTTTCTCCATTGCTCTAGCCTCACTCTGGCTAGCTCTTGCAGCGCTATTAGACAATCTGAGACAGAGATGAGACAAAGATCTGGATTTTCTCTATGATAAAGTTCCGCCTTCTCGATCGACTCTTTCGTTTCCTCGAAAATAATTATTTTGCAGTTTTTTGAAATAAGATCTTCTGCAAAGTTAAACCCATCAAACCTTGCTCCCTTAATGGCGAAAAATAATTGCCCCTCAAAATATTTCCTTGAATCACTACAAAGATTTAAGTTAACATTTCGTAAGTTTCCCCAAATTTTCTCTGTTTTAATATTTTTTATTAAGCTAGTATTAAACATAATTTTATATATTCCATTTTTTTTCAACAATAGCAAAATCGCTGAATGGCATTTTCACACCTTTTATTTCCTGGTAAGCTTCATGACCCTTTCCTGCAATTATGATGAGATAATCGCAATTACTCTCTGATTTATATTCGAGTGCAATTGTAATAGCGAGCGCCCTGTCAACTTCAATAATTTTATTCTTATCTTCAGAAATCCCTTTTAAAATTTGATTAATAATTTCTATTGGTTCTTCACTCCGAGGGTTGTCGCTTGTAATGATAAGTAAATCTGAATGAAGTTCGGCTGCTGCCCCCATTAAGGGCCTCTTCTTCGGATCTCTATCGCCTCCACATCCAAAAACAGTAATTAAAAACGAATCTGGATACTCACTCTTTACTGCATGACATATGTTTTCTAAGGCATTCGGTGTATGTGCATAATCTATAACAACCTTACAATTATCCTTTTCAAGAAGTGAAAATCTACCGGGAGGTAGGGATAATGTCTTACAATTTATATTTTTATTTATTTTCCACAGTTTATTAACAATTGATAAAGCAATTTCTAAATTATTTCTATTATAAGAAACATTAAATATACCTTTAAGATTGGAAAGACCGTATACTTCTAACCTTTCAGCAATAACAACTTGCTTTTCTTTTGACAACCTTTTAAAAAGTTCTATTTCGAGTGAGGGTACAAAAACTTCAACATTTTTTCTAAGATAGTTTAAAATCTTTTGCTTTGAAGAAAAATATTCGTCCATCGTTTTATGATAATCTAGGTGATCTTGTGAAAAGCTTACCCATGCTGCTGCTGAAAACTCTATACCACTAATTCTTCCCTGCTCTAGACCGTGAGAGCTAACTTCAAGAAAGAAAGCATCGTATTGATGCTGATAAGTTGAGACAATTCTCCTTAGATCTATGTAAGACGGCGTCGTTGTGTTTATCTCTTCAATGGTTCTTCCATTTTGATCAATAACTCCCAAAGTTCCTATACTCAAGGTCTTCTTATCAAAAATTGCAGCGAGAGAGTTACACAAATGAACTACTGTTGTTTTGCCATTGGTTCCTGTAATGCCACATATTTTTGTTTTAGGCAAAATCGGGTAAAATAATTCCACTAACTCTTTTTGTTTTATTACAAATTCGTCCGCAGTCAACAACTGGACATTCTGATAGGACAGATCTCTATGAGCTGTTACAAAAACGAGTTCGCATTTAGACTTGCTTAATCTCTTTTCAAATTGTGGTAGATCTTTTTCTGATTTAACTCTGTAAAAAGTAATAGAATCGGCATCTGCAGTATCTAAATTTGTTGTCACTGATTTATATTTTTTAAAATATTCTAGATTTTTTAGATCATTCATACGAAGGTGGAACATAGAGCAAATTAATAAACGGTTTTGCTTTCAATAAACTCCCTGGACTTAGTGATTGCTTTTTTACAACACCAATTCCACGATGAAATATTTTTAAACCTAGTTTTTTTGCCATTTTAATTGCTGACCTTTTGTCTAATCCAACAAAGTTTGGAACTTCACCCATTTTAATTCTCTTTTTTCTTCTTTGCATAGGCTGGGCCTTTTCAAGGAACTTATTTTTAAAGCCTAGGGTATTAAGGGCAACTTGATTAAATTCTTTATTTTTAAATAAAATATGCTCTGCAACCTTTTTAAAAACGGGTCCCACCACAGTGCCTCCATAATATTTACGTCCTTTTGGATTATCTACGTAGACATAAATTACAAATCTATCTTGGACGTTGGTTGGATAACCTATAAAGCCTGGGACGTATCCCTTATATCCACCATCAGAATTTGGCCTCTGTGCTGTGCTTGTTTTACCTGCAATAGTGAAATGTTTAATTTTTGCCTTAGTTCCTGTTCCATCCTCTACGGCACTGACTAACATTTGCGTAAGACTCTTTGCTGTACCCTCAGACATCACTCTTTTTTGTCTATCTTTTATAGATTGACCTTTCAATATTGTAGGTCTTGTAAATACTCCATTATTTGCAATAGCGCCATAAGCAGCAAGCATCTGTATTCCTGTAGTTGCAACACCTTGACCGAAGCTAATATTACTTAACTTCAAGGGAGAAACATTCTCTTTTTCAGATATGATTCCTCTGGATTCACCTGGTAACTCAATGCCTGTCTTCAGACCAATTCCAAAGTCCTTCAACGTCTTGTATAAGCGGGGATAAGTTAAATCAAAAGCAACTTTAGTGGTTCCGACATTAGAACTATATTTAATTATTTCTTCTAAACTTAACCATTCATATTTTTTCTTTGCCTCTGCCTCTTTAATAACATGTCCAGAAATCTTAAGACGACCCTCTTCACAATAATAATTCGTATCCGTAGTAGCAATTTTATTTTCTAATGCACTAGCAGCTGTAAATAATTTGAAAGTTGATCCCGGCTCAAATGGATCCGATACAAAAGAAAGTTTTCTGCTTCCAACTTTTGATTTTTTTGCGTTGTTAGGATCAAAAGTAGGGTAATTTGCAATTGCTAGTATTTCTCCCGATCTAACATCCATAACACCAATACCTCCCTTGTTGGCACTATACTCTTCAACTTTTTCCTTAAGGTATTTTTCAGCAATGAATTGAATTTCTTTATCTATAGTTAAATGAATGTCTTTTGCAAGGTTGCCATTATCAATTGATTCAAACTTTACCGGTCTACCCTTGTTGTCTTTTATATATTTAGTAACCTTGGGTTTTCCCTTGAGCTCTTTATCAAAAAGATATTCGATTCCGGAAAGTCCTACATTATCTACTCCAACGAATCCCAACAGTTGAGAAAGTAATTCATTATTTGGGTAAAGCCTCATCGGTACGGCGTCAATATAAACCCCCTTCAATTCTTTAATCGAAGCAACCTGCTCTTTGTTTAATTTTATCTTTCTACTTATCCATGTGAATTTCTTTCGTTTTTTAATTTTTCTTTTTATATATTTATAACTGTGACGAGGTAATATATCACTTAGCAGTTTATACGTAGTAACTTTGTCTCTAACATTTTTAGGAATGGTAAAAATACTATACGTTTGAACGTTGATGGCAAGAGGGTTTCCATTTCTATCATATATGTTACCCCGCCTGGGATACACTCTG
Organism: Bacteriovoracaceae bacterium; assembly: GCA_018675575.1. Taxonomy (GTDB): domain Bacteria; phylum Bdellovibrionota; class Bacteriovoracia; order Bacteriovoracales; family Bacteriovoracaceae; genus M0603. Next base: position 129,072 of record JABGXW010000162.1, on the reverse strand, counting down.
CTCTCTCTAAAATATTGACTTTTAGATTTTGCAATTAGTTTTGCACTATCGATTAATTGAATCTTAAATGCTTTCCCTGCAACAAGTACAAATCCTATACAAAATAGGATGAATGTAAATTTAATGGCATTTATTTCTTTTTTATTCATATTTATCGAATAACTATTATTTGCTTTTGTCTCGGTTGAGAAAGTTTATATTTTCTGGCCATCGATTTCAAATTTCTAACAGATAACATTTTAGCTTTGATAGCAGATATTTCTTTGTTTTCAACAATAACTTTATTTATATCTTTATTAATGCTAGATATTTTGTAATCAATCTCTATTGATTTCATTCTAAATAGTACAAACAAAATACCCATAAGTGTGAATCCCAAAAATATTGGAAAGCCATGTGAACTAAATATTTTACTTTTAATACTATTTAAAATTACATTTGATTTAGAGGTTTTTGTTGCTCTTGCTCTAACTCTTGTTTTTCTAGCGACCACAATCACTCCTTGATAGAGGCACGTAAGAATATTTTAACTCTTTTTCTAAATTTATTCCAATATTCTCTCAATGAATCTTAATTTTGCACTTCGAGATCGGGGATTTAATTTTATTTCCGAAATAGAGGGGATGATAGGTCTTTTAGTCAATATTTTTACATCAGATCTACTCTTTACAAGTGCTTTGAAAGAATGTTTAACGATTCTGTCTTCCAGCGAGTGAAAAGAAATGACTGCAAGTTTTCCTCCAATGGCCAAAGTATCAATTAACCTAGGAATAATCTCACTTAGGATCTCTAATTCTCGATTAACGGCAATCCTTAATGCTTGAAAGCATCTTGTCGAAGGGTTTGTTTTTCCAAATCTCATTTTTTTTGGGTAACAGTGAAAAATGATATTTTCTAAATCCTTTGTAGTCTCTATAGGGGCAGCCGATCTTTTATCGATAATTTCTGCAGCAATTCGATCTGCAAACCGCTCTTCTCCATAATCTTTGAAAATCATGGCCAAAACTTCTTGTTCAGCACCATTGACTATATCTTTTGCGGATACGCCTTCTCTGTTATTCATTCTCATATCTAAAGGTGCTTCACCTTTAAAGGAAAAACCTCTGGTCCTATCATCAAAATGATGGCTAGAAACTCCAAGGTCCATTAATATACCTTTAACACCAGATTCAATTAAAAGTTCTGATTTTCGTTCATTAAAAAATTTTGGGAAGTTTTCAAAGTTTGAGTCAATTAAAGAAACATGTTCTAAGTTATTTTTCTTAAGATATACATATCCATTTTCTAAAGCATCTGGGTCTTGATCAAAGGAAATAACCCTTGTTGATTTTTCCATATTTGCAAACGCCGCTGTATGTCCACCGGCTCCAAAAGTTAAATCGACAAGGCAGTCATTCTCTTCAAGATTTTCGGTAAATGCTTCGACTACCTCTTCTTTTAAAACTGAAATATGTTCTGTGTACTCCATTTCTTCCTATTGCAACAAGACGTCTAAAATTTCCTGCTTATCTGTCGAGAGGGTATCTCGATTAGTAAGTACGCCTAATTTATTTTCCGGATTTACATAAAACTTATTGGAACTAAATTTTAAAATAAAGTCCAGTAGCACTTTATGGGCCATAGAATTGTTTGTTCCCATTACTTTCATAATTTCATCTACAGTGCAATGCTCTTCTTTCCAACAGTCATAGTCAGTTACCATAGCAATAGTGGCATATGACATTCCCGCTTCTTTTGCTAAAAATGATTCTGGAACATTTGTCATTCCTATTATACTTGCCCCAAATCTTCTATAAATAGCAGACTCAGCTTTTGTAGAAAATTGTGGCCCTTCAATACAAACATAAGAGCCTCCGACGTGAAAATTTACACCAGCATGTTCACAAGAATTTGCAGCCAATTTTTGAAGCTTAGGATCGATTGGGTTGGCAGTAGACACATGTGCAATGATTCCATCACCAAAAAATGTTCGTTTTCTTTGACCTTTGGTCCAATCAATAAATTGATCAGGAAGGACAAAAGTGGTTGGAGGAAGCTCTTCTTTTAGTGATCCAACCGCTGAAACAGAGAGTAGATAACGAACTCCGCATTGCTTCATAGCGTAAACGTTGGCCCTATAGTTTATTTCGTGGGGAAGTAGTTTATGGCCCCTTGCGTGTCGCGCCAAAAAGAAAAAAACCTCGTCACTAAGTTTTGCTTCAATGACCGCGTCGCTAGGTCTCCCAAACGGAGTTTCAATCATATGCTCTTTAATGATTTCGATACCTTCCATTTGATAAATTCCACTGCCTCCAATGATTCCTAAGTTTTCTTGTGAAAACTGATCAATTATCATGATTATCCCTCCAAAGACTTGTCGCATCATCAGATTGACGAGGGTAAACCGAGATGCAAACATTATAGTCTTACTATTATCCTATAAAGGTTAACTAACAAGGTTTATCCCATGAAATCATTACTTTTAACATTATTACTTAGCATTTCATTTTCTGTCTCTGCTGTTGTTTCTAATACAACCTATTTTGTACATCTTAAAGCAAAGGACGCAAAAACAAGATCTGAGATTGCAAAATACATTCATATTGATCAGGTTATTGATGATTCTGTATATTCCGTAGTTAACGAAAATGACCTGAAAGAGCTTCAAAAGAATTTCAAGAAACAAATTGTAGAATCACATGTCTATATCCAAGCAAGTCCAGGAACACTTGGAGATGAAATTGAATTCCCAAGAGGTGATGAAAAGTTTCATACACATGCAGAGGTTGTTACGGTTTTAAATGACCTTGCCAAGAAATATCCAAATCTAACAGAAAGATTTTCACTTGGTACTTCATTAGAAGGTCAAGAAATTCCAGCTATAAAGATCACTGCTGTCTCATCAAATAGGCCTAATCTCTTTACTCCTGGAATTTTATTTCTAGGAGCACATCACGCTAGAGAGCACCTTTCTACAGAGGTTCCATTATTACTCGCAAAGTATCTCGTTGAAAACTATCACTCTAATTCCGAGATTAAAAAATTGTTAGATTCACGAGAAGTTTATATCGCTCCAATGGTTAACCCAGATGGTGCAATGTATGACATCAAAGGAAAAAAGTATAAAAGCTGGAGAAAAAATAGAGCTGTTAATACCAGAGGATCATTTGGTGTTGACCTCAATAGGAATTACAGCTTTGGCTGGGGTACAGGCGGATCATCAAGAAATGAACGTTCAGATGTTTACATGGGTCCAAAGCCATTTTCAGAACCAGAAACTCTCGCTGTAAAAGCATTTATAGATGCGAAACCAAATATTAGAATCCTTTTAACTTTTCATACATTTTCAGAACTTATTCTGTATCCCTGGGGAGGAAAGAATGATGGTGTCGGTGGACGTGATCAAAAAGTGTTTGAAAAGATGGCGAAAACAATGGCAAAATGGAATGGCTATAAGCCAGAGCAAGCTTCTGATTTATACATAGCATCTGGAGACACTTGCGACTGGGCTTATGGAGCGAAAAACATTTTCTGTTTTACATTCGAGCTTTCTCCTAAATCAATGTGGAGAGGTGGATTCTATCCCGGAGCAAAAGTTATCGACAGAACATTCAATGTTAATATAAAGCCTGCTTTATACTTACTAAAGCATGCTGGAAACCCATACGGCGTTCTTAGTGAACTTTAGTTTTAATTTAGAAAAACATTTTGAAATGAGCAAACTCAATTTTAAATCTGATCGAATTAAATCGATCGTAAATAATTATGCGCAAGCACTTGAGAAAAAGAAAGATTCACTTATAAATGCCACGCAAATATCTAAAGAAGAAATAAAAGAAAAGCTAGAAGGGGTATCTAAAAATCCAAGCCCTCTTCAGGTCATTTCACTTCTTAAAAAACTAACATTTTCTGGAGTGTGGATTTCCTCTTCTTCCATACAATATCTCGTTACTTTAGCTGACTTTAACGGTTCTTTGATGAGTAAAGAGGAAAGTCTACGGGTCCAAACAATTTTAGAACATGTCTCACTAGGAGAGGAGCTTCCTCTAAACGATGTTAGTCACTCAGAAATTTTTAAAAGTATTTATAACGAATTAGAATTTTCACATCATAACCCAGCATATGAAAGTATTTTAAAGTTACCAAAGGTCAATGTTACAATGGTTCTCGTTTCCGGCGTACTGAATGAAATTTTTTCTACTCCAGCATTCGAAAGAGGGGCTATTCACCTTTCAAAAGAATGCGGTATCAAGTTTTTAAATGCCGATGTTTCTGGAACAAAGGGATCTAAGGCAAATTCTGAAAAGCTTGCTTCCCAACTAAAGGCCTATGTTGCAGAAAATTCTGGTGAGAAATTATGGTTACTAGCATTTTCAAAAGGTGGAATTGACTCGTTACATTTTTTAAAAAATAATGTTGATTTCGCTAACCAAAATCTTATTGGAATTTCAACAATCGCTTCTCCACTTTTAGGCTCAAGTCACACTGAACACAAAATGCTTAAATTCATAAACAAAATTCACAAATTCGAAAACACATTCCTTTATAAAATTTTGGAAAAAGAAAAGAACTTTTTATTCAAGCAGGTCGTTCGATCTCTCTCAGAAGAAAACCAATCTCCATGGTTTGAGAGAAATCATGAATCTTTACCAAAAGACCTATTTTATACTTCGACTGCATTTGAATCATCATGGTACGAAAGTCACTTATGGATGATCCTCACCCGATTATTTTTCAGAATTAAGGAAGTAAATGATGGCGTGGTAGAGGCGTGGCAAGCAATGTTCCCTCCATATTTTGACGCTCTTAATTTGGGCGTTATAAAAGGACATCATCTTGTGGGAACACGATCAAGTAAATATAGTCAAGAGGCCCTATTAGAAGCACATCTTGTCTTTTTAAATTACCTTGGAAAAATTAAGTCGGCTTAAGAAAGTCCACCCTTAAGATTCATGAGCACATGCTTACTTACCATTTTTAGAGTTTCGAATACTCCATCTCCATTAATTGCACAGGCTTCAAACTCTTCGAGATTCCAATTATTAAGTCTTTGAGATAATTCTGGGATAGGGGAGATGTTAGGAAGATCTCTTTTGTTCCATTGTATCACCATAGGTATTTTCGCAGGATCATATCCCTGTTCCTTTAAATTCTTTTCAAGATCTGCCAAGCTTTCCATGTTGGCCTCCATTTTTTCTACCTGTGAATCTGCTACATAAATAATTCCATCCACACCTCTTAAAATCAATTTCCTGCTCGCTTCATAAAAGACCTGGCCCGGAACTGTATAGAGATGAAATCGTGTTTTAAATCCTCTAATCTCACCAAGGTCTAGTGGTAAAAAATCAAAAAATAAAGTCCTTTCTGACTCTGTATTGAGGGTAATTATATTTCCCTTAGAATCACCACTCGTTTTTTGATACACATATTGGATATTTGTTGTTTTTCCACCAAGACCTGGACCGTAATACACAATCTTGCAGTTAATTTCTTTTGTTTGATAATTTACGAATGACATCTGTCGTCCTCATTAATATTAAAAACCTTATCCATCTCTTCATCTGTAATATCCGAGAACATGAATCCCTTATTCGACCTCAACTCTTTCAAGTTTAAGCATTTCATTTCACCTGTCATTCTCATTAATAGCTCTCTCAACCGAGATTTTAAAAATCCAGGGTTAATTTCATTTTTATAAAGTAAACACAGGCTATATTTTTCATTATTTTGCTCAAAAGGAAGTATATAAATTCCCTGCGAGCTTGTGTCAAAGCTCAGTCTGAAGAGATCTTGTTTTTCCTCTTTTGTTATGAAAGAAGCCAGGGTTGACGCAGCCTGCCAGACCCCCCCCAGCAAAGCGGCTATCGAAGAATGCTTAACGCCCATCTTCATATGATCTCGGTTATAGACCAAATGTCCATCTTCACGACAAACAAAAACAGAATAGTTGGTCATTGCTCCAGTCTCTAGATATTCATCCAGAAACGCGTTTACAAATTCTGTAAAAGTTAATTCTGCTTTCACATTTTTTTCCTATTTTCTAATGCTTTGGTAATAGTCTGAGCATCTAAATATTCTAGACTTCCACCCATAGGAATTCCAAATCCTATTCTATCCACCTGAACTCTCTCAGGCAATTTATCTCTAATAAATGAACAGGTTGCATCTCCTTCAACAGAAGGATTGACTGCTAAAATTAATCCTTGAACAGAATCATCAATTCTATTTATCAATACATCTATTCCCAACTCATCAGGCCCAATTCCCATTAACGGATTCAAAACTCCACCAAGAACGTGAAAAGTTCCATGGAAGTTTCTGCTTCTCTCAATGGCCAGACAATCAATTATTGATTCAACTACACAAATTGTTCCAAATGAGGTTCGTTTCTCATCTAGGCAGATGGAGCATTTTTTCTCGTCGGTATAAAATCCACATATTTCACAAGTATTTAACTTTGATAATTCAAATATTGCATCAGAAAAAGACTCTAGCTCGGATTTATTCCATTTACACATGGATAGCACCTGGCGAAGTGCAGTTTTTGCACCTACCCCCTGAATTCTACCAAAAGCATCAACTGAATTATTTATTTTCTCTGGTAATTCCAATTTAGAACAATCCTGGGATACTTAACCCGCCTGTAACCTTAGACATTGCAGAGGAGACCATTTCATTAGATTCTCTCACTGCTTGATTAACGGCAGTTGTTAATAATTCTTCTAATGATTCTACATCATTTGGATCAACACATTCTTTATCTAATATAAGTTCTAATATTTCTTGTTTACCATTAATTTTTATTTTTACCATTCCTCCGCCTGAAGAAGTTTCCATTTCTCTAGACTCAAGTTCTTTTTGAAGGGTAGACATCTTTTGTTGCATTTGCTGAGCTTGCTTCATTAAATTATTCATTTTTTTTGCCATAGTTTTATCCTTTTTGCTTATTTACTATTTAATTTTATTTTATCTATTTTTGTATTGAATAATTGTTCTGCTTTTTTAATCAATGGATTATTTTTTAAGTTATCTTTTTTTATCTGTTTTTTCTTCTCTTCAGCTTCTTCTATTATTTCAACTTTAGTTCGAAATTGGGTTCTGTCAATTTCTTCTTGTTTAAGAAGGCCTATGGTTAAAAAAACTTCTCGCTCAAAGACATCTCTTAGTAAGTCAGTAACTTTGGACTTGGATTCGTCCTCTTGAAGATGGTCAAAAATTATCTTTTCGTGAAAAGGAACTCCGAGATCAACTTTTATTTTTTCATCAAGTATTTCTATAGGCGAAACGAGATTAGACCTTTCTAGATAGGACGCTGTCGCGGGAGACTTATCCTTCATCAATGAGAGCGCTTCTTCCCAGCTTATCGCCTTTTTTAATTTTATTTCTTTTCGAATATTGACGCATGGGTCGAGCGCTTGATCCCGAGCGATTTCATTTTCAATTCCTTCAAATTGTTCAGGCTTAGCTATTGTTGGTTTTTTTTTTTGAGATTTTGCCACTACTCCGTACTCAAAATTAATAATCTCTCTTCGCATGGCAAGTTTTTGAATTTGTATTTCAAATAGCTTTGTTGGATCAATACTTTCAAGAATCCATTTTGCTTCTTTTCCAATATTTTCAAAGATCCACATCAGTTCTGGTGTAGAAATAGTTGAAAGTATTTTTACATCCAACTCAAGCTCATTACTTAAGTAAGAATCATCGTCAATATTTTCAATGGCATCAAAAATAAAATCCAACATTGAAAGAACAATGTTTTTTAATTGAATATTTTCCTGAATCATTTTCCTGAAATTATTTGACACCGCCTTAACATCTCCTATCAAAAGTTCTGTGACTAACTTTGAAATAGATGATGTCTTTGCCAATCCTAATGATTCGGCCAGGACAGTTTCTGTAATCTTTTTATCTGGTGCGAAACTTAATACCTGATCCAATAAAGAAAGCGTGTCTCTCACTGAGCCAGATCCAAGTTTAGCAATTTGATTAAAGACTTTAGCATTCTCAGTTACTATACCTTCAACTTCAGAAATCTTTTGGAGATGTGCAACGAGTTCATGCTGACTTGCATTTCTAAACTCAAACTTTTGGCATCTAGAAAGCACTGTCCCCAAAAGTTTTTGGGGCTCTGTTGTGGCAAATATAAAAATAACATGCTCAGGTGGTTCTTCTAGCGTTTTTAATAAAGCATTAAAAGCACTTATTGAAAGCATATGTACTTCATCAACGATATAGATTTTATATTTTCCCGAAGTCGGGAGATAGTGAACGTTATTAATAAGTTCTCTCATGTCATCAACAGAGTTATTTGAAGCGCCATCGAATTCTAAAACATTCATTGAAGTGCCAGAATCAAAATCCAGACAACCATCACAGTGGCCACATGATTCAGCATGATCAGTTCGCTGCTCACACCTTAAGGCCTTGGCAAAAAGTCTCGCGACTGAAGTTTTTCCAATTCCCCTTGTTCCAGTTAAAATATAAGCATGGCCTATTTTATTTTGGGCAATAGCATTTTGTAATGAGTTCGTAATATGCTTTTGGCCTATAACATCTTCAAATGTTTTAGGTCTCCACTTACGAGCTAATACTTGATATTCCATTGCTAAGTTTTCCTGTTTAAAAAAATAAAATTGCAAAAATAGAATAATATACGAAGCAAGAATGGGCTATGAAAAAGTGGCAATCGAGCGGAATAACACAGAGGGCCGTAAGCTACCGTTGCTTCCTTCCGGACCTGGCGGAGTTCACCACGAAACTATTGCAAACAGCTCGATCACCGAATCGAATATTATGTCCAATTTGGAACGATGTCAATTCTGGCACCTCGCCTTTTTTTATAACTATCTAGTACATACCGTATTTTCAACTTGTTATAATTTATTTGCGAGCTAGAATAGAAATAACTAGTTCATAAACGTTAGGTCGGTTAATAAATGCTTCGAAAACCTTGGTCAATCATATTGTTATCACTATTTTTTCTATTTTTGCCATTCGTGAATATTTGCACCACTTATTACTTCCTTCAGAGCAATACCAGTTTTTTAAATTATCTTAAAAGTCTATTCACTATTTCTGGTAATTACTTGGGCCTCTTTACTCTTATGGTTCCAAGCCTTGTTGCCTCCTACGCAATTTTTTCAGTAAAAAATTGGAGCTATCCAGTTTTTCTCACTGCCATGGCATGGATCTTTATTCACTCAATTTTTCGAATCAACTCAGATTTCGATCTTACCACCAAAATATTTGGAATTATAATTCCAATGGCCTTTAATGTTTACTTGGTTTCCTATTTTCTAATTCCAAGTGTCAAGACAACTTACTACGAACCAAAAATTCGCTGGTGGGAGGCAAGCCCAAGATATATTGTTGATTTATCGACAAAGATTTACCTCGGAGATGAATTTATTATTGGCCGAACATGTAATATTTCTAATGGAGGAGCTTTGCTAGATGCCGGGAGTATTATCACAATCGGTAAGGATGTCAGACTTGAATTTGAACTTAATAATCAAGCTTTTTCGATAGATGCCAAATCAATTTTTAAGGCCCCCCATGCACATTTTTATGGATTTCAATTTCAAAATATCAGTCGGCAGTTAAAAAAAGATTTAGAGTTTCAAATGATGTGTCTTAAAGACATTGGATGTGAAGTTACTCGACCGTTGCCACATTGGCGTGACGATTTCAAAAAATGGCTCAAGCATCTTCTTAAAACGGGCGAAGGAGTTACTCCAAAACTCCCCGAAGAATAGTGTAAATGGCGGAGAACATGGGATTTGAACCCACGGAACATTGCTGCTCACACACTTTCCAAGCGTGCGCCTTAGACCACTCGGCCAATTCTCCGCATTCATTCGAAAACTTAATTTATATGGAAACCTTGATTGTGTCTAGCTGCGAAATTTCTATTTTTTAAATGTATTTGCATTTTTATATGAAGACCTCTTCTGCTTAAAAAATGTCGAAAGTATGTTTGAACATTTAAAATGAAAAACTCCACCAACAATATTAAATTTATGATTCAGCCGAGAGTCTTTGTGAAGGTTATATCCTAAACTAATGGCCCCACCTTTTTTATCATAGGCACCAAAGATAACATGTCCAACACGCGCCTGACGTGCCGCATCCAGACACATGGGACAAGGTTCAAGTGTTACGTAAAGTGTAGAATCTAATAATCTCCATTCACCCAACTCTTTTGCTGCACTTGTAAGTGCTAATATTTCCGCATGACCGCACGGATTCGGTGTCGATTCTTTTAGGTTATGAGCAGCTGAAAGCAATTTGCCATCTTTTGCGACACAAATAGCACCAATAGGAACTTCACCTTTTGTATAGGCCAAATCAGCTTGCTCGAGAGCAAGATTCATATTCCACAGAATGTCGTTAAACGGAGGGATTATTACTTTCTTCACGATTTTTTTCTTTATAAGCTTGTTTAGACTTTTCAAATTTCCTACGTATCTTATCTTTCCTGTCAGACTTCCAATTAAATTCTAATTCTTTATAGTCTTGTTCTTCTTCCAGATTTTCAAAATTCATTTTTATTCCATAATTCCATGGGCGCCCAATTGAGTATTGTCTCTTACTAATAATCTCGCCCTTTAAGATTTTAGTTGTCTGGTTATCAAGGGACACGTTTATTATCACATGATCGGAAACTTTTAAATTTTCAAATAATTGAATACAACCGGCATTTCTTCTAACATCTGTTAAACGACCTGTATATTCTTCTTGTTTATCTCCAAACTGTCTAGTCACCATGACCTTCAGATCATGACGAAATCGAAAGTCATATTCCCACCATCTCACAATGGGATAAAAAAGAGGGGAGTAGAGTAAATACATTTCCATCAATAAAAGAATTATTGAAAAAAGATAACAATTCATAAGAGAAAATGTGCCCTCTCCTGAAAACGAAGCTATCAAGTTGAAAAGATAAAATAAAATAAAAAAGGCCGAGAAGGTCCAAAATGAGTAATAAAGATTTTTCATCGTCCGGTAAAAAAGAACTGAAATAAGAGAAATGCATATAATTTTCATTATCGCCCAGGGCCTGTCGCTAAATATTGGAGATTCAATAAGCAAGGCCATGCCCAAAAATACCAATTGCCCAAAGTGCAAAACAAAGATTTTATCCATGTCTTGCTTAATTTGAAGTTGAGAAAGTTCAATTCTTTTCATACTAATATAGTCCCATATACCCCAGCAAAAAACCAAGGTTAAATAGAACGTGAAGGACAACGATTTCCATTATATTTTTCTTTTTTTCGTATCTCATACCTAACGTATATCCTAGCAAAAGAGTGTAAAGGGCCTGAAAAGTAATGAAAGTCATATAGGGAGGTGTTATAAGTAATATGCCCTTAAAGTGCGCAATAGAAAAAAGAATCGATGTAATATGAAGTGGGGCCTTCTTGCAGGTAGTGAACTTTTCAATCGCATTCCAGATAGCAAATCTAAAAATAAATTCTTCTAATAATGGACCTATTAGAACTAGAAATACTTTAACTGTAGCTGAACTCAGATCATAGGGTAGTTGTGTTGAGAATAGTTTACAAAAAATAATTGTGATAAGTCCGGCAAGTAAATATCTTAAAAAATGTTTTGGTTTCTTGTCTTTAGAATAAAACTGCAGTTTTTCTTTAAAAATATAAATACTTGTTACAACAAATATGAATTCGAAATAATAAGGTATAAGGCCTTGACCCCAAAAATCAAAAAGAAAATCAAACGAAAAGCTCGGGATAATATAAGCTATTATGAGAAAAATATAAGACCATCTTGATTTCATTATATTTCCGCTTTAAGCGATAGATAATTGGCGCAACCGGAAGGATTCGAACCTTCGACCACCTGATTCGTAGTCAGGTACTCTATCCAGCTGAGCTACGGCTGCACAATTAATCTAACTAATACCTAATTATATACGGATAGTGAATTAAAAACCCTTTAAAATCATCTCTTTTTATTGTTAAAACATGTCAAACTGTCTACGTCGTGTATATGAAATATATCTTTATAGTTATGAACACGATAAAACCACGAGGTGATGATAAGCGTGACGATGTCAAAATTTCCGGAATGTTTATTTTAAATCTATAGGCTTTGATCACAAATCTAAAAGACAAATAGCATCTAGTATGCCCTCACTGATTCATGAGAGAGAGCGGATATTTTTTGAATACCTTTTTTAATTGGTTCAATAAATCCATCATTAGTAATAGAAATTAAATTTTGTCCGAAAGTAAAATGAAATACCTTCTCTGCAAGTTTGGATAGAACTTTTCATAGGTTTCTTTAAAATTTATACACCTAACTTTTAAACTTTTTCAAAACTACTAATTAATTTAATCTATAAAAAACCGTGCATTGTCAGATATCTACAACAAGAAAAAATTCAAAAATGGCGGAGACGGTGAGATTTGAACTCACGGTACCACAAGGGTACGACACCTTAGCAAGGTGTTGGATTCGACCACTCTCCCACGTCTCCACTAATTCAAAAAATATATGGCGGAGGACACAGGATTTGAACCTGCGGACCCGTAAAGGTCAATGGTTTTCAAAACCACCGCTTTCGACCACTCAGCCAATCCTCCACATTTAAGATATGAATATTAATTCTTTCTTCATTTTTTGACAAGATAGTTTTTGGGAAAGACAAAAGGCCTACGCTCAGCGCAAAGCTTTAATCTCCTGCTCTATCCGCTGTCGATCAGGCGCTGCGGGGAAAATATCTAAATAAGTCTGAAAAGATTCCAAAGCAAGACCTGAGTTACCCGTAGATTTGTAAACATGGCCTAGCCGTTTATGAACTTCGGGGTTTGATTCGTTCTGTTTTTTTGCCCTTAAATACAGTTCTCGGGCCTCTTCATAAAAGTTCTGCCTATGTTTTATCCAAGCCAGACTCATCAATGCCTCTACATATTTTCCATTTATAGAGATCGCTTTTTCATAATCATCAATCGCTTTTTGAAATTCCTTGAGCTCCTTGTAAGATTCACCTCTAATATAATAGCCAAACTCAAGGCCTTTATTTAAGTTAACTTCAATTTCAGCTAAAGATAAAGCTTTTTTGGCATCACCTGATTGTATAAAAATCTTTGCGAGATAATAATGTGCCCTCGGAAATCCTTTTAACCTTTCTATAATCGATTCAAAAGCCTCTACTGCTTGTGGTAACTGCTTTTCTCTAAATAAATATTCACCAAGTATCATCCGCGTTTCTAAGTCTCCCGGGTTGATTTTAATCAGCTCTTTAGAATATTTTATGACGTCTTGATAACGCTCATCCAATTTAGCAGCTTTGATAAGAAACTCGTAAAATGATTGATCCTTTGTCGACAGGGCTTCAATTTTTTTCATATAATCTTCAAAACGTCTCATTTGACCAGAGCGATAATAATAAATCGCGATATCGCCTAAAAGTTTTGGGCTATCTTTATTTTCATCTAGAACATCTCTGAGGTAACCCAAAGCGGAATTAACATCTGAGCGTTCATACAATATCTTTGCATATGTAGATTTATATTTGATCATTTTTGGATCTAAAGATATTGCCTCTCCAAGCATTTGAATTGCATTGTCATACTTTCTATTTTTTAAAAATACTTTTGAAAGAAGATAATAGTCTTCATCATTTAAAGGAAATCTCTTAATCGATTCTTTTAGCCATTGCACAGCAAGTAAATCATGGTTCTTTTTATGATAATACCTGCCCAATACAGAAGCATAACCAGCGGTAGATCTTAACTTCGTTTGTGAAATCATTTGTATAAGCTTACTGGCATCTTCAAGTTTTAATGCAGACACATATGCCATGATCAATTTGAAGTTTACATTTGGATTGACTGGGTTGCTCTGTTTTAATTGTGTAAGAGTTTTAATTGCTGACTCAAAATATCCTCGCTGAGTTTGAATGTCGGCTAACAGTAATTGTGCTGGAATATAGGAGGGCAATAGGTCTGCGGCATCTATTGAAAATTTAAATGCCTTTTCCCAACTTTTTTCCTTAACTGCAAGTTTTGCATATTTCATCTTATTAATAACTTTTGATTGTAATATTAAGGCCTCAACAGATTCAGTTCCGCCTAGACTAAGTGTCGCCAATTTAGATCGAAGCTCATCTGATTCATTAATTTTTAGTGCCTTATTGAAGTATTTTGCTGATTCACCTAGCTTCTGATTCGCCGCTGCTAGCATTCCTTTGAGCTCTAAATATTTTGCATAATAAATAGGTGAGCCGCCAGAATTTAACTCTTCAATAAGTTTGAGATGTTTAGCAAATCGTTTATATTTACCTTGCTCAAACTTATATTTAGCAGATCGTAAAAGAAGTGGAATTGATGTTTTATGCTTTTGCATTATCTCTTTTACTAGTTTATCTGCTTCGTCAATTCGTTCATCTTGCTCTAGAAAATTACATAATGCTATTGTAATTGTAATAGACTTTTTGGGTAGTTTAATTAGTTTATCAAAAACCTTTCGAGCTTTTGTTAGTTCCCCCTCTGCAATAAGAACATTCAAGTAAACCGACAAAATTTTCAGCGAAGCTTTACCAACTCGTAAAAAGTTTTCAATAACATTAATGGCGGTTTTATGTTTTCCGTAGCTACTATAAAAAACGGCTGCTCCTAGGGCAACATTAACGTCTTTCAAAAGTTTTGAGTTTGCAATTTTTAAAAGCTTGTGTATTTTGATTGCGGCTTTCGATTTACTTCTCGCATTGTCATAAATCTCAGCATAAGACAGAATAAGCCAGCCCAGTGCTTTGTTCTTATTAAAGCTATGGCTCAGCGAGTCGTGGAAGTTTCTTGCAGCAAGCTTTTTTCCCAAAAAGCTTTGCTCGGAATAACTTTTTTTTCCTGCAAGAAAATATTCTTTTGCTTTTATTTTGTCTTCATAAGGTTTTGCAATGGGAAATGAGATGCTAATTCTTTTCGGTAATGGAATGGCATTGCTTTCATCGTCATCAAAAAGTATTGTCCAGAATATGGCAATAAAAGCAAGCGCTATTATCGGCTTCATTCCTTTTTTTGTTATTTTTTCTTTTCTTTCTCTTTTCTCTTCTTTCTTTTTTATTGCCTCAACGAGTTCTTTTTCTTCTATTTTTTGTTTATGAGCAATCTTCTCTTCTATTTCTCTTTCTACAAGAGCAACATCTTCCTTAACTGTGGGAAGCAATTCGTTTAAGTTAATAAATTGAGTGGCATCATTGATATTAACCTTTGTCTCATCCGACTTTTTATCGTCTTCATCTTGCTGAATCTCAATTTTTTTTGATTTTTCTTGTTCTTTTTTTAAGTTCTCTAAAACATTTTTTTGCAAGATTATTGTTTTGTCTATTTCTTTTTCATTTACAGGTACTCTGATTAATCTCGTTTTCTCTATATCGCCTTCATTCTGATCCGGGAGTTTCTTTTTGTCACTATCAGAAGATTCAGTTGAATCGAATATTCCGGATCCAGAGAGCCCCGCAAAGTCGAATCCTGTTGCATCTTCTTTTTCAGAGATTTTTTGATGTTTTCTTTCTAGTTCTTCATAGTCTATATTTGATTGTTTTTGTTTCTTTTCAAATTGAAATTCATTAAATTGTACGTTTGATTCCGTATTTTTATTATCACCATTTTCACCTTTAGCCTTTGATGTTAGCCCTAGTCTTGCCAGCGTATTAATTTTAGTAGATTGATCGATTGTGCTAGTCATTTCGTCTTCATTAATAATATTTAGAATAACCTCTTTTAAATCTTCGAAGTTTTTGAAATCGTCCCAATCGCCAATTGGATACGCCTGGCACTTTTCAGAACCGTCAATATGCCCCTTACTATAAAGCTCACCAATCTGTGCTTCATTAAAAGGACCGACAATACGATCATTATTAAGTTTAATTCTAAATTTATTTTTCATTTACATAATCTGCAATATATTTTTCAGCAATACTAGGCCCACTAAGGTCATTAACAATAATAGCATAGTAAAAAGTTTGAGTCTTAGAGGTGCACTTGTAATCATGCCTGTTTTCGCCAAGAGATTTGTGTCTGCATTGAATTGAAAAACCTTGCTGAGCAAATTAACAGACAAAAACAATCCAATGATCAAAAAGATACTTTCAAGTAAATAACCCTCTCGTATAAAGTTTGATAGGGACGTTATCTTGGCAATAACACCCATGCTTGGAGGCAAGCCTATCAACGTCAACGATCCCCAAACCAATGAATAAGCACCAAGCTTCCAGCGACCGCGATGATAACTACCATCTTTTTTCTTAAGGAAAAGCACAGGGACAACGCCGAGCACAAGAGATATATGTAAGGTCACATTTAGCAGAATTAAATTCTCCAAAGCATCAAAAGAAATACCATAAGTTAGATATATTCCTAGAAAAGAAAGCTGAGAAATATAAACGAGCCCCATCGCCTTGTTTAACTCTTTAGACCAGATTGCCAATAAACCCATATAAAAACATGAAAAGATAGAAATAATTAATACAAAGTAAATTAAATACTGTTGATGGACCGGGGTTGCTTCTAATAGGAGATGTTGAAACTTCTCTATTAAGGCGTAAATAATTCCAATCCTTCCTATTAAAAAGACCGCTGCAATTCCTTGATAGTCAAGGTTTTCAAATTTATCAATTAATCTTGAGTTGAAGGGAGCTAAACCAATTTTTGAGAATGCATAAGTAAGATAAAAGCATAGTGAAAGTGCATAAAGATTTGAGCTTACAACTTCAACATTATA
This sequence comes from Bacteriovoracaceae bacterium, assembly GCA_018675575.1. Lineage (GTDB taxonomy): Bacteria > Bdellovibrionota > Bacteriovoracia > Bacteriovoracales > Bacteriovoracaceae > M0603. Next base: position 112,347 of record JABGXW010000162.1, on the reverse strand, counting down.
AAAGGAGAATTTTTCTGTCCCTATGAATAGAAAATAACTAAAAAGTAAAAATCCCCCGCCAGAGAAGCCCGACTTAATATAATTTCTCAATGCTCCAAGTGCAGATAACTCTTTGCCAGAAGTTGCTATAAAAAAGCTTATACTACAACTGATGATCTCGCTTGCAATAAAAAAGAGGAGGGGGGTTTTTGAGCCGATAGCACTTGCGATGCCGACAAACATAAAGACACTTACAATATTTTTTTTAAAGCTAATTATACTTGATAGGTTTTGAAGCATCATGACAACAATTGAAAATAGAAGTATCAGAAGGGTTATCTTAAAGTTTAAGCCGTTAAGTACAAATGTATTAGTGAGTTTTATTTCATCGAATTTGGTAAGATTATTGAAAAGAGTTAGCTGATTTAATATTAAGAAAACGTTCCCTAAGAAAGCTAGTTTTTTAAATATAAATATACTCAAAATGGACAAGGATAAAACAACAGAAAAGAAAATAAGAATATTTAAAGCCTCCGGTTCCATATTATTTAAATCCTATTATGCCAAATGACAGGATAATATATCCCCACACAAACATAATCCCCAGGGAATTATTAACTACTTTATTTGAATTATAAACATAGTCATCAAAGTATTTGATTTTATATATTAATGGAAATGTGATTATACAAAAAACGACAACTATAAAAAGAGAGATGATTTTTTCTGAAATAAATACTTGTTTTAAGTTTTCAAACAATGCGAAAACCACGGGGGTAAGAGGTGTTGGAGACAAAGTCAAAATAATTATTGCAAGGGCTAAGATTAAAAAAAGAGATTGTCTACCCCTATCTTTTAATTCATTTAAAATTGAAAGTGGTTTATCTTCGAAATATAGTATTGAGACAAACGTCATCGTTAATAATAATACCGAGCTCGCAATATAAAAGCTTGGCATTATTTGAACCATATTCATTGTTGTACTCATTATTAGTAAGATTATTAACTGAAATGATTTTTTTACAAAGTCTAAGCCGGGGTTTTCTGCCTCTTTATTAAAAGACATTAAGCCAATTAGGCACAGAGCCACAAGAACGATCCAAAAGTTACTAAACTCAGGACTCCTATCCAATACCTTTTTTATATAATTAATGTAACCATTTAAAAACAAAATACTAAATATAGGCAACATCATTATTGTTTTTCTCGTCACTTTTAACGAGTTAAAAGTCATTTTAATAATAATTATCCAGCGCAATAAAAAATATATTAACATTAATAGTGAAAGATAAAAAAATGATATTTTTTGTGCTCCTGCATATATGTTTTCCAAATTCATAAGTGGAAACTGCAATAGATGTATTAAGTCATTACTCCCACTGTAAAAAACAGCAAAAACGGCCATTAACAAGATACTAGGAAAAAAGTTTATCTGATATTTTCTAAAACCGTCATTCGGTTCCAAAGTATTAATAAGACTAGAAGAAAGAAATAAAATTATTAATTCTATCGTAACGGAGTAAATAAAAAATGACTCTGTTAGAAAAACGATCAATGCTCCAAAGAGAATCACATCAAAGGGAAGTTTCAGCTCATTTTTGACATCATCATTAATGATGGCCCTTCCATAAACATAGCAAATTAGTATAGTTGGTATAGAATAGCAGAACCAAGAAAAGGTATTCATTTTTAAAGAAAAATAATCATTTATATTAACATCCCCTAATGGAATACCTAAACTATACCCTTTAAACACGCTCAATCCGCCAACAAATATTCCGATACTAGTAATAAGTCTTAAGCCAAGTTTTATAACTTTAGAATCTAAGTAATGCGTTACTAGCATTACTATAGTCATCACTAATATTAAAATATGTAATAGGTTCATATTAATTTACTAAAGAGAAACATAAGCATTATTGCCATTGTCGTTGACGCATAAAGGAGATTCGAGTTAATTCCTTTGGGCCTAATATTGCTTAGAAATCCAGAACCCTGATAAATAGATTTTCCTATCGCCAAAATTGCACGTTTAACACTTACCTCTATAATATTGGTTTTGATATAAATGAATGTTTTGGCTGTAATATCTAAAATATTATCAAAATAATTTGTAATAGAAAAGTTCTTTTCAGCAAAGCTAAACAAAGAAATGTTTTTGAATCTAAAATCATTAATTTTTCCATCTTTATTCTTTTTTAGATACAATACATAGATAACAATCGCTGCTATAAATGGATGTGCGAAAGTATACATCAAGGTTAAGTTCTTAGCCTGAATAGTAACATCAACAAGCTCTAATGTTTTAGAGTTAATTAGTTCTTTGAAGCTGAAGCTATAACTTTCAATAAAGAGGTTTGGAATTCCAATTATAATAAACACAAAAATTAATATTGATATTGTTCCTAATGTAAATACCTGTGTGTTATTCGGTTTTAATTCTTTACTCTCTGGTTTAAAGAAATGTGAGCTATACCAAAACAATCTAAACATTGAAAAAGACAGTATAAGCAAGGATGTATTCAGTAGCAATGAAATAACAATAGCCGACTCATTATATACTGATGATGAAAGTATCAAGCTGTAATGTGAAAATGCAAGAGGTGTAAATGGCAAGGCCATAGAAGAAGCCAGTACTATATATAAAAATGTATTCCCAAACATATGGTTTATTTTTACATTCTTAAATTCTTTTAAATTTTTTGTTTTGTTCTTATAAGAAATTATTCCTATAAATGCAACAATTCCCAAATAAGATAATGAATGGGCCATAAAAGAATATACTGACTCTGTAATATTTCCTGTACATAAATGTATCACAAAAAGACAAATTCCAGAATGCATCAGTAGTCTGGAAATATTTTTTACATTGTTTTGAAGAATCAATGATATTGATGTCAGGAGGACGGTGCATAGACTGAAATAAAATAATGTTTGAACTAAGATTTCTGATATATCATTATCCAATATTAGCTTCGTTAAGATTGCTAATGTTGGAAGCAATGCCAGGAACTGCTGTTCAATTATTCCTTTGTTCATTTCTAATGTATAGTTACTGAATTTGTTTCTATTAAAAGGAAATAAATGTAATTTAATAATCAATCCGGCAGCTGTAAATACACTAGCGATATATTTTGCAGATATTACCTCCTCGCTAATGCCAATATTTTCAATGTCTATTAGATATACAAGTCCTCCTAGCAGAAGCATCACGTTTGCAACTTTAAAATATCTTGTGTCATATGTAACCAAACTGTCTTTCACTTTATAGTTTAAATATAAAATGAGCAGTAGTATCTCTTCTATAGATACTATCGTTAAGATGTTTGATGAGCACATGGCCATCATTACTAAAAAGTAGAAAATAAAATAACACCAAATTTCTCTCGTGTTATTTTTAAACTCTTTTCGTAAAGATATTTGTATAAACCCGGCGAGATGAAGTACAACCATGAAGTTTATAATTATTTTATCTACTTTAAGTGCTAATGATTTTACGAAATAAAAATTTTCACTTGCTGCGATTCCAAAAGAGATACTTCTCTGATCAGAAACGATAAGAGTCATGATAAGAATCAAAAATGAAAAGAGATGATATCCCATGATATACTTTTGTTTCTTACCATCATTATTTTCATCTTTAATAAGCGTAAGTATTATCGGAGATAATAAAGTTAATGCGGCTAATATATTGATTATATATTCAATCATTATTCTATCGTTATCTTCATATCTTCAGTCATTAATGACTTTTTCTTGTTATAAAAGTTTAAAACATATATCAATCCAAATGCCATATAAAGGGCTGCATATATAATCAATATCAAAGCGGCCTCTGTACCACTCGCTTTGTTATTAGTTAATCCAAAGTGGTAATACATAATTGCTATTGATAATGGCATCAATCCTGTACATAGAACTGACAATAATATATTCCTTTTTAAAATTGCTCCCGCCATTGCAATACAAAAAAGAATAATTGCAGGAAAATAAAAACTCTCTATCATTGTTCTTCCTCATAAGTTTCTTCTTCGTTATTTATAAGAAGAGAAGCTGTTGTTATGACTCCAAGTAATCCCATTACAGATAATAAAATCATAATGTCATAGGATTCAAGGATCACTTTATTTAGTGGTTCAGTTTTAAGTTGACTAGTTTTTAATAGGAAAATGTCTTTGGAACCAAATACAGTTAATGATAAAACACCGAGTATCACACCCATGACCATCATTCCAAACATGGGTACGACGTTCATTTTATAATATTGCTGAAACTCTTTCTCTAGATCTAAATTCATAAACAGCTGTACTATCGTAACAAGAAGTACTGATCCCACGGACAATAAAAGTACAGTAGAAAGAATTACCGATCCCTTGATCATAAAAATTATCATTATTGCAAACATTAATCCTATAAAAGAGAATACTGCAAAGAATGGCTGTCTAGAAAAAACTGTCATCGTACTTATAACGACGATCAAAACCGACAAGACAAGATCTAAACCCATTCAAATCTCCCCGTAACAAGCATAAAAATAATCGTACCCATAGTATTCAGATAGAGGATTGGTATAATATTTTTCCATGCATACTTAAGTATTTGGTCTGATCTCAGGTTAAATGATGATTGACGTAATAATATGCTAATGAAGGCAACTATTGATGTTTTTATTAAAAGACTTATTACCTGTAATATATACAATGAATCCGAATATTGCTCTACCAGATAGGATAGACCCGGTAGTAAACTATACCCTCCCAAAAATAAAAAGCAAAAAATCAATCCATTTATAAAAAACTTTAATTGCTCGGAAAGCTTTAGCAAAATTAATCCAACGGAGTTTAAATTATAGCTAATTCCTTGCTGGCTATTTTGTAAGTCAAATATAAATTTTGTATTTATAAAGTTTGCACACAAACTTAAGTAATACATATAAATGATAGCTAAGACTGGTTGAATAATAATTCCCAATTGGCCTACCCAATCAAATAAATCTTTTTTCTGCATGATCACAATATGGTGAAAGTCAGCTGATCCATAAGAAATAATCATGTTAATTACAATAAAAAGCAAAATAAGTTCTGATGCCAGGTAATTCATAGACCTTTTTAAATTTGAAAGAATAGAGAAGTTTGAGTTTATACCCCAACCAATTATCAGAACAGAGAAAATATTTAATGTATTAAGACCTAAAAATAGCAAGAGCGAATATTCTGAAGCTAATATTTCTATATAAAGTTTCTCATTATTAATCAGAAACGACTCACAAAGCGGTAGGACTGACAAAGGCAAAGCAGATAGTCCAAATGCAACCGCCGGACTTACGTTCAATCTATTAAAGGATACGTTTAAATAAGTTATTGGCTTTTTATAAAATATTTTTAAAATATCTTGGATAAATGTAATATAATCTCGTCTTCTCGATCTGTACCGTCCCATTTTTCCAACGGACCGAGACGCCAATTTCCTTTCAAATGATAATGAAAATGTGTAGATGATAAATGGCAGGAGAAAGTAAACCAACGACTTAATAATGACTTTCGAAAATACTACTACCTGATCATTTAGGCTCATCAAACCCACCAGAAAATCTAAAAATGACATATCCAACAAAAGAGGCCAAAAGATTAAATGCTCCGAAAAGTAATTTATCGATCACAACTCCATCATGCCTCATTACAAAAACAGGGAGCATTACCGTCAACGGTACAAAAGTAAAAACCATCATGAGAGCGATTGGATAAAAGGTATTTTTATGCTTGTTCGTAACCCGTAGCTTCTGAGGAATTCCAGACTCTAAAATAGGCCTTCGTTCTTTCTGATTATTAAGATTTCGATTTTTTAAACATACGAAAGCGATGGGAACACCAAAGGCAATTATGCTGAATAAAAAAAACTCGATGTATTCCATTACATCCTTTAGCTATTTATGGAGCAATAAATAAAACGGCACCATCTGTGAGTTCCATCAGTTTACTCCAAAAAATTCCTAACATTAAAACGGGAATGGCCATCGCTACAATCAACGTTTGATTAGCAGTACCAAATCCAACGATGACTTCATTAGATTCTTGCTCTTTAAAAATCATTAACCTAACTAGTTTTAAATAGTAATAAAGAGACACGACTGAGTTAATTCCCGCTATAACGGCCAATGTGTAGTATTTTTTAGATACCAAAGCTCCAAATATATTAAACTTTGCGACAAAACCACTCAGTGGTGGCACACCAGCCAATGAAAACATAACCATGGCCATAATTACTGTCATTAGTGGGTAGCGAACTATTAATCCTCTAAACCTATCAAAGTGGTCATTACCATATTTATCAGAGACAAAAGTCACAATATAAAATGCAACTAAAGTCATAAATAGATAGGTTACAGCATAAAATAAAACAGACTGGACCCCTAATTCATTTATAACTAAAACGCCCAACATCATAACTCCGGCATGAGAAATTGATGAATAAGCTAACATTCTTTTAACTGATTTTTGTCCTATGGCGGAAACGTTACCTACTGTCATTGTTAAGGCGGCTACAACAGAAAGTATGCCAACCCAAGTAACTTGTAGTGCTCCAGGACTTCCAAAAAATATCATCGAAACTCTTACTAAAACCGCGATCCCAGCAACTTTTGGAACTATGCTGAAAAATGTCGTCACTGGAATTGGAGAACCTTCATAAACATCAGGTGCCCACATATGAAACGGCACAGCGGCAATCTTATAACCGACACCTGCAAAAAACATTAGAAAGGCAGGGAGTAAAATAACAATATCAGTTGTTGGCAGCTCTAAAAGTCTAGCGCTAACACCTGAAAACTGAATAGTCCCTAGAACTCCAAAAATATGACTCATTCCAAACAGCATGACACCGGCAGAAACTCCGCCGTATAGAGAATATTTTAAACCCGCTTCAGATGACATTTCATCATTTTTTTTAAACGAAGCAAGTACATATGAAAGTATTGAGAGAGTCTCAATTCCAATGTAAAGCATAAGAAAATTATTTGCTGAGCATAAAATCATGCCACCAATTAAGACCCCAATGCTCATGATGGCAAATTCAGGCTTAAGATGGCCGTAGATATCTTTTGATTCTTTGGCCAAATAAATTGAGGCCATAGTTCCTACAACCAAAATAATTTTCACAAGAGAACTAAATGGATCTATAACCATTGAACCTGTAAATATGGCAGTGGAGTGATCATTGTAGCTATCAAATAAAGATAAAAGAACAAATCCTAACCCTATAAATGTTCCAAAATAGAAAAAGGATCTCTTTTTATCATTTCGTCCATATGAAGACTCTATAAAGACCAGCATGACCATCGTTAAGACCGCCATAAGCTCTGGAACATAATGACTTAAACTAGCTAAATACGACAAATTCATAATTTATCCTAAAATTGTGACATCAATGAAACTAACTGTCCGACTGACGCTTTCATGATATTAAGAACCGGAGATGGCCAAATACCAAATAAAATAACGGCTACACAGAGAGGTGACATATATAAAACTTCTCTAGCATTCACATCTGTATACGCTTTACATTCTTCAATCACTTCTCCGAAGAACATTCTTTTGAACATCCATAATAGATAAGCTGCGCCGATAAGAAGTCCAAATAAAGCAAGAACCGTTATTGTTTTATTGAATTCAAAGATGCCTAAGAAGATTAATGCTTCAGAAATAAATCCAGAAAGTCCCGGTAGTCCCATTGAAGCAAACATAGCAATGATAAAAATTATTGTATATTTTGGAAGCTGAGTATAGAGCCCTCCAAATCCTTTTGTTCCGTCAGGTCTAATAATCCATCGATGGTGAGATCTTTCATAAAGAATGCCGATTAAAAGGAAGAGCATTGCTGTTGAGGTTCCGTGATTAAACATTTGGAGAACAGCGCCATTCATACCCTGTATACTCATGGCAGCAAGTCCTAGCATTACAAATCCCATATGTGACACTGATGAGTATGCAATTAGCTTTTTCACATCGCTTTGTGCCATGGCACAAAGCGCACCATAAATAATATTAACAAGACCAAGCCATGCAATACAATTTGCAAAATAAACTGAAGCTGCTGGGAAAATAGGAAAGGCGATTCTTAAAAATCCGTAAGTTCCCATCTTTAATAATACTCCAGCAAGTACAACTGAAATTGCTGTTGGGGCTTGCACATGCGCATGTGGCAACCATGTATGAAATGGAAACACAGGAACCTTTATAGCAAAACCGATAAACATAAAGACAAAAAATAGCTTGGAGAATGAGAAAGTATACCCAAATAATTCCATATTAAGTGATTGAAATTTTCCTCCACTCAAGGCCAAGATATCAAAAGTATTCACGCCTAAATCGGTTCCAGCAGATGCATGGTAAAGAGCAATCATACCGACAAGCATCAGGATTGATCCAAAAAAGGTATATAAAAAGAATTTCACAGCAGCGTACTCTCTATTTTCCCCCCCCCAAATTCCAATTAGAAAGAACATCGGTATCAGCATCACTTCCCAGAAGACGTAAAACAAGAAGAAATCTAACGATAGAAACACTCCATATATTGATCCCTGTAGAAAAAGAAAAAGGGCAAAATATCCTTTAACTGATTTTTTTATCGTCCAACTAGAAAGAATACATATGGTGAACAGTAATGATGTTAGCAGTATCATTGGCAATGAAATACCATCAATTCCAAGATGATAATGGATATTAAATTGTTTTATCCACATGTAATCAACATTGAAAAAGGCTTGCATACCGGGAACTGTCTGGTCAAACTTCATGTAAAGAACAACAGAAATTGCTAAGCTAATCACTGTATTAAATAGTGACCAAAATCTAATAAGATTTTCTTTAGCTTTGGGAATAAATAAAACACCAAGAACACCGATAATAGGCATCCAAAGAATCCAGTTTAATAAATTTGATGAACCGTTCACGCGGTTGTCTCCTTATAAAAAATTAACTTTTAAACTAATGTCCAAATGTAACTAACTAAAACTACTACAAGTATCATAAAGTAAAATTGAATCTTTCCAGATTGAATAGTTCTAAGCACAACGTTAAATAATCTAACAGATGCACCTGTTCCATCAACACCGACAGTATCGACAATTTTATTATCAAACCAATTTGAAACTCTGTAGGCAAATCTATTTATTACCTCTGTTCCATCTACAATGTATCGATCATAAATGCCCATATCTATCCAAGCGAGGAAATTATTCATTCCAAGTAATCCTTTTTGAATAATCACTTTAATATAGAGATCATCGAAAAAATATTTACTTTGAAGAGCTCTGTACCAAGGAGAGAGTTTGGAACTCCACCATCCCGGACTCCAAGCTTTTTTGATATACATCATATAGGCAATAAAAAAGCCAAAGAAAGCTATAATGATCGACATAATTGCGCCAATATGATGAACGTGATGAGCGTGATGAGCTTGTGCTTCTGTCATTCCATGATTAGCATCATAATGAGCTTTTTCGAAGAATTGATCTCTTGAGTCTGTAGACCCCCAAGCTTCTCTTTTGTATTTTGTGAATTTTTCCACATCAGGTTTTTTAATTAATGTTGAAAACCATTCCTTATGTTCGACACCTGGAAATTTGACTAACCCTTGGCCAGTTAAGGAACCTGAATACCAAAAGCCTAAAGTAAAAACCGTCAATATAAGAAGTGGTACGTTTCTATTCCAAGATAAGGTTTCTACATCAGTATGTTCATAAAGTTCTTTATCTCTTGGTTCACCATAAAATGTTAAAAACATCATTCTAAACATATAAAAAGCTGTTAAAAGTGCCGCTATAAATCCCAATACAGCAGGAGCAATCATAGTTTTGTGGTCTAGCGCTTGCAAAAGGGCATCTCCAAGAATTCTATCTTTAGAAACGAATCCACTGAAGAATGGAAATCCTGCAATTGCAAAAGTACAGCAAAGCATAGCTATAAAAGTAAAAGGCATTTTCTTTCTAAGTCCACCCATTCGTGGCATTTCTTGAACATGACCATCTGTGTGATGATCATGTAATGAATGAATAACAGATCCTGCTGACAAGAACAAACAAGCTTTAAATACAGCATGTGTAATAAGATGCATGAAGGCGGCATTGTAGGCGCCAACACCAATTCCTAAGACCATATACCCAAGTTGAGAAATGGTCGAGTAGGCGAGAACGGCCTTAATATCAGTTTGTATAAGCGCAATCGTGGCAGCACCAAACGCCGTTATACCACCAATATAAGCAATAACAGTGGTAATTCCACCGGCTTCCATAAGTGGATACATTCTTAAAGAAAGATAAACTCCAGCAGCAACCATGGTAGCGGCGTGAATGAGGGCCGAACAAGGTGTTGGTCCCCACATGGCATCAGGCAGCCAAACTTGTAATGGAAATTGTGCTGATTTTCCTATCGTTCCTAAGAAGATGGAAATGGCAGAAAAAGTAACAAGCGGAATTCCGACAACTGTTAAGTCATTAAAGGCCCCGCTGGCGATTGCTGCATAAATATCGACAAAAGAAGTTGATCCTATTGTGCTCCAGATGGCCAAGATACCGACGAGAAAAAATACATCTCCCACTCTAGTAGTCATAAAAGCTTTCATGCTAGCATTTCCAGCACCCTCTTTCTCATAATAAAATCCAATGAGGGAGTAAGAGCAAAAGCCCATTAATTCCCAAAAGACGAATACAGAAAGTAAGTTTTCAGAAAGGACGAGTCCAATCATGGCAGCAGTAAAGAGAGAAAGATAAACAAAAAAGCTTCCAAACCTGGCATCATGCTCCATATAAAAGGTAGAAAAGATATGAATAATGAGTGCACATCCTGTAACCATAAGTAGTAGCACTGCTGACATATTGTCTAAATAGATACCCATGTCAACATTAAATGGTTTCCCATTAATTAGGCCCAAATCAAACCATGTGAAAACCTTATGCACATAATAGTCTGCAGAATAAGTTACAAAAACAAAATCTTTAAAAACTCGGCAAGCATAACAAAATGACGCAAACATTGTGATACAACCAAGACCTACTGCAAACTTTGGAACTTTTTTAACGATAAAAGCGTTAATTACAAAAGCCGCAAAAGGCAACAAAATGATAGGAGCTATATTTCCAATTGTGTAATCCATCAATCTTCCTACTGTAATAACTGAGTAGCATCATCAATATGGATGCTTTCTCGTATTTGAAAAAATCTAATAACAATGGCCAGGCCAACTGCTGCTTCTGCAGCAGCAATGATGATAATAAATAAGGACATGATATGTCCGTCTAAATTCTGATTCACAAATCTTGTATAAGCTGCAAAATTTAAAGCCGCAGAGTTCAAAATAAGCTCAACGCCCAAAAGTATGGCTATAATATTTTTCTTTGCAATCATGACAACAAGTCCTGACACAAATAGAATAAAAGAAATTGCCAAGAAAGATGGTAAAGAAATCATTTGGTAACCTCATTTTCTAATCTTGGTCTCGCAATAACTGCAGCGCCAACAAGTGCCCCAAGTAAAAGTACAGAAGAAATTTCAAAAGCTAAAACGTGATCAGTGACTAATAAAGTTCCTATCTGTTCAACTGTTGTTGAATACGGAGGAAGTTCACCAAGTTTCGTAGTTTGATTAATATTCATAATCATTTTAAGAACAGAACAACCCATTACTCCAGCTGTTAATAGGCTCATGATATAGGTTTTTAAGTTTCCCATTGGTGGTATCTTAACAATACCAAACCTATTAACTGTTTTATTATCTGAACCTGCTGTAAGCATTATCGCAAAAAGCATAAGTATTACGACGCCTCCAACATAAACAACTAATTGAGTTGCAGCTAAAAAGTCTGCCGAAAGTGTTACATATAATCCTGAAACTCCTATCAGACTCATTAAAAGATAGATACAAGAATGCATAAGATTCGTGCTTACCACAACAGATAATGCTCCACCAATGGCCAAAGCAGCTGAGGATAAAAAGATAAAATTATCAAACATAAATAATCTCCAAACGATTAATGACCGCCACCAACACTATTAGTAAGGTTCGCGAGTAAAGTCCATACGGATTCACCTTTAAACGCCCACATCCAAAATGCAGCACCGACAAGATTGAATAAGGAAATGGGAGTTAAATATTTCCAACACAGAGTCATCAATTGATCAACTCTAAGTCTTGGTAATGTCCATCTAATCCAAATAACGACATAATAAAGAGCAATTGTTTTTGTAACAAATGATCCAATTTCTAAAATCTGTCCAAGCATTCTAGCGGGTGCCATAGGAACGCCCAGGGTATCATGCAAAAAGTGTAGCTCACTTAAATGAAATGGGACTTGATAGCCACCCAAATAAAGAGCAACAGCAACGCCGCAAACCACAAAGACTTCAATATATTCAGCCAAAGCAAAGAATGCGAATCTCATTCCAGTATATTCAGTGTGATATCCAGATACAAGTTCTGATTCAGCTTCTGGTAAATCAAAAGGTGCTCTATTTGTTTCCGCAAGTGCCGATATAAAGAAAACAAAGAATGAAATTAATGTAAAAGGATTATGTAAAAAGAACCACTGATGGGGTAATCCCCCCTGGATGCCAATAACTTTATCAAATGCTAAAGATCCTGAAAGAATGACTATTGTAATAATTGATAAAGTTACAGGAACTTCATAACTTATTATCTGTGAAGCGCCTCTCATTCCTCCGAGCATAGACCATTTTGAATTTGAAGAAAATCCACCAAGGAAAATTCCCACACCAACTAAAGATGAAACTCCCAATAGGTAGAATACTCCTATATTTAAATGGGTTAATGTGAAACCAGAACTAAAAGGCAGTACTGCGAGAGTAGCGAAAACTCCACCCAAACAAAAAAGGGGAGCAATGATAAAAAGAAATCTATCAGCATCTCGTGGAATGATATCTTCTTTGAGTATCATTTTCACACCATCAGCTAAAAACTGTAATAAACCAAATGGTCCAACCCTATTTGGGCCTAATCTCATCTGTAAGTCTGCAGAAATTTTTCTTTCTGCATATGTTCCTAGTCCACCAACAAGCGCCATTACATTTACAACAACAAATGATGCAAGAAAAAATGTTACAAACGCCATTAAGACGGAGCTATCGAAACCTAGTATTTCAGTTAATTTAGCAACTGCCATTTGATATGGTGGTGCCTCAGCAAAAAAAGAAACGACACTTGAATTCATTTTTAATCCTTATTGTTATGCCAATTTTTTTTCATCTCTTTCTTCATTGAAAGATTGTTGTGTGTACGATTTAACCCAGTCGAGATCCCCCTTGCTCCAGCAATAAACTAGGCCTGCAAGTAAAACGCCAATGAAAAGCAATAATGACACAAAGACTGCTGAGCCACTTCCTATTTCATTGAATTTTCTAAAGATGACGGCAACAGGAAACATCAAAGCCCCCTCAACATCAAAAATTATAAAAACGAGGGCGAGAACGTAGAAACGGACATGAAAATTTGACCATGCTACACCCATAGGCGCTTCGCCACATTCATAAACAGTTTCTTTTAAGTCAGAAGGGTTGTGTGGTCTGATAAATCGACCTACAATTAAAGCACCAACAATCATAATGATTGCGAAACCAACCAAAATGATGACTGGCATGTAGGCGTTTAGGTTATATGCTGTCATGGCATACACTCCATTTGTTATTGAAAAATTAGCTCATAAAGATTACATCTTTATGTACATCTTGGAAACATTTTGAATTGGAATAATTTTAAGACAATACGTTAACGAGACTTTCATTTAACGCAGCTGGCAGGTGAGCAATTATGTTAGATAATTTATTATCAAAAATTTACGACTGGTCATCAAAAAAACAAAACGCATTAACTATTAATGGAGTTAATTCTGAACAGTGGTCTTACATCTTACGAGATGCAATAATGGCCAAAAATAAATTTCTTTATGATAGAGATCATATTATCGTGTGTCCTTCTAACGAGCACTCTGAGCGAATTTATGAGCAATTAAAAAATACAATTGCATCGCATAACGTGCGCCATTTCCCGGGTCTTGACGTTTCTCCTTACACTGGAATTCTCTCCTCAGAAAGAAACTTAATTCAAAGGTTTCGGGTATTGAATGAGTTAGCACATAACGAAAACTCGTTGATTATCTGTTCCGTTGATGCGCTGGCCATGAAGCTTCCACCTAAAGAGTTTTTCTTGAGTAACATACTAACCCTGTCAGTTAGTGACATAATTTCGCCACTAGATCTTGCTCATAAATTACTCTCAATAGGATACCAATCTAGTCATACCGTTGAAGAACCGGGGACTTTTTCAAGAAAAGGAGAAATATTCGATATTTTTCCTATTTCTCATGAGCCCATAAGAATCCAGTATTTTGATGACATGATTGAGGAAATTTTCCAAATTGATCGTGCAACACAGAGGACAAAAAAAGAAATTTCTATCGATCAAATTTTTATTGGACCTGCCCCACAAATCCTAGTTAACCAAGAGTTTAGTCAAAACTTACGACAACATATTCCAATGCCTCCAATTTCTTCCAGAGAAAAGCTGGAGTCAAGGAAAAGGATATTCGCCTTGCTCAGTGATCAGTTTCTATTTGATGATTATCCGGCTTATTGTCCCTTGTTTTTTGAAAAGTCATCGTCCTTATTAAATTATTTTAATACAGAGTCAGTTTTAGTTTCAAGCGTTGAAGATCTACGAGGGCAACAATCATTTGAGATATTTTATGACGAACTTTGTGATGATTTTAATCGTGAAGAAAAAAATAAAGATACTCAAAACCTTCTTCCACATCCTGATAAAATTTTAGATCCAGAGGTGTTAAACAATATTTTAAATTATCGATGTTTAAAAATTAATGAGGTCGCTATTCTTTCAAATCTAGATCAAGACCTTTCTAATATGGTGGAATTCAAACTTGAAAGCACTAAGTTATTTTTTAAACAAATTACAAATCCGACAGATAGTAAACAGGAATATATAAGAACTATTTTACAATACATAAAAGATAACTTCAGTACCAAAGGGCAAGTTATCTTCACATCAAAGTATCAATCATCACATGATGAGTTTAAACATCTACTTGAAGCTTATGAGTTTTCTACCGCGTTAATTAACAAGATTAAGTTTGAATATTTTAAAGTTTCTTCTGGGTTTTATTATCAAAACGGTCCAACCTTGCTTATTTCTGACGGTGATTTATTTTCTACCAAAAGCGCTAAAGCCAGGTTTATAAGAACTCAAAATATAGATTTATTTGCCGAACAATTAGCGACCTTAAAAGAAAATGACTTTGTCGTTCATAATGAACACGGGGTAGGTGTTTTCCTTGGACTCGAATCTCTCACATTAAATGGACTCACCTCTGACTATTTAGTTATTGAATATACCAGTAAAGACAAAATTTATGTTCCTGTATATAAAATAAACACTATTCAAAAGCACGCAGATAGCTCATCCGGCATAAAGTCAGACAGTTTACGTACAGGTAAATTCTTGAAAGCAAAAGAGAAGGCGCGCTCTGGGGTTAAAAAACTTGCTTTTGATTTACTTAAATTACAAGCGAAACGAAATTCAGCACTAGCTTATGGATTTTCTCCACCTGATCATGAGTTTAATGAATTCGAACTTGCTTTTCCGTTCGAAGAAACTCCCGATCAAACACTTGCCATTTCTGAAGTAATAAAGTCTATGCAAAAAACCAAACCGATGGATTTTCTTGTTTGTGGAGATGTGGGTTTCGGAAAAACTGAAGTGGCGATGAGGGCAGCCTATAAGGCGATATTAGATCATAAGCAGGTAGCAATTCTTGTACCCACAACAATTCTTGCGCTTCAACATTACAACTCGTTTAAGGAGCGATTTAGAAAGTTTGCGGTATCTGTTGATTTCTTATCTCGCTTTAAAACCTCAAAAGAAGCTAAAAAAATTAAGTCAAAACTTGCTGAAGGTAAAATAGATATAATCATTGGAACTCATGCACTACTATCTGAAAAAATAAAATACAGAGATCTTGGGCTAGTCGTAGTAGATGAAGAGCAGCGATTTGGGGTTGGACATAAAGAAAAACTAAAACTATTAAAATCTACAGTAGATTTTCTAACCTTAACAGCAACGCCTATCCCAAGAACTTTACAATTAGCTTTCTTAGGAATTAGAGATCTCGCACTTATAAAAACAGCCCCTCCGAGAAGGCAATCAATTAAGACTTACTTAATAAAAGATGATGCCCACACAATAAAGGTAGCGATAGAAAAAGAGCTTAGTAGGGGGGGGCAAGTCTTTGTCGTTCATAATAAAGTCAATGATATGGAACAATTTGTTTCACATATTAGAGAGTTGGTGCCAACAGCAAAAATTGTATTTGCTCACGGACAAATGCCAGAGAAAGAGTTAGAAGATAGAATCAGAAGATTTTACGCCAATGAGTTTCAAATTCTCGTTGCTACTACAATAATTGAATCTGGTCTCGATATTCCTAATGCAAATACCATGATTATCGATCGTGCTGATACATTCGGCCTAGCTCAACTTCATCAACTTAGAGGAAGAATCGGTCGATCAGATAAAAAAGCTTACGCTTATTTTGTTATTCCAAATAATCGCTCATTGTCAGAAATTGCTGAAAAAAGATTAAAGGCGCTTCAAACTTATGCGGACATGGGCTCGGGGTTTAATATTGCGACTTGTGATTTAGAGATCAGAGGTGCTGGTGATATTTTAGGAGGAGAACAAACAGGTCACATTGGCTCTATTGGATTAGAGCTTTATATGGGTTTATTGAAAGAAGCGATTAATGAGATTCAGGGCAACAAAAAAGTAGAGAGAATGGACATTGAAATTTCTACGCCACATCCTGCCTACATTCCTAATAACTACATACATAACTCTTCAGAAAGACTAAAAACGTATAAAAGACTCTCTAATTCTACAAATTTGGAACAAATAAATTACATTGAAGAAGAATTCTTAGATATTTATGGTGCCATACCTGCAGAGCTAAATAATCTTATTCATATTTTAAAGTCTAGAGTTGTCTTAAAATTTTGTGGATTAAAATCTGTTCAAGTTACAGGCCCCTCAGTTGTTTTTAATTTCGACCAAGACGCTCTAAAGGGCAATGCAGACCTGCGTAACAATATTGTTGAGGTCTTTTTATCACAACCAAAGATTTACCAATTTACTCCTGAATATCGGGTTATGTATTCCCATGGGCAAGAAATAAGTCCTACTGAATTAGTCGGTGTTTGCCAAAAGATTGCAGAGAAAATTGTTCCATCCTAGTGTTTTTATTAATAACATTTTATTTTTCTGATATAATCTCTTAATATATTAAAAATATTCATGGAAAAAATATGATAAATAACTCTTTAAAATTTCTATTACTTTTCATTCTCCCTCTTAATGTTTTTGCAGCTAAAAAACCTCTGATTGTGGCAACTGTAAACGGAGAGAAGATTTTCAAAGCAGAATTAGATGAAAGTTTTCGCCAGAGAATGTTGTTTGTTAATGACAAACCTACTTCTAAAGATTCTGTTTTAAACGAATTAATTAACAAAAAACTTGGCATAGCAAGGGCGCTTAAAAACAAGCTGAACAACAACCCAATAGTTAAAAAGAAAATGCAAGAGGTTATGTACCATGCTCAAATTTCTAAGGATCTAGAGCCACTTCTTAAAAAAATATCTGTTACAGACAGAGATACTGAGAAATATTATCAAGGACATAAAGAATATAGGACTGCTCATATCTTATTTAGGGTTAGGGCCCAACCAGATGAAAACGAAGTAAAAGCGGCGTTAAAGCAGGCACTTGAAGTTTACTCTGCGCTTAAAACAAATCCTGATAAATATGCCGTACTTGCTAACAAGTTTTCGCAAAGCAGCACGGCTCCAAATGGTGGGGACATGGGGTTTCAACCAGCTTCTAGACTGGCGCCAGAATACTTTAAAGCAATTAACGGAAAGGCCAATAACTATATTACATCACCTGTAAGAACCCAATTTGGTTATCATGTCATCAAGGTATTGGCCGCAAAAGACTTTAAATCGATCAACATGGCATTCTACAAGAAAGTTGTTTACGATCAAAAAAGAGATTCAATTCTTCAAAAATATTTTGCTGACCTACGTAAGGGAGCAAATATCAAGGTTGTTGAAAAACATTTGAACTAACCATTTTGAAAATTCTTGGGTAAGATATAACGATTCTATGAATCGCTATTTTTACCCAAGGATTATAATGTTGCGACAGGTCTTTTTATCTCTCTTATTTTTTTTAACTTTATCAAACGCCAACGCCAGATTATTAGATAAGATGGTTGCCGTTTTTAACGACAAGGTTATCACTTTATCTCAACTTAAAAGAGTTAATCAGAACCTTGCCGCCAGAAGAAACATTTCTCCCGGTGTATACACAAAAATTAAATATAATGATGCCGAAATTTCAAAAATAATTATACGCAGATATATGACACGAGAAAAACTTGCAGAGCTTGGATATATAATTAATGACGACCAAGTTGAATCGCAGATCAAGTCTACCGAGAAACGACTTCGATTAAATCGAAAAGCATTATTACAGTTTTTAAAAAGTAACAACATGACCTTCGATGAATATTTTGAAATTATTCGTGAAACAATAGAATATAACATCTTTTACTCTAGAGTTATTCGTCCACTCATATCTATTACTGAACAAGAAATTAAGAATTATTATTATCGCAACAATCTTAAAAATAAAACTGTCGCTTTTAGATATAATTTAATTGATTTCTCTATGGACGCTTCTGCAATGACATCTAAGATGAAAAAGTCATTTAAAAATATGTTAAGAAAGTTTCAAACAAATGGTGTTCTTCCTAACAAGTACTCTGAACTTCAAACAAATGAGCTCGGCAACATTACTGAAGAGGGGCTTACAGCTGACCTTAAAAATGTTTTAAAGAGAACGGATCAAGGAAGTTTTTCTAATCCAATAAAACTTGGAAATGCCTATCATGTGTTCTTTATTAAAAAAAAGGATCTTGTTGCTTCTTCAAACTATAAGAAGGCTCGCCTAAAGATACGAGAGCAACTATTCCAAAATACTGCCAGTAAAGTAACTAGTCTTTGGTTCAAGCGGGAAAATAATAAACATTATATAAAATATTTCTTCTAATAATGGATACTATCTTTGTTTCACAAGGCAGCGAGAACTCAATTGGGCTCGAGGTTTTCTTAAAAGCATTCTCATGCCTCCCCATCTGTTTAAAAAAATACTTTACACTTGTTTGTAATGAAACTGTTTTAAAAACCCACATGAATAATTTGAATTTCGATTTTTCTATTGTTAGTAGTAAGCTCATCTTTTCAGGTGGAGCTTTGCCCATAAAGTTTATTCAAAGGAACAAATCAACATCTCAAGACTCTCTTGATTATATTATTGGAGTAATTAAAAAAGATGATGTGCTACTAACACTTCCCATGAATAAGAAAGAATTGTATTTTAATGAGCAATTATGCTCCGGACATACAGAATATCTGAGACGACATTTTAAAAATAATACTCTCGGAATGTTTTTCGAATCTTACAAAGATTATATTCTCTTACTTTCAGATCATATACCGTTAGTAGATGTACCATCCTTCATGCTGGCTAATGATCATTTTTCAAAAATTGAAAAAACGCTTTTATCTATAGATAATATTTCTGAAGTCATTTTTTCTGGTATTAATCCCCACGCAGGTGAAAATGGAACGCTTGGAGAAGAAGAAAAAATATTTCCTAAGCTTATTACAAGGCTACAAAATCAATTTAACAAGATCAAATTTAAAGGCCCTTTTCCATCAGACACAATATATAATCAACGCTCGGCCAACAAGTCCCAGCTTTTCATATTTCCTTATCACGACCAGGGCCTAAATATCTTTAAAGAAAGAAATAGATTTCTAGGCCTTAATATTACAATTGGTTTACCCTTCCATCGTTTAAGTGTTGATCACGGTACAGCTCCAGACCTGGTTGGAAAAAACATTGCTAATTATGAATGTTCTCTTTTAAGCCTAAATAAATGCTTGAAGCTTATAGGCACAACATGAAACCAACTCATATTAAAGTTATCAGATCAAATGTTCATAACTTAAAAGACGTGTCAGTTACATTACCTAAAGATTCTTTAATAGTTATTACCGGTCCGTCGGGTTCAGGTAAGTCATCACTCGCATTTGATACAATTTATATTGAAGGCCAAAGACGCTATATAGAATCATTAAGCTCTTATGCTCGTCAATTTCTCGGACAATACCAACCACCAGATGTTGAAAGTATTGAAGGATTATCTCCAGCAATTGCAATTAATCAAAGAACAACAGGAAAAAACCCTCGCTCTACTGTTGGAACAATTACAGAAATTTATGATTATATGCGAGTTTTATATGCACGTGCAGGTACATTTTATGATCCTAAAACTGGTGAAGAAGTTGTCCAATATACTCCTCCTCAGATTAGTCGAATTATCATAAAGAATAAGGAAAAATCAAAAATACATCTAATGTCTTCCATAAAGGCAAAAAATCTTATCGAGTTTAAAGCTCAAATAAACCAGTTCCTCACTCTCGGTTTCACTCGAGCTTTTTATAATAAGAATCTAATGACTCTAGAAGAGATATTAGAAGTTAAAAATAAAACATATAATTTTGACCTTGTAATCGATAGACTTATTTTAAAAGCGGGAATAGGTAAAAGGTTATTGGAATCTATTGAACAAGCTCTTAAGTTTGGTCGCGGAACCCTAAAGGCGTTAATTAATGATGAACTACATGTTTTTAGTGAATTAAATATTTCTCCAACCACTGAAGAAATTTATCCCGACTTAGAACCCAGATTATTTTCTTTTAATTCTGCAATTGGTGCCTGTGAAAAATGCAATGGTATAGGAGAGTCTAAAACCCTAGACAAAACCACCCTCATTTTTGATGACTCTTTATCCCTTATTGATGGTGCCATTCCTTTGTTAAAAAAGAACTCGTTTCTTTTAAAAATGGTTGAGTCTGTTTTCAAGGCAGAAAAAATTATAATCTCTACTCCTTTACGTGACCTTAATTCAAAAATAACAAAAATTATTTTTGAGGGTACATCTAAAGAATATCAGTATTCATTTGAAAGTGAAAATAGCCACTTTAAATTTAAAAAAGCTTTTCCAGGCATTGAACAATGGCTGAATAAAAAATATGTTGAAACAGGGTCTGAGAAAGTCAGAAAGTTCATGGAAGGTTTTATGGAAATTAAGACCTGTACATCTTGCCAGGGTCAACGCTTAAGGGCCGAAGCATTATCCACTAAAATTGGTGATAAAAATATTTCTGTTCTCTGCTCATATTCAATCTATGATCTCTATTTGTTTTTTATACAATTAAAGCTCTCTCAAGAAAAGTCACTGATCGCTGACAAACTCCTTAAACAAATAATTAATCGACTATCCTTTCTAAATGATGTTGGACTTCATTATTTAACTTTAGATAGAGCTGCTGGGTCTTTATCTGGAGGGGAAAGTCAAAGAATAAGGCTTGCTTCTCAACTAGGTTCATCTTTAACAGGAGTCCTTTATGTATTAGATGAACCTAGTATAGGGTTGCATCAATCAGATAATAAAAAATTGATACAAACGATGATTAACTTACGTGATATTGGAAATACTGTTTTAGTTGTAGAGCATGACTTAGAGACAATGAAGGCCGCAGACTACATAGTCGATATGGGGCCAGAAGCCGGAATTCATGGAGGGGAAGTCGTAGTTGAAGGTAATATTTCTACCATTATTAAAGAACAAAAATCATTAACTGGAAGGTATCTTAAATCTGAAGACTCAATTGAGATTCAAAACGATTTTATGCCTACAAATAAAAATCTTCTAGTACTTCATGAGGCCTCTGAAAATAATTTAAAAAATATAACTGTAACTTTTCCTCTCGGTCGCTTAATCGCCATAACAGGAGTTAGTGGCTCTGGAAAATCCACTCTTGTCCATAATATCTTGGTACCGGCACTAAAGAAGAAATTATCAACAAAGTCTAATAAAATTCTATATACCAAAAGTAACTATAAAGCGCTTACAGGTACTGACTATATAAAAACAATTATCGAGTTAGATCAATCTCCGATTGGAAAGTCTCCACAATCGAATCCTGCAACCTATACTGGGATTTTTGACATTATAAGGGATATCTTTTCCAAAACACCAGACTCAAAGATAAGAGGTTATAAACCTGGTCGCTTTAGTTTTAATATTAAAGGTGGCCGATGTGATGATTGTGAAGGAAATGGTGTAAAGAAAATAGAGATGCACTTTCTTCCTGATGTATTTATAACTTGTGTTGAGTGTAAAGGTTCTCGATATAACAAAGAAACACTTTCAATACTATTTAAAGGATTATCCATAGCAGAAGTTCTAGAATTAACGATAGAAGAAGCATTAGTTTTTTTCAAAAATCAACCTAAAATTTTAAAAACCTTATCTACATTAACAGAAGTTGGACTGGGTTATATAAAACTTGGTCAACCTGCTACAACACTTTCTGGTGGAGAGGCACAACGTCTCAAATTAAGTAAAGAGCTTGCAAAAAGAACTAAGGGTCATTGCCTATATGTCTTAGATGAGCCAACTACTGGTCTCCATTTCAATGATATAAAGTTACTCCTCAAGGCAATTCAAAAGTTAATAGATTCCGATAATACAGTTGTTATCGTAGAACATAATATCGATGTTATAAAAGCGGCACACCATATTATTGACCTAGGACCCGAAGGCGGTATTAATGGAGGTGAAATTGTTTTTACTGGTACCCCTGAAGAAATAAAACGTTGCAAAGCCAGCCTAACTGGTAAGTATTTATGACTCATGAGATAATAAAAATAGATAAGATTAATGATCCTAATATTTCTACATTCATATCATTTAAGAGTTCGCAGTTATTTAATGAAAACTTAATATTAATTGAAGGCCATAAAGTTATAAATAAAGCCATTTCCTGTAATGTTAATATTTTAAAACTATTAACTTCAGAGTCATTATATGAACAATATAAATCTTCATTCAGTAAAATCAATCAAGTTTATTGCCTACCTGATTCGCAAATAAATAAACTCGTAGGTCAGTCATATCATGGTGGAATAATGGCAATTTGTGAAAGACCAATTATAAATACGCTAAATGAAAATCAAGCTATTCTTGTCTTAAATGGATTAACTAGTCCAGAAAATGTCGGTTCAATTATCCGCTCAGCAGCCGGTTTCAATGTTTTAAATATATTGATAGATTCAAAATCTTGTCATCCACATGTCAAAAGAGCTATTCGTGTTTCCATGGGTAATGTTTTCTTTTGTAATATTGAGAAAACTAATGATCTTAAAGTACGTCTAACAGAACTACAGTCTAAAGGTTACGAGGTTATTTCCTTCGCTAATGCAGATCAATCTAAATCATTAAGAAAATTTGAGTTTAAGAAAAAGTCTTGTTTAATTGTGGGTAGTGAAGGGCATGGCATTGAAGAGTCGATTTTAAAAATAAGTGATCATATTATAAAAATCGAAATGAATGATGAAGTTCAACACTTTAATGCCGCCTCTGCAACAGCTATATTTTTATATGCATACTTTAATCATAATTCGTAACGTCTAATCATGCTTGCCATTTCTATGGCCGACATCGCTGCATCCCAGCCTTTATTTCCAGACTTCGTACCTGCTCTTTCAATGGCTTGTTCTAAATTGTCAGTGGTAATCACACCAAAAGATACAGGTATTTCTGTATCAAGGCTTACTCTTGAAATTCCCTTAGCAACTTCTGAAGAAACATAATCAAAGTGAGGAGTACTTCCTCTGATGACGGCTCCTAAGCAAATAATTGCGTCGTACTTTTTTGTTGCTGCTAACTTTTTTGCCATCAGTGGTATTTCAAAACTTCCAGGTACCCACGCAACATCAATATTATTTTCTTCTGTACTATGTCTTTTTATACAATCAACAGTACCTTCTAAAAGTTTTCCAGATATGAATTCATTAAATCTTCCAACAACAACACCGAACTTAAGTCCTTCTGCATTTAACTGTCCTTCTAATATATTCATGATTTTCTCCTATTGTAATAATTGAGATAAAGGTTGTTCTTTAGTTAGTCTATATGTAATCAAGTCTTCAATTGTAATCAGTTTCAATTCAAATCTTTTGGAAAACCTTAAAAGATCTGGAATTCGTGCCATTGTCCCATCTTCATTCAAAATTTCACATATAACACCCACTGGATTTAATCCTGCAAGTTTTATTAAATCAATCGCGGCTTCTGTATGTCCAGCCCTTTCAAGAACACCACCATCTCTGGCTATTAGTGGAAAAATATGACCGGGTCTCACTAGCTCATCTGCTTGTGTATTATTATGATTTAACGCCTTAACAGTTAGTGATCTCGCTTGAGTGCTAATTCCAGTTCCTGCCCCAATATAATCGATACTTTCTGTGAAGGCAGTATAGTGAAGTGAATCATTGGCATCCACCATAGGTGTCAGCTTCATTTCAAATGCTCTTTCGGTAGTGATGGGAGTACAAATAAGCCCTCTGCCCTTGCCGGCCATAAAATTAATTGTATCAGGTGTAACATATTGTGCTGCCATAATTAGATCGCCTTCATTTTCGCGATTTTCATCATCAACCACGACGACCATTTTTCCTTTTTTAATATCCTCTATAGCTTCTTCAATTACATTAAACATATTTCTTCCTTTTTATTCATTAAAAGTTTAAAAACCTTTTGATGATAACCAATCATTTGTAATAGAATTCGTAAAATTATTATTTGTATATTTCAACATGTTCTCAACATATTTTGAGATCACATCAAATTCTATATTTACTAAATTTCCTACACTCAAATTTACCAAGTTAGTATGATGATAAGAATGCGGGATGATAGAAACTATAAAGCTATGTGAGAAATCACTTACTGAACATACGGTTAAGGAGATTCCATTAATCGAAATCGATCCTTCGTTGATAACATATTTTCGATTCTCATCTTCTAATGAAAATTCTAACAAATAGTTTTCACCCTTTTTTTGAATAGACTGAAGTTTGCTTGTGGTATTGACATGGCCTTGAACCATATGACCACCTAGACGATCAGAAGCTTTTAGAGCTAACTCTAAATTAACCTTATATCCAGGTTTTAATATACCCAATGTCGTCTTTCCCAAAGTTGCACCAATTGTCTGAACAGTAAAATCATTTAATCCATAGGATACGACCGTCTGGCAAACACCATCAAGGGCAACTGAATCATCAGTCTTAATTTCAGTTATTAAGTCATGACACAAGACAGAGATTTCTAAACCTTCAGAAATATTCTTAATTGTTTTAATTGTTCCAATCTCTTTAACTAGTCCAGTGAACATTACGCCATCACTCCTTCGGCATCCATAACAATTTGATCGTTCAATATCCTATAAACAGGATTCTTGAAGTTCAAAGCATCAGACATTTTTTCAATTCCAGTATGACAAAAAAAATCTTTACCAGAGCCAATAATTTTAGGTGCTATATATGACGTAATTTGGTCTATGTTCTTTTCTATTATAAATTGTGAAATTATTTTTGATCCACCTTCTACGATAATAGAATGTATATTTCTTTCGGCCAATGCTTTTAAAATCTTATCAGTAGAAATAATTTTATCTGTATCGAAAATAAAGGCAATATCAATACCTTTAGATATAAAGTCAAGAGCGAGCTTTCTATTCGTTTCATTGTCTATACAAATGATTATTGTTTTAGAAACAAATTTATCATTAAATACTTTACTCTTTAAATCTAATCTCGGTAGTTCACCAATTATGACCCTATAGGGGCAGTCTTTAATCGTCTCAAACCCATAACGAATCGTAAGAGATGGATCATCTGACAGAACAGTATTTTTACCAATTAATATAGCATCATGGCCAAGTCTTAAATGATGAACTTCTTTTAGAGCATCCAGATCACTTATCCATTTACTATCACCTGTAATTGCAGACACTTTTCCATCTAAAGTTTGCGCGTATTTTAAATGAACCCATGGGAGTCCTGTTTTCATAAATTTAAAAAATATTTTATTTAATTTTCTGCCTTCTTCTTCAAGCACTCCTTGATCAACTTGAATCCCAGCATCTCGTAAAACCTGAATTCCTTTACTTGAAACTTCTGGATTAGGGTCGACATTGCAAATGACAATTCGTTTTGGTTTTTTTTCTAAAAGCAATTTTGTACAAGGTGGTGTTTTTTTATTTGTATGACAACACGGTTCTAAAGTTACATATAATGTAGACTCAGCAATTACTTCTTTTGTTAATTTTTCTAGCGCCATGACTTCAGCATGATCTTCACCAAACTTTTCATGGTGTCCTACTGAAATAACTTTTTCATTTTTTACAACAACTGCACCAACCAGCGGATTCGGAGATACCTTACCATAACCCTTTAGTGCTTCTTTTAAAGCTAAAGACATGAATTTATTGTCTTGATTCATTTGCTAGAGACCCTTGGTTCTATTTCTCTAGAATGATTTAAACCATGAATTTATGCACTCTGTAAATTGATATTGGTTCTATGGGGGCAAATTTTATACGCAAGGCATAAAAAAGGGCCCCAATCTAGGCCCTTTTCCTTATTTGCTCTGCTGTGCGTAAATTATATTAGAAATACTGAGATAAGAGTAAAGATCACAAGTGATTCCATTAACGCGAAAGAAAGAATCATTGGTGTTTGAATCTTTGCAGCGGCAGATGGGTTTCTAGCGATACCTTCAAGTGCCACAGCGGCAGCTTTAGACTGAGCAGCAGTTCCACCAAAAGCAGCGATAGACATTGCTAAAAAATAAGCAATAGCTTTATTTGACTCAGCACTTGTGAGGGCAGTTCCTACAGCTGCGAAAGCAGTATTTGAAACAAGTAGTAAAGGTAGTAAATAAATAAGTTTTTTCATGTGTTCTCCTTAAAGAATCCTATTAGTTAAAGTTTAATTAGTGAGCGTGAGATTCATCATGATCGTGGTGTTCTGTAGCTAAACTAAGATAAACCATTGATAACATCGTAAAAACATATGCTTGAATTATACAAACAAGGATACCTAATAAATAAAATGGAATAGGTACAATAAATGGAGCTAGATCTGTAAACGTCGCCATCACAGTATGGTCACCCATCATGTTCCCCTGGAGTCTTAATGCAAGGGAAACTGGTCTAATAATATTTGATAATATTTCGATTGGAAAAATGAGTGCTGCTAAAACCCACATTGGTCCACAAAAATGTTTAATATAATTAATAAAGCCTTGCTCTTTAATACCTTTCAAATTGTAGTAGCAAAATGAAAAGATTCCGATAGCTAATGTTGTATTTAATGCTGCTGTTGGGGGGGCAAAACCTGGAATTAATCCAATAAGATTGGAAACTAAAATAACTAAAAAGATAGTTGCAACATAAGGAAAGTATTTTGAAGCGTCTTTATCACCAAGAACGGCTTTACATTCTCCATAGATAAATGATCCATAAGCTTCAACCATATTTCTAAAAGTAATTCCTTTATCTGGAATTATTTTATTTTTAATTTTTCCTAATTTAATTCTATATAGAAGACCACCGCAAATAATTAGCAAACCAATAAAAATAAAAGTTAAAATATGTTCTTTTTCAGGAATATGAGCTGCTTTTGCAAGCACACCAATATAAGTGTATCCACCGCTTGCAATGGCCTCAAAAGAGATTAATATTGTTACTAAAAATAGAAGTCTTTTCATAATCAACTTTCCGAATCTATGGTACGAAGGCTGACGCCCAGCGCTGAAATTTGTAATATATAGTTAATTACAGGAATTATTACTCTTTTGCCCATAAAATGTACACCCAAACCTAGCCCCAAAAATAAGAAAAATAGCTTTAGTATCATGAAAATGATTAATTTTTTCTTTTTTTGCTTTTCACTAAGGTTTGAAGTCATATCTGTAAGCAGACACACTGCTTCAGTCAGAGCTAGCTGACTTATTGTTGTAAACAACATTGCTATAGTAATTCCTATAATTTCTTGTCTATTTTCAGCAAAGTAAAAACAGGTGGCAGTAGAGAGAATAATCAGTATTAAATATCTTTTAAGATTAATCTTTGTTACGAAAAGCATAATAAACCATCATGAATAGGGTATTTAGAATTACAGCAAGAAATAGTATTATTGCCCAAGTCTTAGAAAGTACATCTGAATTTACAAGCTCTTTACATAAAACGGCCATAAAAATAATTGTTGAAGGCAAACTTAACGCAAGTCCAAGAGATTTTAATAACTTTTTGTCAATCAACATTATCTCTTTCTCGCAATACGTCTAGCGTAAATTGATTTTAGTCGAGACTGAACAACTTCTACGTGAGGGTAATCACCAAGGATTGAATAATAAAGATCGTAAGCTTTTTTAAGTTCTTCAATAGTTTCATATGCATTTGCTAATAAAAACTTTGTTCGAATAATATATTCTTTTCTTTGTTCATACTTTAGATAGCTATTCCAGGTAGTAATTGAATCTCTCCATTTCTTTTGTTCAAAATATAAATGACCCAATTGGTACTTGCTTCTAAGGCTGTATGCATGGTTACTTAATTTAGATATCCGTATGAAGTTTCTTTCGGATTTTTTATACTTTTTGTCCTGAAGCAAAGAAAGGGCCATTCTATATTCATAAAAGTCGAAGTTTTTTAACCTTGGCTTAAACGAAGATAGTTTTTTATATGATTTAAAAGCTTGATGATAATCTCTTAGATACCTAAAACTAACTTCTCCAATTCGTTCTTCCGATTTCATTAACCACAGAGGATCTGCTGTCACTTTTTGAATCTTATTATAATAATAAATAGCTTTTTTATTTTTTGATAGGTTAATAGATAAAAGATCTCCAAGCTGATAAAAAATTTTTACTTTAATTTCATTCTCAGGGCTTTCTTTTAAAATTCTTTCGTAAATAGAAATCGCATCTTTATATTTTTGCTCAATAATAAGTTTCTGCGCCTTCAAAATTTCTTTATGTATTTGAGGGGTAAAATCGAACATACATGAATTTAATAATATACTAATTAAGAAAATGAGAGGTTTCGCGAGCCCTCTCGTTTTCTTCTTATTTATTAATTTTATATTTTTATGTAACAGGATTTTCATCTGATTCAGATTCAGCTTCAGATTGAGCAACTTTTTCAATTGCTACTACAGATTCCCCGTCTTTTAGTTTAATAATTCTTACACCCTGAGTTGCTCTGCCCATTAGTGAAATTCCAGAAATATTTGTTCTAATAACCTGTCCATTATTTGTAACGATCATAAGATCGTCTTTATCTGTTACAGGTTTAATGGCAACAATCTGTCCATTTTTGTCAGTAAGTCTCATCGCCAAAATACCTTTTCCACCACGAGTTTGTTTTCTATACTGACTTACACTAGTTCTTTTTCCATAACCATTTTCAGTTACTGATAGAATTTCAACTGAGTCGTCAATAATTTCCATGCCAATAATCTTTTCACTATTGTTGATTTGGATGCCTTTAACACCTTGAGAAACTCTACCCATAGGGCGGCAATCTTCTTCTGCAAAACGTATTATTTTCCCGCCGTTAGAGCAAAGAAGCACATCTTTCTCACCATTAGTAATTCTTGCAGATAAGAAATTATCTCCATCTTGAATTTTAATAGCTTTTAGTCCGGATTGCTTTATTTTTTGGAATTCACTTAATTTAGATTTCTTAACAATCCCTCTCTCTGTCGCACAGATTAGAAATTGATCTTCAAAGTTTGCATTATGGGGAATACAAAGAATTTCTTTGATTTTTTCACCAGATGGAATTTGAACCAGGTTTGCTAAGTTTCTTCCCTTTGCAGTTCTAGTGCCTTCTGGAATTTGATAAACTTTTTTAGAAAAAACTTGTCCACGGCTAGTGAAGAAAAGAATTGTGTCATGAGTATTAGAAGTAAAAATATCAGTGAAAAAATCTTCATCTGCTCCTTTGGCTCCTTTAACACCTGTTCCACCACGTTTTTGAGTCCTATAAGTATCCATCGTCATACGCTTGATATAACCACGATGAGTAATAGTCACAATAACTTCTTCTTTTTTAATCAGATCTTCAATCATAATTTCATCAGCTTTAGCGATAATTTCAGTTCTTCTTTCGTCACCGTAAGCTTCATTAATTTCTTCAAATTCAGTTCTGATTATTGTTTTAATTTGTTGCTCAGATCCTAGAATTCCTTCTAATCGAGCGATTTCTTTTAAGATAGCATTGTAATCAGCAATTATTTTATCTCTTTCAAGTCCAGTTAATCTTTGTAATCTCATATCCAAAATAGCTTGCGCCTGTATTTCAGAAAGAGAATAACCAGACATTAATTTTTCTTTGGCTTCAGCAGGTCCTTGAGATTTTTTAATCATCTCAACAATGGCATCAATATTTTCTACACAGGTCTTTAAGCCTTCTAAGATATGAGCTCTTTGTTTTGCTTTCTTTAATTCGTAAACAGTTCTTCGAATAACGACTTCACGCCTATGATCAATAAATGCTTGCAGCATCTCTTTTAAATTTAAAACTTTAGGCTGACCATTTAATATAGAGAGGAAGATAATACCAAACGAAACTTGCATTTGAGTCATCTTATATAGTCTATTTAAAATGACTGTGCCTATTTCACCTTTCTTTAAATCTATAGCAACTCGTATTCCCTCTCTTGAAGACTCGTCCCTTAGATCTGAAATTCCTGTAATTGTTTTTGCATTCACTAGCTCAGCAATTTTTTCAATTAACCTCGCCTTGTTTACTTGATAGGGGAGCTCTGTAATAACAATTCTCTCTCTGTCTCCTTTTTTCATTTGCTCAATATCAGATTTAGCACGTACTTGAATAATGCCTTTACCGGTATGATAAGCAGATTTAAATCCTTCTGTTCCTTGAATAGAACCAGCTGTTGGAAAATCGGGGCCCCTAACCACTCGCATCAATTCATCTATTGATGTTGCTGGTGAATCCAATAATAAATTAAGGCCATCCATTATTTCAGTTAAATTATGTGGTGGAATATTTGTCGCCATACCAACAGCAATTCCGGCGGAACCATTTACCAATAATGCTGGAATTTTCGTTGGAAGAACTTTTGGCTCTTTTAATGATTCATCATAGTTTGGCTGCCAATCAATTGTTTCTTTATCTAAATCTTTCAGCATTTCCTCTGAAAGTTTCTTCATTCTAATTTCTGTGTATCTCATAGCAGCAGCATTATCACCATCGATTGAACCAAAGTTTCCTTGGCCATCAACCAATGTATATCTCATAGAGAAATTTTGTGCCATTCTAACAATCGTATTATAAACAGCTGAATCACCATGCGGATGGTACTTACCAATAATATCACCAACAACTCTTGCTGATTTTAGAAATGGTTTATTATGATAATTTCCAAGGGCATGCATTGCATAGAGTGCTCTTCTATGAACTGGCTTTAATCCATCTCTTGTATCAGGCAAGGCACGTCCAATAATAACTGACATGGCGTAATCTAAGTAGCAAGATTTCATTTCATCTTGAATATTTACCGGAGCAATATTTCCGTCATTAGCTGCTGGAGGTGTGTTTGTTTCATCATTCATTAATTAATAACCTTTTTAATTACAATTAAACGTCTAGGTTTCTCACATTCAATGCATTTTCTTCTACAAACTTTCTTCTTGGCTCAACTTGATCACCCATAAGAACAGAGAAAACCTGATCTGCTTCTATCATGTCTTCTATTTTAACTTGTAAGAGAGTTCTATTTTCAGGATTCATTGTAGTTTCCCATAGTTGCTCTGGATTCATTTCTCCTAATCCCTTATATCGCTGGATATAAGCACCTTGCTTTCCTTCTTCTAATATAAAAGAAGAAAAGTCTTTAAGACTTTTAAAGTTTTGTAATTCACCTTTTTCTTTTTTATAAGTAAATTCCGATGTCATGAATTTTGAAATACCATCATAGAAGTTTTTAAGACTTGCAAATTCTGGTGAATTTAGGAAATAAGAGTTTAGCTTAAATTTCTTTGTTCTTGCTGTGGTCTTAACTACAATTCTTAATTGATTGCTGCTATGATCTACATCTTCTTCAATAGTAAATTTATAGTTTCTTAAGGTTTCATTTTCTTGTGAGTCTAAGTATGCTTGCAGTTCTTTAACTGATACTTTTAGATCAGTCGTGTTTTTTAAGACCTCTGCTGAAAGATTGGAATCCTCGATAATCTTTTTAAGAAGATAGGTGTCGAAATGTATATCATAAGAATTTAATGTTGAGTTGTAAGATCTAAATTTATTAGTTATTTTCTTCGCCTCATCAGAATATAATTCACTTCCATCAATTGTTATTTTTGTATCTTTTAAAGAGTTATTCACTAGAAACTCTTCTAGCTCTTTATCATCTTTAAGGTACCTTTCTATTTTTCCACGTTTATATTTATAGAGAGGCGGCTGTGCGATGTAGATATATCCATTTTCCAACAACTCCGGGAATTGTCGATAGAGCAGAGTAAGAATAAGAGTTCTAATGTGCGATCCATCCACATCCGCATCAGTCATGATGACAATTTTATGATAACGAGTTTTAGCTATATTAAATGTAGCCTTCCCAATTCCGCAACCTAAAGCTTGAACTAACATTTTAATTTCAGCATTCGCTAACATTTTGTCATATCTTGCTTTTTCGACATTTAATATTTTACCTTTCAAAGGTAATACCGCTTGTGTTCTTCTATCCCGGCCCTGCTTGGCGGATCCACCGGCAGAGTCACCTTCCACAATGTAAAGTTCGCAAAGCGCTGGATCTTTTTCTTGGCAATCAGCCATTTTTCCCGGAAGACCACCAATCTCTAATGCTGATTTTCTTCTAGTTAATTCTCTTGCCCGTCTTGCTGCTTCCCTTGCTGCTGCAGCATCAACTGACTTTCTGATAATTGTTTTTGCCGTTGTTGGATTTTCTTCGAGATAAGATTTTAATCCTTCACCTACAAGTGAATTCACAATTCCTTCTACTTCGGAATTTCCAAGCTTGTCTTTTGTTTGCCCTTCAAATTGAAGTTCAGGAAGTTTAACTGAAATAATGGCCGTTAAACCTTCTCGCATATCATCACCAGTTAAATTAGTTTTAATGCCTTTTAATAAATTATTCTCTTTTGCATATTGATTTAAAACTCTTGTTAATGCTGTTTTAAATCCAGAAATATGAGTTCCTCCACCAGGCGTGCAAATTGCATTAGCGTAACCAGACAATACTTCCGAATAGGAATCTGTCCACTGAAGAGCTATTTCTACCTCATAATCTTTCCTAGATTGACTAATGCAGATGACTTTTTTATGAACTGGATTTTTCGCTCTATTTAAATATTCAACAAATTCTCTAAGTCCCCCCTCATAATGAAAGGTTTCCTTCATTTCATTTCTTTCATCACGAATTGTTATCTTAAGACCTCTATTGAGAAAGGCCATCTCTCTAAAGCGTCCACACAATGTATCATAATTAAATTCGAGGATTTCGAAAACTTCTGAATCTGGTTTAAATGTTACTGATGTTCCGGTAACATTTTTATCTTCAAGATCACCAATTTCCTTAAGAGAAATCTTTGTTTTTCCTCTCGCAAATTCTACTTCGTGAACTTTTCCATCTTTTTTTATTTCAACTTTAAGCCATTGTGAGAGGGCATTCACTACAGCTGCTCCAACTCCATGAAGACCACCTGAAACTTTATATGCACCTCCATCTTCATTGAATTTTCCGCCAGCATGTAATTTAGTAAAAACAATTTCTGCAGCTGATACACCTTCTTTTGGATGAATGCCTACTGGGATTCCTCTCCCGTCATCAACAATTGTGACTGAATTATCTACATGTATTATGACTTTTATCTCACTACAAAATCCAGCCAATGCTTCATCAACCGCATTATCTACAATTTCATAGACGCAATGATGGAGACCTCGCTTGTTGGTATCACCAATATACATGCCTGGTCTTTTGCGAACGGCTTCTAGCCCTTCTAACACTGAGATTTGATCAGCAGTATAATTACTACCAACTTTTGAAATTGATTCAGTTGAATTTTCCAAAGAAACTCCTCTTCTATTTTGTATTTTTATTATTTCTTATAGTTATTAATAATTTCTCATTGAGTAATAGAACCTGAAGATATAAATATTCTGGTGGCATCCTCTAAACGATCTAACTCCTCCTTAAATTTTTCATTTGCAGTGGTGATTAAAACTTGAAAATTACTTTTTTCTAAGTAGCTCACTAAATTTCGCCATCGATACTTGT
This sequence comes from Bacteriovoracaceae bacterium, assembly GCA_018675575.1. Lineage (GTDB taxonomy): Bacteria > Bdellovibrionota > Bacteriovoracia > Bacteriovoracales > Bacteriovoracaceae > M0603. The sequence continues at coordinate 77,986 of JABGXW010000162.1, read as the reverse complement.
CTAGTTCACCAGAGACATCATCAATTAATACGATGGGGTACGAGTTGAATTTATACCTAAATAGCTTGATATAGGCAAATAGAAGGCTTAGAAAGCTCATTTTTTGTTGGCCGAGTGAACAGTAATCATATGAATTTAATCCATCGAACAAGAGAATATAATCATCTTTATGAACGCCACATGTCGTACGCCCAATCAATATATCCCTCGCAAGCCCCTCTTGCAGCGCGTCGAAAATCTCATTTTCATTTAAATTTAAGAACTTAGATTCAAGTGAAATTTTCAAGTCATGTTTTTCAGAAAATATCTCTTTAAATATATCTCCACAATAACTATGTATGTCATCCAAAAATCTAAGTCTTTCATTGATAATGATTACAGAGTGCTTCGCAATTTCCCTATCGATAGCATTGACTTGATCTCGATAATGAGGTGGCCTCTTGGATAAAAGATTATTTCTAAATCTCAGTGCTGTGTTGTATTTCGTTAAGGTTTTTTTATAGTTGCAAGAAAGCATTGATATATACTGATTAAACCAGGTTCTTCTAAAGCCTGGAGTATTATGAAATGAATAGCTATCAAAGGGATTGATGAAGACCATTTTAATATTATTAATGCGTTTTATTGGTTTTCCGTTCATATAAAATGAAGATGCGTCTTCATTCATTTTACCGCTTAAACTTATTTGCTTGTCTTCTTCGCTTCTAAAAACAGAATTAAATAATATTTCCTGTTTTTCCCCATCCATTCCTAGATATTGTGGAAAACCTGCATTCTTACGAAAAGATTTTTTTGTAGCTAAAACATATAATGCCTCTAGAATATTTGTTTTACCATTTCCATTCTCTCCCAAGATACAATTAATACCTGCAGAGAAAGATATAATCTGGTCTTCTAGATTTCTAAAATTTGTGACCTGTAGCTTTTCTACCTTCAATTGACTAAAGCTTTAAAGGCATAATAACGCCTAAATAATTTGGTAGTGATTCAGATTTTAAGATAACTGGGCTTAGTTCGTTATTTATCTCAAAAAGCACTTCCCCTTCTTCTAACGAAGATAAAGTATCAATTAGGTACTTTGCATTGAAACCAATCTCTAATTCATTTCCATTATAATTAACTGCTATTGTTTCTCTAGCATCTCCTAAGGATGGATGATTAGCTGAAAGTGTTAATTCAGTTCCTGTTACTTGAAGTCTTACGCCATTTGATTTTTCATTAGACATAATTCTTATTCTTCTAACTGCATCTAAAAATATATCTTTATCAGTTTTCAACATAAAGCTAGTTTTACTAGGAATAACTGCTTGGTACTTAGGATACTCTCTGGCAATTAACCTAATAGATAAAAAATATGTTTCGTCTGCACTCACATACATAAAAGAATCATCTACTGAAAGCCTTAATATAGCGTCTGGAAAAGTTTCTGATATTTTTTTAAGCTCATGAACACCTTTCTTTGGTATGATTATCCCATTAATTAAGGTTTCAATCTGTGTTTGATTCAACTCAGAATCGTAGATTGATAATCTATGTCCATCAGTTGCTACTGCTCTTAGTTTAGAATCTGTTTCCTGCAAAAAGATACCATTAAGGTACAATCTCGTTTCGTCATTAGATATTGCATATGAAGTTTTAGTAATAATTTCTGAAACTTGTTTAGAGTTTATTTGGAACTCATTCTCTACGTTTGAAAATGAAAGATGTGGAAATTCTTCGTTACTATAGACTAAAAGCTTATAATGAATATCCCTAACATTTAAATTAAGAATATTTTCTTCAACTGGCACTTCTAAATCAATTTCACCATTTGGTAATTCTCTTAGAATATCAAATAAATTCTTAGCATTTACACAAAAGGTACCTTTAGATTGTGTAAAAGCAGGAATTATTACTTTAGCTGATACTTCAAGATCTGTTGCAATTAATTGGATTGAATCATCTGAAATATTTACTAATGTATAAGTGAGTATAGGCCTTGTATTTTTCTTATCTACTACAGTAAGAATTTTATTCAATGCTTCTCTAAAAATATGGGTATCAACTCGTACTTGCATTTTAAAACCTTTGATAAACGATATTAGATTTTTATAATTTATAGAATATGAAAGCAAGTCTTGAATGTTTATAAATCCTTTGTTTCTCTTACTTATATATATTTATTATTATTATTACTGTGGATAAGTTAATAAATCAAAGAAAGTTATTAATTACCATAGTTTGTAGCTTTTTTTCATTGTATAATTGTGACTTAGTTTTTATGTTAAACAATTATTAATTCGTATATTCATCGAAATATCCTTCTCTTAACTAGTTTTCATGGTTTCTTCATAGAACTTTCAACATAAATCTATTTTATGATTTTTTATCGCGTTAAATTTGATGAATTTTTCAATTTTACTCACATCTTTACTCACATGTTCATTATTTTTTATTCATATTTTAAACATTTATATTTTTCTATTTCCCATATATGTTTATAATCTTTAATTAGTCACCTAAGTTCCTTTAATTACTCATGAATATTTTCCACAAATTTTTTATTGTTTATGTGAGTTACTATCGACGTTTGTTTATAAGGCCAAAGAGAAAATTTCTTTACACAAAGTTATTCACATTGTTATCAAGTTATTAATAACTTGAGATTTTTTATGCATAAAAAGACTTAATATATGTTCATGCCAACATATATTAAGTCTTAATATGGTCATTAATTTAAGACAGTTTTTAAAGATGACTTTCTATTTGAATAATATCTCTCGAGAGGGCCACATCTACTTTTAATTGAGTGGTGATTTTATTTAAAGCATGAATAACTGAAGTGTGATCTCTGCCACCAAAAAACTTTCCAATTTCTTGTTGTGTCGTATGCATGATTTTTCTAGAGAGATACATGGCTATATGTCTGGCCTTGGTAATTTCTTTACTTCTGGCTTTTGATTTAAGATCTGCAACAGGAATTCTGTAATGAGTGCTGGTTATTTTTGCAATATCTTCAAGTGTGATAGTTTTTTCTTCGGTATAATTGTTTAATTTGAGAAGATCTTTAACCATCTCCATGTCGATATCCATTTTCATAACATCAGAAAAGGCTGATAGCTTTATTAGAGAGCCTTCTAGTTCACGAATATTAGATTTAATTGATGTTGCTATACTTGTAAGAATATCATCACTTAAATAGAGGTCAAGACCTAAGGCCTTCTTTTTAAGGATAGCAATTCTGGTTTCTATGTCTGGTTTTTGAATATCTATAACAAGTCCCCACTGAAGACGTGTTTTTATTCTTTCTGGTATTCCATCTATTTCTGCAGGAGCTTTATCAGATGTGAAAATAAGTTGTTTACCTTTATTATAGAGTTCATTAAAAATATGAAAGAATTCATCCTGAGTCCCTTTTTTATTTTTGAGTTCATGAATATCATCGATCATGAGAACATCAACTTTTTCAGAATATTTTCTTTGAAATTGCTCAATATTATTGTCTTTAATATATTCGACCATTTCTTTAAGGAAATTTCGTGCAGTGATAAGACATATTCTTAAATGAGGAAACTGATCTTTAATTCCATTGGCCACCGCATTTAATAAATGTGTTTTTCCAAGCCCGGAATTACTATGAAGATAAAGAGACGGGTATTTTCCAGATTTGCCTGGATTTCTGGCCACAGCAATAGCTGATGCAACAGCTAATTGGTTTGAATGTCCTGTAATGAAATTTGAAAATGTTTTTGATGGATCAATATTACTTTCATCGTAATTATTTTCCATATGATTAATATATTTAGATTCAACAGAAGTGATAAGATCTTCTTTGGTTGGGCTCAAATCCAATGTGAAAGTGTTTTCTTTGACACTCTTCTTATTTATGATGTTGTTTTCGTTTACTCTTTCTAATGAAGAAATAAAATTAGATGTATTAGATGTATTAGATGTATTAGATGTATTAGATGTATTAGATGCGGTTATAACCTGTTGATTATTTACTAGGATACTTATTTTGAAATTCTTGTTACCAAGGACTTCTCTTAGGCTTCGGCCTAAAAATTCTCTAAACTGATCTTCTATTATATTTTTTATAAAGTTTGTCGCGACATTGAAAATGACTTCATTTCTTTTGATCTGCATTAAACTGAAATTACTATCAAAATACGTTTCAAATTTCTGCGTAGCAATATTACTTTTAAGATGCTCAAGAATTCCGGCATTGATAAAACGAAGTTCTTCTATACTGAAACCTTCAGATTTTGGGATTTCCTGGTTTTCAGAAATAGGAAGTGTGTCGATTTGGTTATCTCTCTCAAGTTTTAAACCATCATTATTCTCAGTAGTTATTTTGTTCTCTATGTTAATCGGATTTAAAAAATGAGAAAAAGGGAATTCGTGACTTGCCATCAATTTACCTCGTTATAATCTTGTGTGTGTGTAAAAAACTTTGTAACAGGGCCCCAAAATGTTTGGCAAATAAGAATGCCCTCTAATTTTTTACAAAGTCTGTCATTTCACTATTTCAACTACTTCAACTTTTTTTACTTTTTTACGTTTTTTTCGCAATTGGCCATTGACCTTTATTCAGTTTCTATGTATTGATTTATCTCTTAACTACAATAATGAAGTGAGCAGGTATATATGAGTAAACGAACATGGCAACCAAAAAGACAGAAAAGATTAAGAGTTCATGGATTCTTAAAAAGGATGGCAACAGCTGGTGGTAAAAATGTTATTTCCGCAAGACGTGCTAAAGGACGTAAGCAACTAACAGTTTCAACTGGTTCTAAGTAGCTACACCTTCAATCATGAAAAATGTATTTGGAAAAGAATTCAGACTTTTAAATTTCCGAGATTTTGCTTATTTGAAAAATGATAGTCTTAAATTTAATCATCCATTATTTCGTGTTTATTTTAAAAAAACATTAAATTTAAACGGGCATTCACGCATTGGTATTTCAATTTCACGAAAAGTTTGTAAGGCACACCTGCGCAATAAACTAAAACGCAAATACCGAGAATTCTTTAGGAGCTCCGAGTTAAAAACTACGGGTTTAGACCTTTTTCTGACCATTTCACCACATATATTTAAAATAAATTCAATAGAAACTGGATTACTTGATTATGAAGCAGGGCTAAATAAATTAGAAGTCTATCTACTTCAAAAGTTTGGAACACAGGCGGGTGTTCATGATTAAACAATTATTTTTATTGATCATAAAAATTTATCAATATTGTATTTCCCCGTTATTTCCACCACGTTGCCGATTTATTCCATCATGTTCTAGCTATGCAAAACAAGTGTTTGAAAAATTTCCCATTCATTTGGCCATATGGTATTCAAGCAAACGTATTTTTAAATGTCATCCATTCCATTTAGGCGGATATGATCCTATTCCTGATAAGAATTGTTGTCATTATTACTCAATAAATAATTTGGAGACATATAATGACTAATTCAGAACAAAAACGGGCCATATTGGCCGTCGTCCTTTCAGGCTTAGTCCTTTTTACATGGCAAGCTTTCTTTGCGCCTAAACATCCAATTTCAACTCCTGAAATTCTCAAATCGGAGACAGTTAACCCAGCCGCTATAACTGCCAGTTCAGCTCTTAACCCTGCGCCTAAAAAAGCACCTCTATCTGAAAATATAAAATCAACCACATCAGCTTCAAATATAAATAATGCTAACCAAGCTTTAGAATTAAAATCAATAACGCTTTTAGATGACAAAAGAGAATATAATATTGGATCTTATTTAACACTCTCAAATATTAAAAATAGCGAATCCTTTTTTTCATTCGACGAAGTTGTAGGTCATACTGAACCACTTAACATATCAATTTTAAATGGAAACAATGAAGAAAAGATTTATTTCGATTTCCAAAATCAAATGACTGAAAATAGTGTTGAGGGACTAAACGAAAAATATAATATAAAAATCATTTTAAGGATAAATGACAAAGGACTCTTAGCATTTAATTTAAGTTCTCCAACTGCTTTTAAATATAGAATACGTTTACAATCTTCACCCAGTGAAGAAACTTCTACTCAACAAAATCGTGAGTATGTTTATTTTGCAGAAGAAGTTGAGCGAATAACCGTAGGGGATGCTGAAACGGGGGAAGCAAAGTTTAAATGGTTTGGAGTTGATTTCAAATACCATTTTTCAGGTTTTGTTTTTCACGAGAAACAACCTGTTAAGTTCAGATCTTTTGAAAAGAGTTCTGATTTTGTAGTCGACCTTTCAAGGCCAGTTACGAATTTTTCAGGCGATTATGTTTTTATTAAGAAAAACTACGACACTTTAAAAGACCTAGGTAACCAATTAGACTTATCTATTGATTTTGGGATTTTAGGTATTATTGCCGTTCCTATGCTTAAGGGATTACAATTATGTTACTCATACTTCCCAAATTATGGAATTGCGCTCATTTTACTCACAATTTTTATAAGAATGTTATTGTTTCCTCTCTCATTTGCTTCATTCAAATCTATGAAAAAGATGCAAAAAATCCAACCTGAATTGGCAAAATTAAAAGAAAAATTTAAAGACGATCCACCAAGAATGCAAAAAGAAACCATGGCGCTTTTCAAGCAAGCGGGAGCCAACCCTTTAGGTGGATGTTTACCAATGCTGCTTCAAATGCCAATTTTCTTTGCTTTTTATCGTGTGCTCTATGGTGCTGTAGAATTGGTTGGTGCTCCATTTTACGGTTGGATACATGATCTATCAATCGCTGATCCTTATTATGTTCTACCGGTAATCATGGCAATTACTATGTTTATACAACAAAAATTAACACCCTCAACTTCAGCAGATCCAACTCAGCAAAAAGTTATGATGTTTATGCCGCTTATTTTTGGTTTTATTATGAAAGATTTACCGGCAGGTTTAAATCTTTATATTGCTGTATCGACTGCATTTGGTATTGGTCAACAATTATTAGTTTATAGATTAACGGATTAATCAGAAATGGATCACTCCCAATCTGGTCCAATTATAGCATGTGCTACGGGGGAAAATAACTCCTCTGCTATTTCTATTATAAGAATTTCAGGTTTTGATATTCTTACGCAATTCCAAAATTATTTTGCAACTAATTTGTCATTTTTAAAACCACGACATGTTTACCATACCAAACTATTGCACCCATTAGAGGGTAAGCTAATAGATGATGTAGTTTTAACCTATTATCAGGGACCAAAAAGCTACAATGCTGAAAATATCTTAGAAATTTCATGTCATGGTAACCCATTTATTATTAAAAATATTTTACAACTTTTTATTGTTAATTCTAATGTTAGAAAAGCTGAACCTGGAGAATTTACTCTTCGCGCTTTAGAAAATAAAAAGTTAACCCTTTCACAGGTAGAGGGTCTAGATCTTATACTTAATAGTCAATCAAATTTCTGTATCAACGAAGGTTTAAAAAGTCTATGTGGAGAACTCCATGATGCTTATCTGCAGCTAGAGAAACTTATAGTAAGGCTATGTTCTTCTATTGAACTTGGAATAGATTTTATTGATGATGTTGGTGAAGAATCATTCGAGTCTGAAAAAGATAGATCAATTAGAGATCTACAAGACTTTTTAGAAAGACTCCATGAAAGAGCTTCTTGCGAATATTCTACACTTTTGTCACCAGAGATAGTTTTATTTGGGCCAGTAAATGCAGGTAAATCCAGTCTCTTTAATTCATTGTTAAATAATCAAAGAAGTATAGTTTCAAATCAGGCCGGAACTACGCGAGATTTTATAACTGAATATATTAACCTTGAGGGGCATCATTTTAAATTAGTCGATACTGCTGGATTGCGAGATACCAAGGAAGTAATTGAATCCGAAGGTATTGAACGCACTAAATCACTTAGAGATTTGTGTTTTTATAGCGTATTGGTGATTGATCCGACTGATCCAAATTTTAAAAAAGATTTTCAGCAGGCAAAAGATTTCGATCTTTGCATTCTGTCACACTCAGACCGATTTGATTTTTCAGAAAGCTTATTGAAGTATTCAGCTCTATTTAGTAATAAAAAGTTTCTTAAGGCCAATTTAACAGATATTGGTCCTATAGAACCATTTTCTGGAATTGGTCCTATAGAACCATTTTCTGGTATGGCCCCCATAGAACCACTGCCCTTTGGCGTGGGGCGACTTAAGGCGGACGTTTGGTCTAAGTACTCTAAATTACAAGAAAAATCACCCATAATTCTTCCTAGACATAGAGAGCAAATAAACTCTATTTACCTTAGGTTTAAAAGATTTCAGTCACTTATAGAATGTGAAACAGATATGGCCATTATATCCAATGAACTCAATTTATTATCCATAGAAATTCAAACACTTACTGGAGTTTTCACGCAAAGTCAAGTACTTAACAACGTCTTTGAAAATTTTTGCATAGGTAAGTAAACGTTAGACTTTTTTGGCCATAATCGTTACAGTGCATAAAAAGTTCTACGTGGAACATTCATATAAATTGGTACATTATGATTTCATTCGATATAATTATAATTGGTGGAGGCCACGCAGGTTGTGAAGCTGCATGGATCACAAGTGAATTCAATTTAAAAGTTGGTCTCATAACTTTACCGGATGTGGGTCTGGCCTCAGCGCCTTGCAATCCAGCTGTTGGGGGAGTTGGAAAGGGGCAAGTTGTTCGTGAAATTGATGCTCTCGGTGGGTTGATTGGAAAACTTACTGACCTGGCTGGAATTCAATATAGAATTTTAAATGAATCAAAAGGCTATGCAGTTCAATCAACGCGGGCGCAGATTGATAAAGATCTGTATAGTAAAAATGCTGAAATTCTTTTGTCTCAGAAAAAGAACATTGAAATTTTAAAAGATGAAGTTTTCAAAATTACAAAAATTTCCAATAGCGATACCAGTAACCATAATAATATTTATACTCTCGAATGCAAATCAGGTCTAAAAATTAATACAAAAAAAATTATTGTCACCGCTGGAACTTTTCTTAATGCGAAGACACATATTGGAAAAACTCAAAAAAATGAAGGTAGGGTAGATAAGGTAGCAACTTGTTCGCTTAACGAGCTTTTAAACCACAATACTGGTAACTTCTTAAGATTTAAGACTGGAACTCCACCTAGATTAAAAATGAAAACTTTGAACTATGGAAAGTTCATTGAACAAAAATCAGACACACGAGCACTTAATTTTCACTGGAATAATGACCCATACAAAAGAAATTTAGCTCAGGTTTCTTGCCACCTCACTCACACCTCAGAAAAAACAATGCAGATAATTCGGGAAAATCAATTATTATCTCCCGTTTTTAACGGTCAAATAAAAGGTGTCGGTCCAAGATATTGTCCAAGTATCGAAGACAAAGGTGACAGGTATCCAGACCGAAATATTCATCATATTTTTGTAGAACCAGAGGGCCTATCTCTAGATACAATTTATCCAAATGGTATATCTACCTGCTTACCAAAAGATATTCAAAAATCCTTCATACAAAGTATTGAAGGTTTTGAAAAAGCAGAAATCGAGATTTTTGGTTATGCAGTAGAATACGATGTTGTCGATACTTTTAAATTACATTTAACTTTAGAACATAAAAATATGCCAGGAATGTATTTTGCTGGACAATTAAATGGTACTTCTGGTTACGAGGAAGCAGCTGGTCAGGGTTTAATTGCAGGTATTAATTCTGCACTTTCGTGTCTCCGCCGACCACCATTTGTCCTTAGCAGGGAGAGTTCTTATATAGGCGTTATGATTCAAGATCTTGTTACAATTGAGAGAGATGAACCCTATAGGCTATTCACAGCACGTAATGAAAACCGATTATACGTGCGCGAAGACAATACTATTAATCGTCTCTTTCACAGCCGGCAATCCCTCAACTTATTCTCTGAAATAGATATTTATCAAAAAAAATATATTGAAGAATTTACTGTTTTAGAGCAGGCCTTGACCTTTAAAAAATATTATACAAATCAAAGCACACGAAATTACTTTAAAGAAAAGGGATACGGCGACCTAAATTCTATTATAACTTTGGCAGATCTCATCAGGAGGTCTAGTCTAAATCCTGTGGAGACGTTGACCAAAGAGCTAACCAGATTGGGGCTATCATTTATGCCTGAAGTTATATTATCTGTTGCCATATCTGAGAAGTATAAAGGCTATATAAAAAGAAATGAAATTGATAAGGACCGTATCGATAGATTTAACAATAAAAAAATTAAATGGGAAAACCTAGTTATATCAGAAAATATATCCAATGAATGTAGACAGAGAATAAAAAAAATACAACCTCATACATTTGGTCAACTCAAGCGAATGGATGGGATCAGGCCGGCCACCTTGGCGTATGTTGCAAGAGATTTAATATAATGAGGACGTTTGCTCACAAATATCTAGAGATCTTAAACGGTGAATTCAAGGGTCTTAATTTAACAAGAATAACTTCTTTGGATGAATTCTATTTGAAACAGATCATAGATTCAATCGAGCCATTAAATAAATGCGTGAATTTCAAAAAGTCACTCGAGTCTGATCTTCCCTTAATTGATATCGGTTTTGGAGGAGGATTTCCACTACTGCCACTTGCCAAACTGTATCCAGATAAAATATTTTTAGGCTTCGAAGCGAGAAAGAAAAAAGCTTTGGCCGTTAAACTGATCGCTGAAAAATTAGATATAAAGAATGTAAAAACCTACCATCAAAGATTAGAAGAAGTAGATTTTGATATTCCTGCAATTCTTACCTTTAAAGCAGTGGCCGATATTGATAAACTTTTACCTATGATTTGTGGAAAAAAAATACAGAGGGCCTATTTTTATAAAGGTCCTAGGTGTGATGAGAAGGAAAATATTAAAGCTAAAATAGCTGGATGGAAGAAATTTTCTGATCAAGAATACATAGTTAAAAAAACAAATGGGCGAAGGGTGTTGGGATTTAAGGGGGTTACTGTTCCACGTGGAACAAAATTAAATAAACCTCTTGTCAAACTTTCAAAGCTCATCTAAAAATTAAGTATAAAATCTATTATGGAGATGTAAATGGCTAAAATTATAGCGATGATGAATCAGAAGGGTGGCGTTGGTAAGACAACCTCATCAGTGAATTTGGCGGCCTGTTTGGCAGTGGCCGAGAAAAGAACTTTGCTGATTGACTTGGATCCTCAGGGGAATGGCAGCTTGAGTGTCGGTGTAGAATCTGACCAGTTTGCGCAGGGCAATATTTACCATACAATCATTGGTGAAAGACCAATGTCTGAAGCAATTTATAAAACAGAGCTTCCATATTTTGATATCTGTCCTTCTGATAATAATTTGTCAGGAGCCGAGATTGAATTAGTTTCTGTCTTTGCTAGAGAACAAAAATTAAAAAATGCTTTCAAAGAAATAAGAGATGATTACGACTACATCATTATCGACTGTCCACCTTCTTTAGGACTGCTAACTGTTAATGCTCTCACCGCTTCAGATAGTTATATTGTTCCAATGCAGACAGAATTTTTGGCAATGGAAGGATTGGCCCAGTTACTAAATACGGTCCGAATGATTAAATCTTCTTTGAATCCTCTGCTTGATTTAGAGGGAATATTACTTACGATGTATCACAAAGGGACAAGCCTTCATAATCAAGTTGTAGAAGAGATCCAAAACCATTTTGAAGATAAGGTTTTTAAAAGCATCATTCCAAGAAATGTAAAACTTGCAGAATGTCCAAGTTTTGGGAAGCCTATCATTTTATACGATATCAAATCAAAAGGTAGCGAGGCCTATCTTTCTTTGGCCAAAGAACTCTTATTAAAAGAGCGTATGGCGCAGGATTTACACAGAGCGAACCAAGCTAATATTAATCCTGAAACTCAAAGTTTTATAAGTTAAGTAAAGGAGTTATCAATGGCGAAGAAAATTGCATTAGGAAAAGGAATTGCTTCTTTAATTAAGGATACTCCAAACGAGATTCTTTCTAAAACCTTAAAAGAGAAGTTTGGCCCATCAGAAACGGGAGTTAACAGGCAGCAAGATAAAATGCAAAGAGAGTTAGTTCATATTGATTCAATAAAAAGGAATCCAAATCAACCAAGAAAATTATTTAAAGAAAAAGAACTTCAAGAGCTTTCATTATCGATTAAAGAAAATGGGATTATTCAACCCCTTATTGTAGCTGAAGAAAATGGTAAATTTGAATTAATTGCAGGAGAAAGAAGATTAAGGGCCTCGAAATTGGCTGGACTTGAATATGTACCTGTTGTGATTAAAAGAGGTACAGAAAGAGAAATGATGATTATGTCGATCATCGAAAATGTCCAACGATCTGATCTTAATTGTGTAGAAGAAGCGTTGGCATATTATCACCTTATGACAGAATACGAATTAACCCAGGAAGATGTTGCAAAGAAGCTTGGTAAAGAAAGATCTTCAGTTGCTAACTTTTTAAGAATTCTTAAGCTTCCACGAGAAGTTGTCGAACTTATCCAAAAAGAAGAACTTTCTTTTGGACACGCAAAAGTTTTAGCTTCCGTAAAAGACCGAGAGGAAACGATACGTGCGGCCAACCGCGCCATAGTTGATGAACTTTCTGTACGTGAATTAGAAAAACTCATCAAAAGAAAAAATAAGTCGGAGGCCAATCGGCCAGTAAAACCTTTATATGATCAAACAAAACTTGATAAATTCCGTCAACGACTTGAGAAAAATACAGGCTTTCATTTTAGTCTTAATTCAAAAGAATCTGGCAAGGGACAGTTTGTAATTAAGTTTACAAATGAAGCAGAATTTAATGACATTTACGAGTATTTACTGTCAAAATAGAATGGTCCTATAGAACCAAATAACTATAGATCTAGGGAAGGTAGTCATTGTGCACAGCGTAGGCGAAATATCAGCAATCATTGAGGATGGGTGTAAATTTGAAGGCAACCTATCTTTTAACGGTGTCGCAAGAATAGCAGGAATTGTAAATGGTTCGATTTTTTCAAACGATACGGTCATCATTTCAGAAGGCGCTGTAATTAACGCAGAAATTAACGCTAATATCATATTAATTAGTGGTACAGTTAAAGGCAATATTAAGGCCTCCTCCCGTGTCGAAATCATAAAACCTGCTCGCTTTGAAGGAACTATTACAACTCCAAGCCTAGTAGTTGATGAAGGTGTGATTTTTCATGGTACAACTAAGATGAGAGATCAAAAATAGTTAATGTAGATGGCCTAAACAAACAATCTAAATTGAGATTTATCCAATACTTTCTTGACGTATATCCCTCTACCGTTTATTTATAAAATGCTAAATATCATAAAAGTTGGGCGCGCCGCATAGGCCTATGCTCAAATTATAGGGAATACGGATGGATTTAATTCTTGGAGTTTTTCAAAAACTAGATATAGACCAAACAGTCTATGCACAATTTATTATCTTCTTTTTTCTTTTCATCATTTTAAAAGCAGTATTTTTTAACAAGCTACAATTTGTTTTGGAATTACGTGAAAGCAAGACAACAAAATTAGAAGAAAATGCAAATAAGAAATTTTCTGAAGCTGATAATTTATCAAGCAAATATAAAACGGAAATTAATAAAGTTTATCTTGGTGCACAGGAAAAGTTTAATTGCAAAAAATTAGATATTAAAAGAGTTGAGAAAGAAGCAATTTCTAAAAAGGAAAAAGAGTTACATGAACTAGGTGAACAAAAGAAAAAAGAATTTACAACAGAAATCGAACTTAGATCAATAGAGATTTTTAAAGAGTCTACTTCTTTAGCATCTAGTCTGGTTAATAAAATTATTAAGTAAATACGTTAATAAAATAGGTAAATAGAGATGACATTTATTAAAACAATATTAACTTTAATGCTTCCTACCTTGGCAATAGCTTCTTCTGCTAGCGGAGAGCATAATAATCCAAGTATTATGGATCTCATTTTTCCTGCAATTAACTTTACACTAGTGTTTGGATTTATAATCTTTAAAGTAAAAAGGCCTATATCAGAAGCATTCACACAAAACTCTAAAGATGTCGCTGCCCTCTACAGTTTAGCTGACGAGAAATATAAAGAGGCGCAAATTAAATACGATTCATATGCAAAAAAACTTGAGCAGTTAGACACTGAAATCTTAAAAATAAATGAATCATCTGATGAAGATGTAAGAAAGTATGCGATTATCGCAAAAGAAGAAACAACACAAACATTAATGAGAATGAGCAGAGATGCTGCAAACAAGCTAGAATCAGATAAAAACCAAATGATAACGAAACTAAATAGTGAGTTATTAGATAAAGTAATTGAACAAGCGAAAAAGTCAATTAGCAATGATAAAGAGCTTCAATCAAAAGCAACTACAAAGTTAGTTTCGAGTCTATCTTAATTAGGAGTTAGAGTGAAAGAGCAAGCAGCAGCAAAAGCATACGCTAAAGCAATTTATGAGTTATCAGATGAGGCAAATATTAATGTCGCAGAACAACTTGTTGCTTTAAATGAAACAATCAATAAGTGCAACGATTTAGAAAACGTGCTCTTTTTAGAAGTATTTACCCTAGAGGAAAAAACAAATGTTATGAAGGAAGTGATGAGTGGCCTTAAGACTTCTGCATTACTTTCAAACTTCATTTTCTTTCTTATTACAGAAAAAAGAATGGGATTATTTCCGATGATCTTTAAAAATATCATCGTGATGGATGATCATGCGAGGGGATTTTTAAGAGGAGAAATACAAGGCTTTGATGAGTCGATTGAAGCTGAAGTTAAAGAAAAAATCAAAAGATATTTAAAAGATAAATTAGGTAAAAACTGTGAACTAGATTATATCAAAAATGAAAATATCACTGCTGGCTATAGAGTGACTGTTGAAGATCTTCAATTAGACGCTTCATTAGATAACCAATTAGATAATTTTAAAAATGATGTATTAAGTTTATAAAAGGTTAAAGAGGTATTAAATGTCAATGAATCCTGAAGAGATTACAAGTATCATTAAAGACAGAATCGCAAATTTTGAAACAAAACTTCAAGTTGACGAGGTTGGAACTGTTTTAACAATCGGTGACGGTGTCGCCAGAGTATTTGGTTTAAAAAACGTTATGGCCGGAGAGCTCGTTGAGTTTGAAACAGGCACTAAAGGAATGGTTCTGAACTTAGAATCAAATAATGTTGGTGTTGCCATTCTTGGTGATGACAATAATATTAAAGAAGGTTCAACGGCCAAGAGAACTGAAACAATTGTTTCGGTGCCGGTTGGAGATGCTATTCTTGGTAGAGCTGTAAATGCTATTGGCGAACCAATTGATGGTAAGGGCGATATTAAGACGAATGAATCATCACAGGTTGAAGTTAAGGCTCCAGGCATTCTTGCTAGAAAATCTGTTCATGAGCCAATGCAAACAGGAATTAAAGCAATCGATTCTATGATCCCAATTGGACGTGGCCAGAGAGAGCTAATTATTGGAGACAGAAAGACAGGTAAAACAGCCGTTGCCCTCGACACAATTATTAATCAAAAGGGTAAGGACGTTGTTTGTATTTACGTAGCCGTTGGACAAAAGGCTTCAACAGTTCGTCAATTACAACAAAAACTCATTGATGCGGGAGCGATGGATTACACAGTAATTGTTTCTGCTACGGCCTCAGAAACTGCTCCTTTGCAATTTCTTGCTCCATTTACTGGTGCAACTATGGGAGAATATTATAGAGATAGCGGTAAACATGCCCTTATCGTCTATGATGACTTAACAAAACAAGCACAAGCTTATAGACAGATGTCACTTCTTCTTAGAAGACCACCGGGAAGAGAAGCTTTCCCTGGAGATGTTTTTTATTTACATAGTAGACTTTTAGAAAGAGCTGCAAAATTATCTGATGAACAAGGTAATGGATCAATGACTGCACTTCCAATTATTGAAACTCAAGAAGGTGATGTTGCCGCTTATATCCCAACAAACGTTATTTCAATTACTGACGGACAGATTTATTTGGAAGCTGACTTATTCAATTCTGGTATTAGGCCGGCAGTGAACGTAGGTCTTTCGGTATCTCGAGTTGGTGGTTCCGCTCAAGTTAAAGGAATGAAAAAAGTTGCAGGTACATTAAGACTTGACCTTGCTCAATTTAGAGAGCTAGCAGCTTTCGCAGCTTTTGGATCTGACCTTGATGATACTACTCAAAGACAGCTATCAAGAGGAGAGAGATTAGTTGAACTTCTTAAGCAAGGTCAATATTCTCCAATGGAAGTTGTTGATCAGATCGTAAGTCTTTACGCCGCAACTAAAGGTCATTTAGATAATGTACCAGTTAATAAAATTTCTGAAACTGAGAAGGGCCTAAATGATATGATGAAAGCAAAACATAAGGATATTATGGACAGCCTGGCTTTAGAACTCCAAATCACAAAAGATATGGAGCCAAAACTTATTGCTGCAATTAAGAATTATATAAGTTCACTTAAATTCTAATTAGGTTTTATAAATGGCAAATATAAAAGAATTAAAAATGAAAATTAAGAGTACCAAAGGTACTCTTAAAATAACTCAAGCAATGAAGCTTGTTTCTGCAGCTAAGCTTAATAAAGCTCAGCAGGCGATTACGACAACGAGACCATATGCTAATGAGTTGAACGAAACGATTAAAGCAGTATCAGCTTTAGTTGAAGATTATTCACATGAATACTTAAATGAAACAGAAAACAAGCAAGCAGTACTTCTTGTTATCTCTTCAAACAAAGGTCTTTGTGGTGGTTATAACTCTCAGTTAGGAAAAGAAGTTAAGAAGTTTGTTTCAGAAACGGATTTAGATTTAAAAGTTTTTTATATTGGCAAAAAAGCAAAAGAAATTCTTAAAAATAATGTGAATTCTGGAAAACAATTTGATTTTGAGGGAATGGAACCAACATTTACTGAAATGCAAAAAATTGGACAAGAGTTAGCAACAATGTTTAAAACTGGCGAAGTAGGAAAAATATTAGTTGCCTACAATGTATTTCAATCCGCGATTGAATTTAAACCGACAATAAAACAATTATTACCAATGTCTTTGGATGAGAATGAAAAATTAGAATTGCAGAATAAATTTCCTTTTGATTTTAAATATGATCCAAACCCAACAGAAATACTAGATACCTTAATCCCAGATGCTTTTTCGACTACACTTTGGACAAGTCTTTTAGACGGGCTTGCATCAGAACACGGTGCAAGAATGAGCTCAATGGATTCAGCTGTTAAAAACTGTAAAGAAGCAATTAGAAGTCAAACATTAAAAATGAACAAATTGAGACAAGCGGCCATTACTACTGAGTTAATCGAAGTAATATCTGGTGCAGAATCTCTGAATACTTAAGGAGCAAAATTATGTCAACGAGTGTTGGAATAGTTAAACAAGTTATGGGTCCCGTTGTGGACGTGGAATTTCCAGCTGGAAACCTTCCTGCGATTTACAACGCTCTTACTGTTACAAACAAAGTTATTAATGATCAAAAAGACAACCTCGTTTTAGAAGTTGCTTCGCACCTTGGAGATAATGTTGTTAGAACAATCGCCATGGACGCCACAGAAGGACTTGCAAGAGGGTTAGACGTTAGTGATACAGGCGAAGCAATTCAAGCCCCTGTTGGTAAAGAAGTTCTCGGACGTATTATTAACGTTGTTGGACAGCCGGTTGACGAGTGTGGACCTGTTGAGGCCAAAAAAACTTATGGAATTCATAGATCAGCTCCAGCTTACGAGTCACAATCAACTAAATTAGAACCATTCTTTACCGGTATTAAAGTTATAGATTTACTTGCTCCTTATTTAAAGGGTGGAAAGATAGGTCTTTTCGGTGGTGCTGGTGTTGGTAAGACAGTTCTTATTATGGAATTGATTAATAACATCGCAACTCAACATGGTGGATATTCTGTATTTGCAGGTGTTGGTGAAAGAACCAGAGAAGGGAACGATCTTTACTTCGAAATGAAGGAATCAGGAGTAATCGAAAAAACGGCACTTGTTTATGGTCAGATGAATGAGCCACCAGGTGCACGAGCAAGAGTTGCCCTTACAGGCCTTTCTGTTGCGGAGTATTTTAGAGATGAAGAAGGGCAAGATGTTCTTTTCTTTGTTGATAATATTTTTAGATTTACTCAAGCCGGTTCTGAGGTATCTGCACTGCTAGGACGTATTCCTTCGGCGGTAGGTTATCAACCGACACTTGGTACAGAAATGGGTGCCATGCAAGAGCGTATTACTTCAACAGATAAAGGGTCTATCACTTCTATCCAAGCGGTTTACGTGCCTGCAGATGATTATACCGATCCTGCACCAGCGACAACTTTCGCACATTTAGATGCAACAACAGAACTGTCAAGACCAATTGCTGAGCTTGGAATTTATCCTGCTGTAGATCCACTTACCTCTTCATCATCTGTGTTGACACCAGATATTCTAGGAGATGAGCATTACAATACTGCGAGAGAGGTTCAGGAAATTCTTCAAAGGTATAAAGAATTACAAGATATCATTGCTATCCTTGGAATGGACGAGCTTTCTGAATCTGATAAAGTTCTTGTCGGGAGAGCAAGAAAAGTACAAAAATTCTTATCTCAACCATTCTTTGTTGCTCAGCAGTTTACTGGTATCAATGGTGAGTTCGTTAAGGTTGAAGATACAATCTCTTCATTCAGAGCAATCTTAAGTGGTGAGGTTGATGATCTTCCAGAGCAAGCATTTTACCTTGTTGGTAACATGACTCAGGTTAGAGAAAAAGCTAAAAAATTAGTAGAAGAAGGAAGTTAATAAATTTATTAATTAAAAGGTAAGAAAGATGGGCAACTTTACAGTAGATATTTTAACTCCAGCAAAAGTTATTGCTAAGGACCTACCTGCAGAGTCATTATTAGTTCCAACAGTAAAAGGTCAAATCAATGTACTTGTCGACCATACTCACATTGTTTCTAAGTTAGAGACGGGTATGGTTTCTGTATTTGGTGGAGCGAACGATGCTGATAAGTTTTTTTCAGTTTCAACTGGTGTTTGTAAAGTATTAGAAAATAAAATAATTATTCTTACTAATACCTCAGAAGAAAAAATAGATATCGAGCTAGGAAGAGCAAAGAAGGCACTTGAGTATTCAGAGAATATGCTTTCAGGTTCTGAGTCACTTTCAGAAGATGACTTCATCAAGTACACAAGAAAAATTGAAAGAGCGAAACTGAGAATACAGATGGCATCTTTCAAGGGTTAAGTAAAAATTAATCATGACTAGTCAGTAAATAATGAAGGCCTCGATAATTTAGGTTTTTTTTTGACTACTCAAGAGCTAATATTCAATTTAAAAATTATTTTATAAATTCACAAAAATATTTCAAATGTCCCCCTAAAATTTAATTCCATGTACAATAATAGGGGAAGAATATGCTTATGCTTTGAATCAATACGTAAATGTTGGAAAATAGAGTAATAAGGTTAATTAAATATATATGAAAAAAACTTTTACTACTTTACTTTTTATTCTTTTGTTTGTGCTTAGCTACACGTTGCACTTATCTTATACATCAAATTCAAAAGTCGTTTTTAAGCCAATTATAATAGGTTCACCTCATATATATATTGGTGCTAGTCGTTTAGAAATAATTGGTAACTTGTCTATGAAGCTTTTGATTCCGGAAAAGATTGGACAGGATGTTAAATTAACCATATCGAATCCTAAAAAAGTTATTAAAAAAGCAATGCCTTCTAGGGTACAGAAAACTTCAAGTTATTTACCTAGAGTAATTAGCAAAACAGAATCTCCTCTCGATAAAATCGAAGAAAGAAAAAATGTAAAAAGAAAGAAAGTAGATTTTTTAAAAATGGCAACAAAAAGAATAGTAGTAAAAGAAATTAAAATTACTAGTAAAGCTATAGAGAAAAAATTTGTTTATAATAAAATCACATTGAATGAAAATGAATCTATTATAACTGATGAGCTAATTCAGCATTCAGGTTTTAAAATAATTAATCATCAGATGATGACTTGGTCATCATTATTAGAGAAAATAAATATTGAAACCACTCTAAAAAAACTTGCAACTAAAGAAGAAAAAGAAACAACTAAAAAATTAGTTCTGTTAAAAAACCCTAAAGATGATAAACAATTGGCCTTGCTTGCAGGAAATATGAAGGCTCTTCAATTTGTATCGACTATAGATAAAATGCCTAAAGTACAAAAACTTGCTGTAAGAGAAGCTGACAAAAAAGCCATTGAAGAAGAAATGGTCTTTATTGACTACTCAAAAAATCGCGAAGATACAGCAATGGTTAATCAGGCGGAAGAACTATTGAGTATTCAACCCGAAGCAATTGAGAAAAAAATTGTGGCCTTAGATGATGCTGTTATTTCAAAAATGGTTAAAAATGTAATTTCTAGAGAAATGCAAAATCATAAAATAACACCCTTGATTGCTTACCATGCCCCTGTAGGACCAACCCAAAAAATAAGTATTAAAAAGAATAAAAAACATAAGAAAAAAAATCTTATTAAACCGGAAATTAAAGTAGATGTTTTGCCCGAGACAAGTGGATATTCATATAAGTCAGAAGCAAATAAAAAAAATAGCGAGCAAGAAGATCTTATAAAGACAGCCTTGTCGGCACCATTAAAAGTGACTACTCAAAAATCAAACTCCACAACTGTGGTAAATGTAAAAGAGGTTAGCTTTAAAGAAGGGAGAATAGGAACTATTGAAAATTTTGAATTGGCCACAGCACACGATATGAATACAAGGCTATCAGATGACAGTACAGGATCTGTACATCTGGATATTAACTTAACCGGAAGACATTCAGTCTTTAGGGGAACGATACTCAAAAGGGGGATGATGAGAACCATTGTTAACCTTATTCTTGAGCCTGGAACAATGTCTGTAGAGGTACCTGTTTTTAGTCAGGAAGCTATGGCAGGACTTCTTACAGAACAAAAAATTGAGGGACAAGGTGGATTTTTACTTGTAGAGATTGATGATCAAATTGACACACTTGATATTGATACAAATTATGAGGCCAAAATTCTTTATGATGAAAAGTTCAAAGAAGTAGATACTATGATAGATGCAACCTTTGCTCTTTATTTAGGTGTCGCACCCGGTAATACATTATTAAAAATGAGAACTCTGAATAGTCATTATGCAGAAAAAGTCATTCATATTATTGAAGACGAAGTATTAATGGAAAGTCCATATATTGTTGACCCAGAAGAACAGAAACTAGTGCTGATGGAGAGAAATATATTTGCTAAAGAAAAGAAAGAGCTTGAATTATTTGGAAGTGATATTAAATTTTTTAACAGAGATATTAAGGCCACTCAAGAAGCGCTTAATTTGTTTACAATGAAACTCCCTGCTTTAGTGATGGGAATGCGAAAGTATTTTGAATTTAATCACCTTGGTGAAACGGTTTATCTTGGAACCTGGGATAAGAATGAAGTTGAGGTGCCCTCACGAAACTTTATTGAGAATATTATGGGTAGTATGGAACTTTTGGATTTAAAAGGTCGTTGTCTTATACAATTAAACTTAGAAAAAGAAGTTCTAAATATAAAAGTTGGTGGAGACACAGTTAAGGGTCCTATGAATATAGAGTCTGCATACCTAGACCAAGACGGAACGATGTCAGATGAGATCTCTGAGTTCGCACAAAAAGCTTTTTATGTTGGGGACCTGCAGGGACTTATCAATATAGAAATCAATTATTTAGATAAAACTAAAGAGTATATTCAAACCTTCTGTTCAGACGAAACCTATTTGGTAGAACAGCTGTAGTTTCTCACAAGTTTTTTCCAGTATTTTGGATACATTTGTTTTATATTTTTTAATGAAACTTTTAGGTAACGCTTAGATGTTAAGTGAATATCACTAACCAATAAGGTTCCCCGAGGATAAGATCTTTTCTTGTATTTTAGATGTAAATTTAGATATTTAAAATCAGGACTGCTTTTTCTTAGCGCATAATAAATATTATTTGGAACAAACCTACACTTTGTAACATATATATAAAGTTTATTGGATCGTATATTCAGAGATTTTATCTTCACTGATTTAAAATCAAATAGCTCGTCCTGATAAGCTAATGCGTATACTAATGCTAGGTATTCACTGTAAAAATTTTTTGTAGCAAAGCCAATATGAGGATGCTTATACCGCTCAATATACTCTTGAAGAGAGAGATTTTGTTTTTTAAATTTTTTTCGTGCCCGAACAATATGTTTAGTTCCTGAATTGTAAGCAGTAATACCCAGATCCCATCTTTTTAATATTTGCTTATTCTGTTTAAGTAAATGAAAAGCAGCAACACTGGCCAACAGGGGATTCAGTCTCATATCAGTTTGTTTTGACTGCGACATAAAGTGTCTTGCGATTCTTGGCATAAATTGCCAAACGCCAGCAGCTCCAACCTTAGATACTGCATTAACATTGTAACTAGACTCTAAGAAAGGAATCGCGAGAAGTTCTTCGGGTAGATTAATAATTGAAATGATCTTTTCTGTTGTTTTACGATAGTTTGAAAAGTTAATTATACCTTGAGTGATGTTATTTTTTTGGCCCGTTTGGGCACGCATATTAAAGGCAAGCCGATTATAAAACTTTGTGCGCTTCTTAGAAGTTTTTGGAATTTTTATTCTAGCTTTTATTAACATTTTTTTAATGTCTTTTTCATCTTTCCCAATATTAATATTTAGCGATAGATTTCTTATTGACTTTTTAAGCGCCCGTACTTTGTTGAGGGTGAATTGAGACATAAGAGAGACTTTTGTATGATGATTCAAAACTGACTTTAGAAGCGAGGTATAATCTAAAACCTTGTAAACAAGACTAAGATTATTTTTATCATGTATGATTGAAAAATTTGAGTTATAGAGTGTATATACGTTAAACCAAAAGTGTACGGCATTTGAAAAATAACCCGGTATGTTGAAAACATCATTGACTTTGTTTTTTGGATCTAGAGAAATGATTTTAAACTTATCTTTTGGCAGTAAGAATTCAAAACCTTTATTAGAAAGAACATGTTTAGCAATAACCCTTTCTACATATTCATGATCATTTTGAAAGATATTTTCAGGGGAAAGAGCAATTGCCTGATCGGATATTAAAAATAATGATGGCCAAAGAACCCTTTTTAACTTTTCCATTCGTGCTTTCTAAATGTCTTTAGTGTTTGCTTATATCCTTGGGTAACAATTTCGGATGTTTTCTTTGGATCCAATGAAAAAGAATTTCTAAAGAAGATATTATAATGTTCATGTTTGGGATATATATCTATGAGATGTACATCAGGATTAAAATTTAGTTTTCTCTCTAAAATTTCGATTAGTTTTTTTCTATGATTTTCATCGAACTTATTTGTTTTAAGATAATCATTAACCGTGTCGAGAATATCTTCTGACCTTTTTCTTATCGCCCTAGAAGCAACAATCTTCTTTTGAATTAAAAGATAGATTGCCTGCATGCATATGGCAGGTAGACCATAGTTGATAAGAGATCCAATTTCATCATGATAATGATAAGGCGTGTGCGTCCAACTGCTAATGATTAATTCACATCCATTATCTACTGCAGCATGAGTTGATAAGGTTTCTCGAATTTCCCCATCGATATAATATTCTGTCTGTCCCGTTTGTGGATTTTGAACAGGAAAGGGAGAATAAAAAGGAGGAACACTCATACTTGCGGCCACTGCCTCACTTACAGGTGTTCCAGTATAATACTCTGCTGTTGAATCGTGTCCTGGATTTGGGTAATTATATTTTGAAAAGATGACTTTTCTTGAATGATCCAACTGTGTTGCCACAACAAAGATATCAGATTTAAAGTCTTCGAATTGATCAGAAGTAAGAACGTGTTCTTGTAAGTATTCGTAAAGGCCTGTAGTTGTAAAAATTCCCGAAATATTGAGAACCGGTTTTAAAATTTGTTTAAGAAAGATAGGAAGACCATTCAGCGGATCATAAACAGTAGAGCGGGGAGGTTTGTTCATGGGCTTTTTTAAACAGAGCATATCTCTATAGGAGATTGGCTTTAAAATTGCGTCCTTGTCTTTGAGAGTTGCTCTTATGACATCAGCTGGTCCAAAGCCACACGCAAAATAAAGACTAATTAATGCGCCAGCTGATGAGCCTACATAAGTGGAGATTTCAAATTCTGAAGGTGTAGTGTGATTATTTTTTAATGTGAAACCGATTTCTTCAAGAGCAAGTGCCACGCCAAGATGCCATGCAGATGCCTTCACAACCCCACCAGAAAGTACTAATGCCGTTTTTTTGTCTTTTAAATGTGATAAATCTACTCTTCTCATAGCAACCTTCTCTTGCCCCGCGTCACCCAAGGTCTTTGATTTAATTATAGACATTCATTATCATATAAGAAGTTGATATTTAAAACAAACAGAGACACCTTAGGAGTAGCAAATGAGTATAAATGAAAAATGGTTATCCATACTTGAGTATGCAGCAGATAAGCAAACCTCCATTTCTACGATTAGAAGAAAAATTAAGTCAAAAAAGTTAAAAAGCAAACAAATAGATGGAAAATATTTTATTAAAGTCGATGCTGCATTGAACACACAACTTTTGCCAGCAACTTTATCTAAAAAAGAAATAAAATTAAGTTTAGAAAATAAAAGACTAAAACAATTATTAAGCCAAAAAGAAGAAGAGATTAATGATCTTCAAATGCTCGTTTCTATTTATGAAGGAGTAGAAAAGAAACCTTCTTTATTACCGGAGCTTCCACTTGCTTAAAAAAATAAAATTAATAAGTTTAATACTTATAACCTTACTATATTCAAAAGCTTCGTGGCCTGGATTTAGCCAGAGAAGATGCATGCTTATGCCCGTTAAGGATTCTGTTGCAGGAGCTATTGGATATAAAGTATTCGAAGAATTAGAACTTTATTTGAAAGAAGGTACTTGGTGCTTTTATGAAAGCAACTCTGGCATATTAGATATTCTTTCAAATTACAAAAGAAACCTGAATGCCTACTTAGAAAATAAAGATGTGTTAAGAACAATTGCTGAAAAAGTTCAAGCAGGTTCACTTATAAAAGTATCGATTATGAGTGTTATGAAAGGTGTCGATGTAAAAGTTAAGATTTTAGCAGATAACGGATCTGATATTTATTTTAAAGAAGAAACGAGGCTTGATTCTGATGATCCGATAATAATTGCTCAGACTGTAAAAAATTGGCTGGACGTCTATGAGAAATCGATACCATATGATGGTCGAATTATCGGTGTGTTAGGAGATCAATTCACAACTGATTTAGGGCATGGATATGGAGCATATGCACAAAATCAGGTTCAGATAACAAGACCCATTAGAAAAAAGAAACATCCATTATTAAAAGAAATAGTAGGTTGGGAAACTCAAATTATTGGTAATGGGAAACTATTCCATGTTTCTAGCAGTCAAAGCCAAGGAAACATAACTCAATATGAAAATAGAAAAAAAGTAAATGTTGATGATTGGGTAGTTTTAAAAAAAGAAATTAAAGGCGAAAACAAAAAAACAAACGATGAATATTATAAAGAAATAAATGCTAATTCATTTGGAAAGCATGGCACGATTGCGCTTCATGCAACGCTTGGAACAGGATCTGACACTTTAGTAGATACAACCACTAAAAAAATTGGTGGAATTGTATTTGGTATTGATGTGGTTGCTGAAATTTGGGCCACCAGAGACTGGTGGGGGTCACTGGAGCTTGGAAGATCATTTGGTTCGTATTCTAAGGAAGAGGGAGTGTTAACAAGCCCATCAAATACATTTTCTGGATCAATCTTTAAATTAAAGGCGGGATATAAATATCTTCCGCTGGGTTTCTTTTTTGGGCCACAAATTGATGCCTTTGCAGGTTACGCTTCTTATTCTTATGGATTAGATACCTCAGTTACAGACTTAATTTCAGGAGTGACATTTTCAGGAATCCTTTTTGGTGTAAGGGGAACATTACCAATTCATAAACTAGTAAAAATATCATTACAGCTCGACTTCATATTTAACCCAGCATTTGCACAAGACGTTAATCTTTATCAAAGTCCTAGCTCAACATCTAATTACCATATGGAGATCGGAGGATCGTATGTTTATTCTCCAAGCATGACATATGAACTAACCGTGGGGTATATATCTAGTAATGCAAACTTTAAGACGGGCCCAAAATCAGTAATGTTGAAAAACACGGATGTTAAAATTGGAGCAGTCTTCACTTTTTAAAGTATAAAATGAAAGAAATAAAAAAATTAGAAGAGTTGATTAAATATCATAAGGCCCTCTATTATCAGGGACGACCAGAGATTTCAGATTTTGATTTCGATAAATTAGAAGAAAAGTTAAAAAATGTTTCACCTAACAGCTCCGTATTGAAGATTATTGGATCAGTCGAAAAGACAATTGGCTCCAATAAAATAAAACATGAAACGAAAATGCTTTCGCTTGCTAAAACTTATAAAATAGAAGAGCTTTTAAAGTGGAAGGGAGATGAAAATATTATCTCCACCAGAAAAATTGATGGTATTTCCTGCTCACTTATCTATGATGAAAAAAGACTCCGTCTTGCTAAAACTCGAGGAGATGGTTCTTTTGGTGAAAACATAACAGTAAAGGTACAATGGATGGAATCAGTTCCATCTTCGATCAACCTTAAGGGGAGGTCAGAGGTTCGAGGAGAACTCTTTATTCGAGATGAAATGTTTTTTGAACTTTGTAAAGAAATGGAAAGTATTGGATTAGAAAAGCCTACGAGTCAAAGAAATATTGTTGCCGGCTTAATTTCGAGAAAAGAAAATGTTGAGCTTTGTCGCTATATAGAATTTATGGCCTTTGATTTAATTGAAGATCAAATATCAAAATCAGAAACAGATAAATTTAAAAAACTTACAAAAGAAACATTTGAAATACCCGACTTTGAAATGATTAAGAATGAGAAGATGCTACAGGCTTGTATAGAGTCAACTCAAATATTCATCAGTGAAGGTGATTATCAGATTGATGGTATTGTGTTTACCTATGACAATACTCTACTTCATGAAGAGTTAGGTTCCACGGCCCATCATCCTCGCTTTAAAATGGCGTTTAAATTTGAAGGAACAACAAAGAAAACAATAATTGAAGACATACATTGGTCAGTCTCAAGAAACGGAATTCTGACACCAGTTGCTTTTGTAAAGGAAGTAGAGCTCAGTGGTGCCATGATTACACGAGTCACTCTTCATAATTATGGTATTGTGAAACAAAATAATTTAAAAAAAGGCGACGAAATTGAGATTGTACGATCTGGAGAGGTCATTCCAAAGTTTTTACATGTTGTTAAAGCATCAAAGAATAAATTTACTATTCCTAAATATTGCCCAAGCTGTGAAAAGAAAATCATCATAGAGAACATTAGAATATTCTGTCGAAACAAAAATTGTCCTGATCAAAAAAAAGAGGCTATTTTAAATTTCATAAAAAAGATCGGGATTGATGACCTTTCATCTAAAAGATTAGAAGAAATGATGAGAGTTGGGTTGGTTAAAGACTTAGTTGATCTTTACAGATTGGAAAGAGAAGATTTTTTATCCCTAGATAAAGTAAAAGATAAACTTGCAGATAAATTTGTTGAAACCATTGAGGCATCTAAAAATGCAGATATAACAACTTTTCTTTCAGCTTTAGGAATAAACGGAGGGGCCTATAATAAATGTGACAAAATTGTTAAGGCAGGATTTAACACGGTACCAAGGTTAAAAAACTTAACTATCGAAAGCCTTAGCGAAGTTGACTCCTTTGCAGAAAAATCATCAAGAGAGTTTATTTGTTCCTTTAAAGAAAAAATTCCCATTGTAGATAAGCTATTGAAGCTAGGATTTGAATTTGAAAAAATTGAAGTTATAGAATCAGAATTATCTGGAAAAAAAATTTGTATCACTGGAGCTTTAACAGAAAAACGCTCTATTGTTGAGGCAAAGATTCGAGCAGCAGGTGGAGCAATTGTAGCTTCTGTTTCAAAAAATACAGACCTCCTTCTTACAAATGATGCAGATAGTGGATCTTCAAAGGCCAAAAAAGCAAAAGATCTGGGAATTCCAATCATCGGCGAATCTGACCTCTAAAACTCAATACACATAAATAGCATATGACTATGTAAAGAACCTAATGTATTTGGATGATGTTTTTTTATCTTCTACCATAAGGGCACATGTCTTATGGTAGACTAAAGTAATTATTTTGGGCAGCCCAAATATGTCTGTGTTTTGGGCCTATAAAGTAAACAGTCTTTTGACTTTTTATAATTTGAAAATATTCCTTTTGCTAATTGTCCTACTTTTCTTCTTAGCGCCCTCACTTCTTTAAAAGTTAAAGCAACGGCCTTTTTGGCATGAAGATAAAAAGCACCTTTATCAGGGACAAGAAACGTATCAAGAGCCTCTTGTTTCGGTTGATCATCCTCGTCTCTATTGAGTGACCAAAGCCTATCGAACTCTGTCTTGAATCCTTTGAACACTGCCTTGTATTTTGTGGATCCGTACATAACCATATTATCAAATTGTCTATGTTCAGCATTTCTTGAAATATTATAAGATCC
This sequence comes from Bacteriovoracaceae bacterium, assembly GCA_018675575.1. Classification (GTDB taxonomy): domain Bacteria; phylum Bdellovibrionota; class Bacteriovoracia; order Bacteriovoracales; family Bacteriovoracaceae; genus M0603. The sequence continues at coordinate 49,451 of JABGXW010000162.1, read as the reverse complement.
CGCTAATAAAGTTGTTCCTTTTCCTGAAGCAGTATAATCAATCAAAATATACTTGTGATGATTTAGAAGCCATCTCGAAGGGGAGGGCGTATGAGCATAATACTTAACTCTTACTGGGGCTGTTTTCTTGGCATTTCCTTCGAGGCTCTTCCAGTCTTGAACAAACTGTGGAGTCATTTCTTTATTGTTCGGTTTTGATTTATATTCTTGGTTATCAACATTTAAACGAACATCAACACCTCTTTTAACTGCTGCAATAAGAGCATCAGAGACGGCACGAATATTAAAGTGGTTGAGAGAAAGTTCAATCGTTTTCTTTGCAGCATCGATTTTTTTAATGAGAAGATCTCTGACTTTCCAAGTTTGTTCGCCGTTTACTTTAACTCTACCGAGAGAGATAAATTTTCCAAGGGAATAAGCAGATGAAGAAGGTCTGTTTTCTTTTACTTTAAAGTTCATTGAACTTGAATAAAGACAAAGATCAGTGTTTTCTGATGGAAGGTTAATCACGACATCTTCGTCTGTTAATTTAGTATAATCATTTAATGCATCAGCATTATCTTCATCTGATGTGATCATATCTTTAGATGAATTCCAAAGAACCGTAAACTCATGTCTAAAATCTTTGATTAAACTGTTAACTGAATTTGTAGTTGATCTATATTTTTGATGGAAAACAAAAGCTTCTGAATATCTTGTTTTGGCACCGCTAGACAGATTGGCAGAAGAGTTAACTAACGTCTTTCCATCAACAAGAAGAAATTTCTCGTGCATATTTTGTTTTGCTATCTTTACTTCAGCACCAGCGGCCTCAAGCTTTAAAACTTTTTTTATAGTTCGCGCTTTTTTTGCTAGAGGTGGGTGAAGAACAATTTTAACTTTAACACCATTTTTAAGAGCATAGAGCATGGCCTTATCAATTTCACCGTCACTCCAACTGTAAATAGTTATGTGTACGTAGTCTTCGGCGCTTTTGATGAGTTCATACATTTCATTAAATGCCCTTTCACCTTGAAGAGGTGAAAATAAGGCGTATGGAGCTTTTGTTGCCGCGGCAGGTGTTCTGGTGGCAAATGTTTGCGCGGATAAAAGCAGTGCTAATGAGACAATTATTGATCGATGCATGATGTTTCTCCTAAATCGATAGCAAAATATGAATAAATACAATTATGTATAACTTTTTAAAATAATTAATCTTGTTAAACATTATTTGGGGGAAATTCTCAATGGCAAAGAAAATTTTATCTACTTTTATCTGTTCATCATGCGAGCACCAAAGTGCTCAGTGGCTAGGTAAGTGCCCGAAATGTCGAGTGTGGAATAGCTTTGTAAACAAAAAGGAGGAAAATGTTGAAAATGACGGTAAAGATAAAAAAAAGATGATTCCATCCACGGAAATTAAACAACTTGGCCACAACCGTATTCAAGTTCATATTGATGAATTTGACCGTGTGATGGGGGGAGGTATGGTTTTGGGCTCACTTACTTTATTGGGAGGAGATCCCGGAATTGGAAAATCTACTCTTTTGACTTCTGTATTAGGCACCTATGCTCTAAAAAATGAACAAAAAGTTTTGTATGTGTCTGGAGAAGAAACTTGTGAACAAGTAGGTCTTCGTATTAATCGACTTGGGCTAGCCTCATCATTTCTTTATGTAGATCATGAAACAAAATGGCAGTCTATCGAGGCAAATATGAAATCATTAAAACCCAAACTAGTTCTTATTGATTCTATACAGACAATTTATTCGCAAGATATCTCGGGTCACCCAGGAGCAACAGCTCAAGTAAAAGAAGTGACACTTTCTCTGATGAACTTTGCTAAACAAGTAAAAACGAGCATTATTATCATAGGGCATATTACAAAAGACGGGAGTTTAGCAGGTCCAAAACTTTTAGAGCATATGGTGGATACTGTTCTTTATTTTGAAGCAGATAAAAACTCAGATCAAAGAATTCTTAGACCTGTAAAAAATAGATTTGGAGCAACAAATGAAATAGGTGTTTTCGAGATGAATGAAAAAGGATTGAGCCCCGTAAAAAATCCTTTACAGCAATTTATAGAACAAAGTAATAGTGGCATTATTGGAACATGTCTTGGAAAACTTAGATGTTCAGAGAGAGAAATACTTTGCGAAATTCAGACGTTGATCTTAGACAATAATTCACAATGTCCAAAAAAAGCGGCACAGGGATTTGAATTGAATCGAATGAATATACTTCTTGCCGTGATTGAGAAATATTTGAACATAAAGCTTGGATCATATGATATTTATATGAATATAACAGGTCCTAGTCAGAAAAATGAAAAACAAATAGATCTTCCGATTGTCGCTTCGATAATGAGTAGCTATAGAAAAAAATCAATCAAAACAGGCCTAGTTCTTAACGGCGAATTGTCTTTGAGCGGAGCAATCAAAGGGTCATCTCTGGCAGGATTGAATCATATTGTGAATTTAGAAGCGCATTTGTTTTAGAATATCGCGAAATTTAATAGAGTGCTTTAATCGCCTTGCTCCATTGGTGTTTCTTAAGATTAAAATAGTCGTCATCAAAACCTGCAGATTCAAAAACTTTATCTTCCACCCAAAGCTTATCAATCTCATTAAATGAAACCTTACCGACACCAATAGCAGCAGCTAAAGCGGCCCCATAAGCGGTCGTTTCAATTACCTTGGGTCTTATAATATTTAGTTTAGACAGAGATGCTTGAATATTCATAAGTAGATTATTTGCAACGGCACCTCCATCAACTTTTAATTCACAGATAGCGAGACCAGTGTCTTTTTTCATAGCATTAATTAAATCATTTATTGATAATGCTATTCCTTCAAGACAGGCCCTTGAGATATGATTTTGACTTGTGTCTCTTGTAAGACCGATTAGTGCACCAGTTGCTTCTGCTTTCCAATGGGGAGAGCCAATTCCGGTGAAAAAAGGAAGAAAGAGAATATTTTTCATCTCGTCGAGATTTGTGATTTTAGAAGCAAGAGTTTCGATTTCAGGACTATCTTTAAAGAAAAAACAATTGTCTCGAAGCCACTGAACAGCAGCGCCTGCTATATAACATGAACCTTCTAAAGCGTATGTTAAGTTTCCGTCTTTCTGGTAAGCAACAGTTGAGAGTAATCCATTTTGTGATCTTTTAATATCTCTACCAGTATTGAGAAGCATAAACGCTCCTGTTCCATAGGTACATTTTATATCTCCCTTTGAATAACCAGCTTGTCCAAAAAGAGCAGATTGTTGGTCGCCAAGTATGCCAGAAATTGGAATGCCATCAGGTAAAAAAGAAAGACCGGAGGTTTCACCAAAGAAACCAAAGGAATCTTTTATTTCGGGTAGAAACTTTGGGTCAACTTCAAATAGTTTGGTTAAACTTTCATCCCATTTACCAGAGGAAAGATTCATTAATAAGGTACGAGAGGCATTTGAAGACTCTGTTGCAAATGCTTTATGTCCACTTAACTTATAAAGTAAAAAAGTATCAATGGTTCCTAATCGTAAATCATCTTTGATTACCGCTGACTTTACTTGTTTATTATTTTTGAGGAGCCACCTCATTTTAGTACCTGAAAAATAAGGATCAATCGGTAAACCGGTAAGTTCTTGAACCTCAGATTCTTTTGCTTTGATGGATTGGCAAAAGTCAAAGGTACGTCTATCTTGCCAAACGATAGCATTAGCGAGAGGTTCTCCAGCTTTAGAAAAAGCACATGTCGTTTCACGTTGATTGGTTATTCCAATAGCAGAGAGATCTTTTCCTTTGAGATGATTTTTTTTAAGAAGAGCTTTAACCGTTTCTTGCACAGTATCCCAAATATCATTGAGATTATGCTCTACCTGGCCTGGTTGAGGAAAAATTTGTGGGAATTCTTTATTTACCTTATCAACAAACTTGAAATTTGAGTCATTGATGAGAACAGCTGTTGTTCCAGTCGTTCCTTGGTCTATTGCTAAAATGAAACCCATGGGGAATCTCCTAAATAAAAAATTATCTTAATGTTATGTCTGAAGGAGTGGGCTTTGCAATGGCCGTTACGTAGGTTGTCCAAATTTTTCCAATCCCAGAATTGAATCCCTTGAGTAATAAAAAGGAGATGAGAATCATCGACGCCATGAGGAAGACAAATTCAATCAATGACTGACCATTTTCAGTAGATGAAGGTTTGTATAAATCCTTAATAATTGGTAAAGATGCTTTCATAACAGTTATAATACAGTTATATATGATCTAAACAATCGGCAAATGCTTCAGTCTGCCGCCTTTACGAGGAATAACATAGAATTTAACTATGAATAAGTTTAAGAGATTTATCCCCATTTTCTGCCTTATCGTTGTCTTAGCGGGATATCTTGTTGCACAGTTTGCGTTCCAACACGGTAATTCAAACGCTAACCTTAGCTCCGAAGAAAAAAAAGCCAATTCACATTATGAAAGTATTTTTCAAGAGTCTATATTTAAATCTTTCAACGGCCTCAATATTGATTTAAAAAAAGAAAAAGCGCCTATTGTAATTTTAAACTTCTGGGCCTCATGGTGTAAGCCTTGCCTCGACGAATTTTCTTCACTTATAAAACTTAGAAAAAGATATTCAGTGGACCAAGTAAAAATAATTGCTATTAATACGGATGTTGAAAAACAAAAAATGGAAATCGAAAAAACTATTAAAAAATACGATCTTAATTTTTCTATTATTCAAGACAAGGAAGGAAAAATTATTAATGACTTTATGGTAGAAGCGATTCCCGTATCTATTATTTTTAATCGTGGAGAAGTCTATCAAGTGTCTCGTGGTCAGAAGGATTTTTATTCTGAAGAGGTTTTTGAAAACTTTGACTCGCTTCTCAGTTTATAATTTTCTACAAAGAAATAGAAAGACATTGACCAGCATTAACAAAAGTCGCAGCAGCTTCTTTCATTAGGCAATCATTCTGATAAGTAACAGGATTAGGCATGACTTGCGCACAAAAAGCATTAGGCGCACAAGGAGGCATCGGAGGTTGACCACAGATTTCTCCTGAGTTGTTGTTGCAGGTTGCCTCTTGGGGGTGAATCAGGGCATTAGAAGAGTTTTTATTAAGCATATCTTTTCCACAAGAACTAACTGCAAAAAGTATCAAAGTCATAAAAATAATTTTTCTTAGTGAATTCATAATAAACTTGTCGGTTAGAGCTTTGAAATATTGACTGCAAGGTTTTTACCCCAATGATAGGTGATTTGATCGATATTTTTGGCCTTAAATAATGAGAATCGTGGAGCCAACCCTTTTACAATTGCACCTTGATTAGTAAGTCCAACAGCATGGGCAGCATTAAGTGTAATGGCCGACCAAAGTTCAGTTTGATTTAATTTTAAAGTCGGAGCGGCTATGGACGCTATCATCATAAGATTATCGCAGTGACAAGATCCGGGATTATAATCCGTTGCTAGAGATAGGCGAACACCATTGTCTAAAAAATCTCGAGCATTGGCCTGTTGCTTCCCCAGAAAAAAACCTGTCCCTGGAAGCAGGGTTGCTACAGTTTTTGATTTTGCGAGGGCCGATATTCCATCTTTTGAAGTACATAATAAATGATCGGCACTTAGTGCGCCTTTTGTTGCAGCTAGAAGGGCACCCTTGTTGTCTGAAAATTCATCAGCATGGCTTTTAAAAGGAAGACCAAGTTTTATTGCATGATCAAATAACTTCTCTGTGTCGTTATAAGTGAAATAACCATTTTCATGGAAGATATCGACACAATCAATTATTTCTTCTTGATTTAGCTTATCCATTAAGGGAAGTACGACTTTGTCCATATAATCTACGGAGCTTAAAAACTCTTTTGGAACAGCGTGAGCTGCCATATATGTGTTGATGATATTTACTTGTGGTGCAAAATATTGCTTGAGTTGATAAATGATATGACTTAATTCGTATTCTTTTTGAAATGATAGCCCATAACCCGATTTAATTTCTATCGTTCCAACACCATGATTTATTAATGTCTTTATTCGTTCTATACAAACTTTAAATAGTTTTTCTGATTCTAATATATTTGTTTCTCTCATCGTTGAAAGAATTCCGCCATTGGTTTTCGCAATTTCGGCGTAATCGGCTCCGTTTAACCTCATTGAATATTCTAATGATCGATCACCACCAAATAGTAAATGAGTATGGCCATCAACAAGCTCAGGTGTGAGGACATGCCCTTCAAAAGATTTTGATTTTATGTTTAAGTACTTTTCAGGTAAATCATTGTCTTCACCAATCCAATGAATTGTTTCGTCATCAAAAACGACAGATGCATTTTGTATCGTAGATATATCAGTAGGTATTAAGTTTCGACCGTCTTTTTTTGCCGCTTTATCTAGAGTTAAAATCTGAGAAAACTTTCTCCATATCTGCATAATTATCTCTTTGATGGAAATTTAATATTTGTTTTGGTGGCAGCCTTTTCGGCAATGTCATAACCGGCATCAACATGACGAATTATTCCCATGCCAGGATCGGCGTTCAGAACTCTTTTCAAACGTTGCTCCATATCCTCAGTACCATCTGCAACAATGACCATTCCTGCATGTTGAGAATAACCAATTCCAACGCCCCCTCCGTGATGGAAACTTGTCCATGAGGCACCGTTCATTGTGTTGATCATTAAATTTAACAAAGGCCAATCGGAAACAGCATCAGTTCCATCTTTCATGCTTTCCGTCTCTCTGTTAGGAGAAGCAACAGATCCACAGTCAAGATGATCACGACCTATAACTATTGGAGCACTTACTTTTCCTTCTCTAACAAGTTTATTAAATAACAATCCTGCCTGTTCTCTTTCGCCATATTTTAACCAACAAATTCGTGAAGGCAAACCTTGGAAGGCAACCATTTCTTGCGCTTTGTCTAACCAGTTAAGTAACTTTTTATTTTCAGGAAATAATTCTTTTAAGGCCTGATCGGTAACTCGTATATCTTCTGGGTTTCCGGAAAGAGCAACCCATCTAAAAGGGCCAGATCCCTCACAAAATAATGGACGAATATAAGCAGGAACAAAGCCTGGAAAATCAAATGCATTTTCTAATCCAGCGAGCCTTGCACCTTCTCTCAAGTTATTTCCATAATCGAAAACATGAGATCCTTTCTTTTGAAAATCAAGCATAGCTTGAACATGATGCTTCATGGTGTTCAATGATTTTTCTTTATAGGATTTTGGATTTGAAACTTTCAATTCCATTGCATCTGTTAAGCTTAGGTCACGAGGAACATAACCGTTGATTGGGTCATGGGCAGAAGTTTGGTCTGTTACAATATCCATGCTGTGACCAGACCTCAATACGAATTCAAAAAACTCTGCCGCATTTCCTGTAACTCCAATACTTATCGCTTTAGAATCTTGTTTAGCTTTAAGTGCTAAGTCTAGCGCCTCTTGATAGGTCTTTGCAAAAATATCTAAGTACTTTGTAGTTATTCTTTTGTTAATTCGTGAGGCATCCACATCGCAGCCAAGGAAAATACCTCCGGCCATTTTAACAGCAAGGGGTTGGGCACCACCCATTCCACCAATTCCAGCTGTTAAAACAATTTTACCTGTAAGGTCTTTTCCTGGCCCATAATGCTTTTCCGCTGCGGCCATAAAGGTTTCATAGGTTCCTTGTAAAATTCCCTGTGAACCAATGTAAATCCAAGAGCCGGCAGTCATCTGACCATACATCATAAGACCTTCACTTTTTAGTTTGTTAAAATGATCCCAATTTCCCCATTCGGGAACAAGATTTGAGTTTGCAATTAAGACACGTGGACCATGCTTATGACTTGGTAAAATCCCAACGGGCTTTCCGCTTTGGATAAGAAGAGTTTCATTGTCTTCTAAATTTTGAAGAGAGTGAATGATATCTGCTAGCGCCTTGTGATTTCTTGCCGCTTGACCATTGCCTCCATATACAATTAAATTTTCCCTGTCTTCAGCGACTTCGGGATGAAGGTTATTAAGAAGACATCTCAAAGCAGCTTCTTGATGCCAGCCTTTACAGGTCAGTTTAGATCCTAAGGGTGGAAGTGGTATTGAATTCATTATTTTAATTCTCCATAGTTTGATTCAACAGCAGATACGATATGACCCATTCTTATTTGATAAGCAAGTGTATCAATTTCATGACTAAGAACTCTATCTTTTGAAATAAACTCGACATGGTCTCTTACTAAATTATGTACTTTTAATAGGGGAGCTGTTGTTTTTAAAGGTTTGTGAAAGTCGATTGCCTGTGCAGCACAAAGTAACTCTATGCCAAGACTATGAGTAACGTTATCAATGATTGTTAAAAGTTTTAATCCCGCAGTTACACCCATTGAAACATGGTCTTCTTTGTCTGTTGAAGTTGGAATAGAGTCGACTGAAGCTGGATGGCAGAGGATTTTATTTTCTGACACTAAGGCTGCGGTTGTTACATGAGCAATCATTAGTCCTGAGTTAAGTCCATTATCGTCAATTAAAAAAGCAGGTAGACTCGAGAAGCTAGGGTTCATCATTTTTTCAACCCGCCTTTCCGAAATATTAGCGATTTCTGCCATACCCATAGCAAGATAGTCCATGGCAAATGAGATCGCCTCTCCGTGAAAGTTTCCACCGGATATAACTTCTTTGTCGTCAGCAAATATGAGAGGGTTATCAGTTACAGAATTTATTTCAGTTTGCATAACTTCTTTGGTGTGTAGGTATGTTTGTCTGCAGGCACCGTGGACTTGAGGTAAACAGCGAAGAGAGTAAGGGTCCTGAATTTTTCCACAGTCTTTATGGGACGCCGATATTTCAGAAATACCATTTCCGCTTAATAAGAAGTTTAAGTTATCGCAACTATCAATTTGACCACGATGTGGTTTTAGCGCGGTAATTCTTTTGTCATAGGCAGAAATTGTACCTCTGACACCTTCAAGCGTCATGGAAGCTATGATGTCTGCGGACTTTAAGAGTCTTTCGGCCAGAGAAACTGCAATACAACCAAGGCCCGCCATAACAGCGGTACCATTTATAAGTGCCAGACCATCTTTAGGGCCAAGGGTAATTTCTTCTAACTCAGCTTGTTTTAAAGCTTGAGAGGTAGGCAATTTTTTATTTTTATAAAAGACTTCTCCTTCTCCAATTAAGGTAAGAGCAATGTGAGAAAGAGGAGCAAGGTCGCCAGAAGCACCAACAGATCCCTTTGAAGGAACGAGGGGTATAATATCATGATTTAAATATTCACATATTAGCTTAACAATATCAGGATTAATGCCAGAGTGGCCCTGAGCGAGACAATTTGCTCGTAAAAGCATTACGGCCCTTGTTGCTGTTTTTGATAAGGGAGAAGAGACTCCAGTACAATGTGAACGAATTAGATTGTATTGTAATTCTTTTAAGTCTTCTTTCTTTATATGCTTGTCTGAAAGAGCTCCAAAACCGGTATTAATACCATAGACAGGATCTCCTTTTTCGACAATTTCGCTTACAAGAGATCGAGACTTTTTCATTAAGACCAAAGCGGATTTTGAAATACTAACTTTGTGATTTGGATTCTCAGCAACTTTGATAACATCATCAACAGTTAAATTTTTACCATCAATTTCAAGTGATAAGCTATTTGTCATTTTTAATTCCTTAATGAATCTATTTTGGAGAGATATGTTGTGGGACCATCTTTAAAAACATAAGAACCTGCAACGAGATTATTACAGCCATGTTTGATTAATTTATGACTGTTGGCATTGGAAACACCGCCGTCTACTTGAACATTGAAATTATATCCATGCTTTTCTTTGGCATCAGTTATATCGTTAAGCTTATTATAAGTATTTTCAATAAAGGATTGGCCACCAAATCCAGGCTCTACAGACATCACAAGTAATAAATCAATTTCTTTTAAGATGTCATCAGACAAGACAGAAAGTTCTGTACCAGGCTTAAGTGAAATTCCAACCGATGGATAATATTTCTTTGCACGCAGCAAAAGCTCTAATGGGTTGTCGCAAGCCTCAACATGGAAAGTGAAATTGTGAAGACCATAATCTTTTAATTCTTCAATATAAAAATCAGGGTTAGAAACCATGAAGTGAGCATCAAGTAATTGATTCGTTTTTTTTGCGATCAGCTTAATAATGGTTTGTCCAAAAGTTAAGTTAGGAACAAAATGTCCATCCATAATATCTAAGTGAAACCAGATATCCTTAACTTCAGTGAAATGATTTAACTCCGCTTCAATATTGACAAAATCACAAGCGAGTAAGCTGGGTGAGATAATAGTCATAAAGTTTCCTCAGTTGTATAAGTAAGATCTAATGATTTGTTAGAAGATTTTAATCCGTTGATATATTGCTGATCGTCACAATACTTTTTGCCAGCAAGCTGAATTGTTGTAAGTCTTAAAGACCCATTTTTAGTTCCAAGAATTAACGTACCTTGCACAGTTGAAATGTTTCCAGGAATCAAAGTTAATGAAGAAAGTTCACATGTTAAAACTTTGATTCTGGTATTATTTATAAAACAATAAGTACCAGGCCAAGGAGAAAATGCCCTTACCTTTCTTTCAATGGCAACAGCGTCTAGAGAAAAAGCATCAATTAAACCATCTTTCTTTTTAAGGCTTGGTGCGAATGTAGCATCGTCTTCATTTTGTGAAACCCATGCGATATTATCGTTACATAAATTATCAATGAAGCAAAAGACCTCTTTGCCACATAAAACTTCAAGTTTTTTAAATAGACTGCCGCAGGTTTCATTTTTATCGATGGGACATTTTTTTAAATGTCCGATATCACCGGCATCCATTTGTTTAACCATTCTTTGGATTGTGACACCTGTCAAAGAGTCTCCATTGAGTATGGCGTGTTGAATCGGGGCAGCACCTCTATATTTTGGAAGTATTGAAGTATGAATATTGAAGCAGCCAATCTTAGGAAGAGATAAAACCTTACTGTTTAAAAACTGTGCAAATGCAATTACGATGATGAGGTCTATATTCTCTTCTTCTAGGAATACTGTTTCCTTATTTATATTTTCTGTTTGCAATAGGGGGAGGTCATGATCGAGAGCGAATTGTGCAACAGGTGGAGCTTGTAGTTTTTTCCCCCGTCCCGATTTTCGATCAGGCATGGTGACAACTTTCAAGATGTTTATTTGAGGATGAGAAATTAATGCCTTTAAAGTTTTAACTGAAAAGTCTGGTGTACCCATAAAAACACAATTTAACTTTTTCAATTATTGGCCCCTAGCCTCGTTTCTTCTTCTTTAAATATTTCTTTGTGAGTAAGTTTTTTTTGATGAGACTTAATCGTTCAAGAAAAACAACACCGTCAAGGTGATCATTTTCATGCTGGAGGCAAATAGCAAGCATTTCTTCGGCCTCCATCTTGTGTGACTTTCCATCTAGGTCTTGATAGTTGATCGTGATTTTTTCAGCACGTTTCACATCTTCGTAGACTCCCGGAACAGAGAGACATCCCTCTTCATGGATAATCTCTCCTTCTAAGTCAGAGATTATTGGGTTTATGAAGACACGTGGTTTGAAATGACTAAGCCTAATTTCACAATCCCCATCAGGATTGTGTATTTCTTCGCGCTGAAATTCTACATCAAGCACAAAAAGTCGGTGAGAAAGACCAACCTGTGGAGCGGCCAAACCAATTCCTGGCGCTTTGTACATAGTAAAAAGCATATTTTTAACGAGTAGTTTTAAATCATCATTGAAGTCTGTTACTGGATCGGCTACTTTTTTGAGTACTGGAGAAGGATATTTAAAAATATTTAATAGTTCCCCTTCAAGTATGTAGTCTTTTAAATCTAAATTAATGGCCGACATAGGAAGATTATATAGCACGTAGGCGTTGCGTTAGTCTAGAAATCTCATTTTAAAGGAATCAATAGCACCATATTTTGCTGTAGAGATTTGAGACTATTTTGTGAAAAGGCGTGGGCAATGTTTTTGAGCTTATTTCCACGTCTCCAAATGGGCCAAAAGCTCTGTATTGCCAGGAAGTCTTTAAAATTATGCTTTTCAAACATTTCTTGACTCATGATGTAATAATTCTTTGGGGCGGACTTATCTGCTTGGATTAGAGATGAATTTAGGACTCGAACGTCTTTGCCGAGCAATTCGGATAAAAAATAAGGTTTATTAAAAATGACTGAAACCTGATGATTTTTAACTTGATTGATGATCGCCGTTGGAATTGTAGGCAAATAATAAACTGGAGCAAAGAAAATCCAAATGTAGCTAAATGAAATGAAAGAAAAGATAGCAATTTTTTGAATATCATTTATATTTTTTCTAATAAAATGAATTGAATAAGCATTGACGATCACACCGATCAAAAGTCTGAGTAAAGAAATACCATCTGATCTTATTTCAGAGAAGACTAGGCTTAGTGACAGTAGGAAAGTGAAAAATAAGTACAAACTAACGATGGATTTTTGGCAAAGATTTAACCATCTTTTTTTAATAGTCTTTTTATAATAAGTAATGACAATCGTTAAGATCATAAGAAAAAATGGCTGTGCAGGCATGGCATAATGATGAGAACGCTGACTCGGAATCATCCACAAAACGAAAAAGAATATGAAGTGAAAGAAAAGGAAACGATTTATTTTCGTATTCCAAAATTCGATGAATAATTTCTTATTAACTAATAGGGGCGCGAAAAGTGTCCAAGGTAAAGAAAAGATTAATAAACCATTAATTACAGAGCTTATTGGATATGATTTTGATTGAAATTTACCTAGATTTTCTCTTAGAAAGAAATAATCTATAAATTCGAATCCATACTTCAGATAGCAGATTAAATACCAAAGTGAACCAATTGTTAAAGAACCTATAATCCACATGGTATATGGCATTATGCTAAGTCGTTTATTTTGAAAGTACTCATAACCGAGGTAGATGAAGACACCTCCAAAGTTCATAACAAATGAAACGGGACCTTTTACTAAATTTGCCATAGCAGTTATTAGTACCGCGAAGATTAGGTCTCTTGCTTTATTTGTCTCTAAAAATTGAAAAAATAAAAGCGCGCCATATGCTGTTAATAAGCTGAGAGGCATTTCCATCATGTAGATTCGCCCATATTTTAAAAAACCTACGGAAGATAGTAAAACAAAGAAAAGTAGAAACCTTTTGAACTTTAGATGTTTGACAGACCAAAGATCTATTAAAAAAGTAAGTAAGAATGTAGTGGTCAATATTGATAATCTACTGAGAAATAGTGAAGAGGATCCCGTAATGATAAAAAATGGTTGGGGAAGCCAAAAGTGAAAAGGGGGTTTTGACCAATGAGGCTGCTTTAAGTACATAGGTACAAGCCATGACTTAAATTGAAAAACTTCTTTAGAGACTTGTAAGTAGAACCCTTCTGTTCCTTGCCTGATCGCCTCAATGTTTCCTAAATCACAAAGCCAAAACAAGAAAGCAGCTGATGGTAACAGGAAATGAAGATTTTTTCTTAGCATCACTTTAAGTCTCTATTTTTAATAAAATAATAACTTAAGAAAAGAAGAAAAAATGCTGGAACAGAAAATGTAGAAATAAGCGGCAGAATACGTGAGCTTTTACCTAGCTCTAACGAGTAAGAATATATTAACCAATATGAAAGCGTAAATATAAAAATAAAGACAATATTTTTACCAAAGGTTTTATTTCTTCTATTGGGATCGAAAATAGAAATAGCAGCAAGTAAACTAAATATGATACAAATTAGCGCAGAGGAAAACTTGTCATAGAGTAAAACCAAATATTCATTAACGTTAATACCCGATTGTTGCAACTGCCTAACGTAGAGCATTAAATCCATAACATTTAATGTCGTTATATCAGCTTCAATTTGCAGGAAGTCTTTTGGTTTCTCTCTAATGCTTATGGCCTGATTATATAAAGTTTTAATAATGGGAAAATCATTTTTTGAAAGTCCATAGGATTCTATTCCTTTAGAAACAGTCCATATATTATTATTTGTGAAGATCATGGAATCAGCTGAGATCGTTCGATAAAGCCTGCTTTCTGCATCTATAAAAAAAAGAGCGATATTATAAAGCTTCTTTTTATGTTTATCGTATGTCGAAAATGAAAAGAAATAGTCGTTAGATCGATACCATAGTTTCCCACTGCCAACAGTTTTTGCACGTAATCCTTTTGACTTCAAGTTTTTAAATTTACTTTCAGGATTTGAAATTAAAGTTGAACGGTGTTTTTTGGCGTAGGGGTCAATAAACCCACTCATGCCAAATTGAAAGAGAGCAACAAGTACAGAAGCTTGAAATATTGTGAATAAATATTCTTTTCTAGAAAATCCAGATGCAAATATCGCTGTTAATTCATTTCTATTCTTTAGTTTATTAATACTAAAGAGAGATGCTACTAAACAAGATACAGGTAATATCTTGTTCATGGCACCAGGGGTTTCTAAAATGTGATTCATGATCACATCTATGACAGAAACATTTCCTCGTAAAAAACCTGTAATAAGGTTTGCTACGGAGATTAAAAGGAATAGCAACATAGCGGATGAAAAAAAGATCTTAAACCATTCTTTAAAGATCAATGTTTTCAAAATGTTGAGCCTTAAAATCATGTAACAAGCTTCCGATAGAAAAAAATTATTTTATAAAGAATATATAAAGTTGGGCGAAATAAAAAACGTTTTAATAACAGGTGTCGATCAATCTTTTCTAAATGATTAATAAACAAGGGAGAGTGATAATAATATTGGCAAATAAACTTTTTGCCAATTTTTGAATTTTGTAAATGAGAGTCTCTAAAAAGTCGGAGTTCATTTACAACTGGATGAGTTTCATTAAAAGAATAGGTGGCAATAAAACATGACTTTATTTTAACATAGATTTTTTCATATGCTTGCTGAAATGCCTTTTGGTTTTTAGCTTTATTTAATCTAATGTGCTTTCTAATCATGAGTGAATTGGCATACTGGTATTTGAAACCAACAGAGAAAAGGACGAACTGTTTCAAGCATCTTACCGTTTCTTCTGAGAAGGCATCTGCCCTGTCGTAGGATTTTGCCAGGTCCCAATAGGCATAAGAAATGAGTAATTGCTCTGAAACGTGACCCTCGTCTTTAAATAACTCCGGATTTAAATCTTTTTCAACCACGTCCCAGAATGCAGCAACGGAATGCAAATATTTTTGTAAATATTCTACAGCTTTTGGGACATTATTTTTTGTGATATAAATTTTTGCTTTTTTGAAATTCGTAACACGCTCACGGTAAGCAGCGATGACGGAATCTGGAATAACTCTTTCTTCGGCCATTGTCTCTTCCTAGAATTTGTAAGATAGAGAAAAAGATGTTTCTTTTATGCTTTCTCCATCTTTAATTAAAAGAGAGCTGTGATCAACTCGAGTTGTTTTTAATGCAAGATCTAAAACTAATTTAGGTCCGGCCCAGCCAGCTCCGACACCGTTTCCGCTTTCCTTTAGTCCTTCATCTTTAAATACGCCAAACCTTATATAGAAGTCATTCATTACTTGAATTTGTGTGGCGGCACGATAGAGGGGAGAATCTGTCAAGTCTTCATTGTAGTTAGCACCGATATCGAACATAATGGATAGAGATTTGTAGACGTATTGCATGCCAAGAATCGCTCTTGTATCTTCAGGTCTTTCTTGAAATGGGTCAATGGCAACAAGGCCAATTGAGAAGTTGGGACTTAATGCATGAATAAACCCAAAAATAATTTGCGAATAGTTTTCTTCGACTATATTCAGACCATCATCTGTAGAACTGATTAAATCAGTACTGTTTCTATAGGTTATCCCAAGTGTGGAGGTTTTTGTGACAGGCGTAGCAAGCGATGCTGAAAAAACATTTCTCGAGTCGTAATCATAATTTTGTTTGGTATATGAGAGGGAGCCGCCTGTTCCTCTGCTGGCATCAGAGGCAATAAACGCAGTGGCCTCAGGTTCAATGCCATTGTAGCTGACACCAGATTCAGCAGGGGTGATTTGTCCCCCACCGGTTTGAAAAAATACTGAAGAAACAGTATAAAATCCCATTGATGCAGGATTTAGTAGAGTGGCCTCGTCAAGTAATATGCTTCCAACGCCGGTTCCGGCAGTAGATTTAATTCTTGTTGTTTCAAAGTTTCTTAATTTACCTAGGGCATCATGTGGTAAATGCACCATTATTGCGAAGCTTAGAAAAATAAAGCAATGCTTAGAGAAAAATTGTATATTTAATGTTAACTTATTTGTTCTCATACTTACTCCATTGGTTATAGGAAAATTATAATGAAGATAAGAAAAGCTGTCATCCCCGTGGCCGGAAAAGGGACGAGATTTTTACCTGCATCTAAAGAAATACCCAAGGAGATGATTCCGATAATCAATAAGCCAATGATCCATTATGCAGTCATGGAGGCCATAGAAGCGGGTATCGAGGAAATATTGTTCATCACCTCTGAAGGAAAGGGGTCAATAGAGCATTATTTCAAAAGAAATAATAAATTAGAAAAATTTTTAAAAGAACGTGGGAAAGATGATCTTTTTGAGCAAATTAAGACAATTGGGAGCTCTATTGAGATCCAAACTATTCGACAGGATGAGCAATTAGGGCTTGGTCACGCCATAAGTTATGCAGAAGAATTCACAACAGGAGAAACATTTTGTGTCATATTGGGAGATGATTTGATTTTGGCTGAAACCCCCGTTTGTGCCCAGCTAATGAGTATATCTAATCAATATAATAATAATGCCGTTATTGGAGTCATGGAGGTTGCTAATCAAGACACTGATAAATATGGCATTGTTGATGGAATTTTTTTAGAAGGTAAGAAAACATTAAAAATGAAAAAAATGGTCGAAAAGCCATCTCCAGATAAAGCACCAACAAACTTGGCGACTCCAGGAAGATATATTCTTACAAACAAGATATTTGATTGCTTAAGGGAAATACCAAGGGGTGTAGGAGGGGAGTACCAGTTAACTGATGCTATAAACTTATTGGCAGAGAGACAAGATGTTTATGCACATATATTTATAGGTGACCGTTTTGATACAGGATCAATAAAAGGATATTTAAATGCAACAGTAGAGTTTGCGTTAAGAAACTCAGAAACTCGAGATATGATGGAAGAAATCATAAAAGATAAGGTTGAAAGGTATAAATTATGAAGATACAAAAGATTATTTTAATCTTGATGATTATTTGTTTGAGACCAGTCCAAGCAGCGATACCCACAGTTGAAGGACTGTTTAGAAATATAAATAATAAAGATATAGATGGAACAATCGCAGTAATTAGTTTTAAAGTTAAAGAGCAAATGCTTATAACACCAAAAAATAATGAGAGTACAGTGCCCTTAGAAGATATGGCCGCAGCGATTCCCAAAATAGAAAAATATATTAAGATATTTTTATCTGTAGAAAATCCTAATAGAATAGAATATATGAAAATAGAATACAACGGAGCTTCCATGGGGAGGTCTGGAGTATCAAAAGTTTCTTATTATCCAAATATTTTAGACAAAATGAATAAAGATAAAAGCATTGAGAGGGAATTGTTTATTTCAATGATCAATATGTTTGCGTTAAATGATTCAAGAGGAATGTCTCAGTTTTTAACTCGATATAATAATGATTATTATTCAAACAAACTGGCGTTAAATGAAAAGAAAATAATTCTATATAATAAATACAAATCATATCTAACAAGAATAAATGAAGATAAAGAACTTAAAGGTGAACTGCAGTCGCCACTTAAAAATGAAGACCCCGAAAAAAATGTAGAAATTAAAAATACCATGAATGATGCTATGTATATGAAGTCAAACAATGTTTTTCTTCATAGAGAGGGAAATAAATTTTTCTGGAAAGTCAGTCTAGATAGCACTAACGCATTATTTGATAATGTAAATTTAAAACTTAAACAGGTTGAGTTCGATAATGGAGGAGGAACAATTGATTTACGTGTTGGGGAATACATTTTATTCGATGGGATTCATGAATTACCAAAAATTGTTTATTTTAAAGATCTAGTAGAAAGAGTATTTAAAATAAGAATTTTAAAATATAAAACATTTTCAAAGCTCACAAAAACTATAAAACAGCGATATATGGAAATGAAGAAAAAGCTTTCTGAAGCAAAGATTATTAAAGACGTTATGGAAAAAACATCACTTAACACAATCGAACAGTCGGTAGAGGGGAATACAGCTGAAATATTCTTCTATTAATACATGACTAAGCTTTGTAAAATTGCAATAAATTTACCTGTTGGTGATTCTTTACTGACTTATGAAATAGCTGAGGAGGACCTTTCTCTTGCCGATGGAACCATTGTAGAAATTCCACTTGGTAATAGAAAGACTAAAGGGTGTTTGATTTCTACTGATCAGGCAAAGATAGCTATTCCTAATGGATTTGAAGTTAAGAAGATCGGGAAGGTCATTTCAAATGAACTTCTTTTAAGTGAAGAGCAATTGGTTTTTTATGAATGGATTTCCAATTATTATCATTATCCAATGGGGCCTTTGATTTTTGAAACGATCCCAAAAACCATGAAAAGGCCAAGACCATTAAATTATGAAACATGTCTTGGGCAAGAGACAGGCTATCTGTTCTCAGAATCTCAAGAAATAGCTATAAATAAAATTTGCCCACAATTAAATAATGGTTTTTCTAAGTGGCTAGTTCATGGAGTTACGGGCTCAGGCAAGTCTGTTGTTTTCCTAGAGCTTATGAAGCAAATATTGACGATGAATAGAACCATTTTATACTTATTGCCAGAGATCAATTTAACGATACAGTTTGTGGCGTTTTTTAAAAAGCATTTAGATAAAGATTGCAAAATATATTCTTATAATAGCAGTATCAGTAATTCTGATAAGTATATGCTTTGGAAAGAGGCAGCATCACTCAATGAACCCGTTCTTATCATTGGCGTAAGGTCTAGCGTCTTTGTTCCTATTAAAAATCTTGGTTTAATTATTATTGATGAAGAGCATGATCAATCATTTAAGCAAGATGATCGTTGTCCTTATAATGCAAGAGACATTGCAATTAAAAAAGCTAGTTTGTTAAAGATTCCTATAGTGCTAGGTTCTGCGAGCCCTGCTGTTGATACATTTAAATCTTTTAAAAAAGATAATCCTAGTCAATATATAAAGATGCCAGAAAGAGTGGGGGATTCAAAACTTCCAGAAATTACCTTAATCGATATCAGAATGAAAAAGACTATTGATCAAGAGATATGGCCTTTAAGGAAGCAGTCTGTTGATGAAATGGAAAAGTCATTATCAAAAAATAAGCAAGTACTGGTTTTTGTGAATAAACTTGGCTTTGCAGGCCATCTTCAATGCCGTGCCTGTGGCAAAAGCTTTGATTGCTTGAATTGTTCCACGAGCCTTAGAGTTTATAAACAGCGACATAGTTTAGAATGTCATGTTTGCGATTATAAGGAAGTGATGCCTGATCAATGTGATATTTGTGGAAACATGACTATGCTTCAAAAAGGTTTTGGTACAGAAAAAATAAAAGAGGTTTTAGAACATATTTTTCCTGATAAAAGAATTGAGCGTTTTGATAGGGACGAGGTGACTACAGTTTCTAAAGTTGAAGAAAGGCTTAGAGAATTTCATGATGGGAAAATAGAGATACTTGTTGGAACTCAAATGCTTTCTAAGGGTCATAATTTTGAAAAGGTTGACCTCGTTATAATTTTAGGAATAGATTCACAATTAAATTTTCCAGATTATCGATCACACGAAAGAGTTTACCAACAATTAACTCAGGTTTCTGGCCGCTCTGGTCGATTTGGAGGGGACTCAAAAGTGATTGTTCAAACTCTTAATCCAGATAATGAAATATTTGAATATGTTGTAAATCATAATTTCTCAGACTTCTATAAAAATGAAATTGAAATGCGAGAACAATGTGATAGTCCTCCATATACTAAGTTGGTGATGATTTACTTAACAGGAAAAAACCAAAACTTTGTTATTAAAGAAAGTAAATCTATGTTTCAATCTATTGAGCACCTTATCTCAAACCATTTTTCTGAAGTTAAGCTACTTGGTCCAAGACCGGCCCTAATGGAAAAAAGAGTTAATAAGTTCACCTGGGCGTTGATGCTTAAATCAACAAGTATTAATCAACTGCATAACTTATTAAAAACGCTAAAGTCTGGTCACAACCCAGGTCATACTATTTCTGTCAAATATGATGTCGATCCCTATTTTTTGAATTAATAAGTGCTTATAAATATAAGGTTTCACGGTAAGCTTAACTGAAATTATAGCAATGAATCAGTTTTACTCAAGATTACGTAATCTTATCCGATAAGATCAAGGAGAAAAGTACCATAATTTAGATACCAAAGTGAAATTGGTATTTTAGGAAATACTTATGATGCCTAAAAATGTGATTAAACTTGGAATGATTTCAATCTTTCTTTATTCATCTGTCTCATTAGCTGGAGGCTGGCAAGTAACTGGACGGCCCAAGGCCAGTGGAAATTCTGGAGGAGTTATTAACAGTACCCCTTCTGAAGTTAATGGCGTTTCTATCAATGCAACAGAAGCGACAGAATGTTCTACTGACAGCTATATGCCAATGTCCATGCTTCAAAACTTAATTGTAGATCAAGAAGGTTTTCAATTTCGTTATGACGATGAGTTACGAAAACTAAAAGTAGAAATACCTCAATATTATGGAAATTGTTTAGATCTAGAGTTTGAATTTGAATTAAAAGATAACAAGTTATTTGTTAAAGCAAAAAACGCAAACAATAATAGCTCCCATGGAACTACAGATGAAACCGTCTATCAAAAGTATCTAAAGTGTTTGCAAAAGGGTGATTCACCAGTTGTGACAAGAGATAATGGTGGAGTGAACTTTCATGCCGATAGAGCAAAACTTAAAGATGCTCAGTATATGGAATTAAATATTACAGGTGATGAATTCAATACCAGCAAAGATTTACAAGTTATGTTTCTTTCTCCTACGGCAACCCTGGATAATGGCTCATTTGGTCCCGCGTTTGGCAATGCCAAGGCCTATAACCATTGCTTTAAGCAAGAAAATATTAATAAATCAGGCGAATACACAGCATACTTTTCTCCAGACTCAAGAATAAAAAGAACGGTATATGAAGCGTGTAAATCAAATGAATATAAGAAAATTATTTCAGCATTGAAAAACCTTGATCCCAAGTCAGTTGGAAATTATAAATTATTGAAAAAGGTTCTAGAGCAAGCACTTGCTAAGGTTTTAGATGATGATGCCAAAAAGATCTATGAGGAGATGGAGCTTATTGGGCGAGACTTTAAAATGACAGGTGGAAAACCTTCCTTAGATGCTGAAGAAGCTTCAGATCTCGCAGACGATTATGTCGTTCTTTTAGAAAAACTAAATAAAAATATTCTTACTCCTTATATTATTCAATTAGAAGAATTAATAGCAACTAGAGCAGGTCCACCAAGACCAAGTAGAGAACAGAGAAAAGAAATAGATAAACAGATTAAATTATATAATCAAAAGATACAAGAGTATTCAAAAAACACAAAAAAACTTGGTTATAAAAATGTGATGGAAGTTCTTAAACATTACGGACATACAGACCAAGCAAAAATGGTTGAAGGGTTTAGGCTTAAATCACATGCATTTGGTAGAGTGTATAAAGACGGTAAAACGGATGATTCTCGTGGTGATAGATTAACCATTAAAACAGCTAATAAAACAATAACAGAAACTTTAGAAAAGTTTGACGGAATTTTACACGAGTGGGATCAGGAAGCATCTTCACGAGATGGTGATATGAATCCAGCGCTGTCACAAAAGAAAAGACATGCTGCACTTACTAGAACTAGAGATAAAAGATATCAAGAAGACATGAAGAAAATTCAGGAAAAATATAAAGATTGTGTCGGTTGGTTTAGAACACAATTTAAAGTACAAAAATGTCAACAAAAAGCGCAGCGGTCGCAAAAGACGGCGTTGAGAAGAAGGGCCGCTTATAATAGACAAATTGGTGTGGCTTCAGAAAAATTTGGAAGATACTCAGAAAATTATGACGAATATAAAAGAACAGTGGCGTCTACATCGGCCGGGAATACAGGACTATACGATCCTGTGGGTTATTATTCAGAATATAGCTTTGGAGAAGAGTTTGTTTCTTCCTCTGATTATTATTCATTGGGCGGTGGTAGTAGTATCGACTCGGGTACTGGTTATGTGAATCTTCCTCAAATGCAACAGCCACAAGGAGGATTTCAAAACTTTGGTGGTGGTGGTGGATTTCAAAACTTTGGTGGTGGATTTAATCCATTTGGAAATTCAATGATGCGCGGGTATTAGGTAAAATTACAAATTGAAACAAAAAAAGGCTCCCAGTAGGAGCCTTTTTTTGTTTCTGTTGTATTTAAAACTTCTTAGAAACTAACACCTGTATTAACTTGAATGGCAAGAGCATTAGAAGCAGTATTTACCACTGTGGTGTCATTTGTATAGGTAAAATAATCACCAGTCATAAGATACCCTACGCCACCACCAACAGAGATTTCTTTGTTCCACTTGTAACGAAAGTTAATATCAACTTCGATACCCATATTTGCATCTTGAGTTGTGTTTGAAGAAGAGATTCTATGGTTGGCCTCGTGGTTATAAGCGGCTGAACCGGTTGTTGCGGTTTCTTGTGCCGTGGCCGTAAGAACAGCAAAGTCCCAATCCCACGTTTCGCCTTTGTATCCCGCTTTAAATTTAATGTATTGTGCATTAGTAACATATGAGTCGTAGATACTCTGTGTTGTGGTTGTTGCGCTGATTGCTCTTAGGTTGTAACGAAAAAGAAAGTTTGCAACTTGGTAATTAGGATTTAAAAACATGGCCGCAAAAGAACCCGTATCGCCCTTGTCTCCAGATACCATTCCAGCATCAAGACCAATTGACCAGCTTTCATTAAGATTATAATTTGATTCAATAATATAGGCCTTAGCTTCATAGCTCGTTTGCCCAACACCATAAAGATTTCCAATTTCACCACTCATGAGGGGAACTTCGATCGCCACATCAAAATCTCCAATTGTTTTTTTGGCGTAAATATCTGTAGTTTTAATGTCGGCGGAACCGATGGCGACAGTATTATCGACGGTCGGATTTGTTGTAGATGGATTATTTATATCGGTGACAACGGAGGCATTAAAAGAATTATTTTCTTTAAGTGAATAGAGAATACCGAAGGAAAGATCTCTTTCTGGATTGTCATATAATAGTGAGAAGCCCCATTGTTTAATATCAGTTGCCCTGGTTAAGCTAGCTCCTTGAGCTACTTTTGACCAGAAAGGTTGAAAATAAAAAGATCCAACTTTGACTTTCATTGTAATGCCGTCTCTAGAAGAAGCATGACGATCCCAAAGCTTTCCGCCATCATTTTCTACCGCCCCAAGTCCCCAATGTGTGGTGTGGCGACCAATCTCATATGTTGCAGTGTCTGAAAAAAGTTGAAGGTAAAATTGATTGAGTACGATTGAATTTGCTCCATCTTGACCATTTAAATGATAGAGGGCATTTCCAAAAGATCCTTCTAAATTTGTTTGACTAGCTTCTCCAAGGTAGCCACCACGTCCGTAGCCAGAAGAAAATTCACCTTTTAAAGAGGCTGAATCATTAATAATGATATTTGGATTAAGTCTAAAAATGTAGGACTCGAAATGGGCCGCGCCGTGATTTCCTGACGTTAGACCAGGTTCTAGACCTGTATTATTACTATTATCGGTAGTTGATTCAATCCTTCTGAAATTATCAAGAAGAGTGGTATCAACTCCAAATGCTCCATGCCAATCTATGGGAAGCGCCTGTGCTTTTGGGATGATGAGAATTGTTGTCAAAAGAATAAGTACTGATAGTATGTGGGTCACTGAATGCTCCGATAAGTGTTAGTTTTAGGATAATACGCTTAATAAATTTGCTGAGTTATAATATGATAAACCAGATAATGAAGTCAAAGAATCAAGTCAATACGGAAAAGATATGAGGCATGGCATAAAGATCTTTTTAAAGTACTTTATTCTCTTGTCTATGGCAGGAATTTTAGGCTTAGTCATTTTTGTTCTAGCGGTAATTTCTGACATTCCAAGTCATCGTTTAGAGCCAGTCTCTGGCCAGTTGGCCGAGATTGAAAATAATCGAACTAAAATCTATTTAGAAAAAGGTGCGCTCGTTCAAGAAAATGACCTTAATAATCTTCTCCTGTTTTCTCCAAACAAATTGGACGCAAAAAGATGGAAGAAAGAAAAATCGACCAAAAATATTATAAAAATTTTAGGAATATCTAAACAAATTGAAATTTTGGAAGATTTTAAAGTTGAATCTTTTTATAAAAATGAATGTGAGATTATTTATTGTTATCAACATAGGATGGCCTTTGATTCTATACCGAGTTTATTTTGGAAGGGCCTGATGGGCATTGAGGATACTCGTTTTTTAGACCATTTTGGGATCGACTTTAAATCTATAGTGCGAGCTATAGTTGTTGATTTAATTGAAATGAAAATGGTTCAAGGAGCGTCAACACTGACCCAGCAATTAGTAAGAAATTTATTTTATTCAAATCAGAAAACATTAACCAGAAAACTTAAGGAAATTATATCCTCTATTTATATAGAGCTTAACTTTTCCAAGGAAAATATACTAGAGGCATATTTTAATGAGATTTTTTGGGGTGCAGTTGGTGGAATAAAAATTAAAGGACTTTACGCTGCAAGTTCTTTTTATTTTAACAAAAAACCATCCGAAATAAATCCTTATGAGGCTTCAATTTTAATTTCTATGTTAAAGGGCCCAAATTTTTTTAATCCCATAAGACATTTAGATAGAATTCAAAAAAGAACAAGAGTGGTCTTTAGAAAGCTGGTCTTTTTAAGTTTATTTCCTCGCGAGTTTGTTAAGCCATGGTCCGAAAAACAATGGCAAAACTGGAGAGAAAAATTAAAAGTCAAATCAGAAAACGAAAATTATTACAATGTTTGGCGTGCGAGTATTGCAAAAGAGAATATACTAACAATATTCGAGCAATATGTATTCTTTCAAAAAGTTTCAAAAGTTAAATATTTTGTAAAGAAAAGGTCTTCTGGTAGAGACTTTGCAATCAAGGCCATCATCGGAAAACCATTATCGAGAGAATTAAAGGGGAGAAGGAAGCAGGGAGGTCTTGAATATTTCACATATTATTCTAAGTACGAAAGAAAAAAACAACGTGCTATGGAACAAGAAAAACATCAAATAGGATCTACTATAAAACCTATTTTATATCGTATATTTTTAGACAATGGAAAAAAATTGTCGGACGAAGTTGAAACTTCAGAAATTAAATTGAAGTTAAAGTCTGGAAACTGGTCTCCACGTGAGTCCCATAAGGGGATACCTGAAACTGTTACATTAGCAGAGGCTCTTGCAACATCGCTAAACAGGCCTGTCATAAGAATAGCAGAAGATGTGGGTTTTGAACTTATTGAAGAAAACCTAAAGTCTAGAATACCAAATATATTAAGCCCGCTTTCGGAATACCCAGCACAACTGCTAGGCTCTTTGGAGCTTAGCGTTAGGGGGCTGTACGAATTGTATGACGATTTTGTTACTAGGGAATGTGCTCTTTACCAGAAGTTTTTAAAAACTAAATCAATTGATAATCTTACCGATGATTTTGACTCGGTATTAAGACTTCTTTCTGATCCCAAAATTACAACAATAAGAAAGAGCGTTGGGCAACACATGAAAAACATGAGTTTTTTTGGTAAAACAGGTACCTCCAATAATGGTTACGACAGCTGGTTTGTGTTTTATGAAGGAAAGAGGCTTGGTGTCATCTGGGTTGGTCTAGAAGGAAGTAGAACAAAGAACAATGAAATGCGTTTATATGGGTCAAATACAAGTTTTAAAATATTCGAAGAATTTTATCGAGATCGAGGAAAAAGATTTAATGAGTTTAGTTGTGATCATGATGACTAACAATATGTAATCTTGTCTTGAAAATTGGAAGTACGGATAGTATATTTACCTCAATTCAAAAAATACTGGGGTGTCGACAAGTGGTAAGTCAGCAGATTTTGATTCTGTCATTCGCAGGTTCGATCCCTGCCACCCCAACCATTTTTCGGCTACTGCTGGAAAAGGATGTTTAGAGTGAAGCGAATCGTTTTAGTATCAGGATCTTCAAACCCGACTCTTTCAACTAAAATTTCCGATTTCCTAGATGTCGCTTTAGTTGATCCTCAATTAGTTAGGTTTGCAAATGGTGAAATCTTTTGTGAGATAGAAAAAAATGTAAGGGGAGCTGATGTCTTTGTTGTGCAGTCAACCTGTACTCCATCTAATGATAATTTAATGGAATTATTAATAACAATAGATGCCTTAAAAAGAGCATCCGCATCTTCTATTACTGCAGTGATTCCACATTATGGTTATTCCAGACAAGATAGAAAAGTTTCTCCAAGAACTCCAATTACAGCGAAGTTGGTTGCAGACCTTTTAACTGTAGCCGGTGCTACGAGAGTTATTACAATGGATCTCCATGCTGGACAGATTCAGGGATTTTTTAATATCCCATTTGATAATATCTATGCCTCTCCAGTTATTATGGATTACGTAAAGAGAGAGCTTTATACAAAAGATACAATTTTTGTTTCTCCTGATGCTGGAGGTGTTGAGCGTGTTCGTTATTATGCAAAAAAATTAAAAACTGACATTGCGATGATTGATAAGCGACGAACAGGAAAAAATGTTGCTAAGGCAATGAATATTGTAGGTAGCGTCGAAGGTAAAGAATGTATCATTATTGATGACATGGTCGATACGGCAGGGACATTAATTGAAGCAGCGAAGGCCCTAAAAGCAAATGGCGCAACAAAAGTCGTTGCCTGTGCTACTCATCCTGTCTTTTCAGATCCTGCTATAGAGCGAATTTCAGGTTCAGAACACCTAGATCAAATTATAGTCACAGATACGATCCCTTTAAGTGAGGCTGCTCAGTCAGTAGGTAAAATTATAGTTCTTTCTACCGCCGAAATTTTATCAAAGGCAATTCATAGAACATTTAATAATGATTCTGTGAGCTCTCTCTTTATCTAGATTATTGTGAATAAACTTATCGTCTTACTTGGAAACCCTGGTGCTGAATATGAAGGCACGAGACATAATGTTGCTTGGCAAGTTATGGACAACTCCAGAGAATATTCTATCTTAGCTTGGAAAAGTAAGTTTAAGGGATTGTTTGCAAGTATGGATGTGGATAATGACAAAATATATTTTTTAAAACCAGAAACTTATATGAACTTGAGTGGTGAATCAGTTAAACCTTTATGTTCATTTTTTAAAATTGAGCCACAGAATATTTTAGTAATTCAAGACGAGCTTGATTTACCTGTGGGAACAATTGTCGCCAAGTGTGGAGGCGGACTCGCAGGTCATAATGGCCTAAAATCAATTTCTCAACATATGGGAACGAATGATTATTATCGTTTAAGAATAGGGATTGGTAGACCTGTGCATGGATCTATCTCAGATCATGTGCTTTCAAACTTTAAAGGCGATGATCTAATTATAATAGAAAGGGTATATGAAACATCTGAAGAAATAATAAAAGACTTTTGTCAGTTTAATTATGAAAGAGCTTTTAAAAAATATAATAAAAAAATAATTATAACTTGAGGTAAATATGGCATTAAAATGTGGAATTGTAGGACTTCCAAATGTTGGTAAATCCACAATCTTTCAAGCATTAACATCAGCACCAGCGGAGGCCGCGAACTATCCTTTCTGTACTATTGAGCCAAACTTAGGTGTTGTAACTCTTTCTGATAAGCGAATGGATAAGATTGGAAAAATTATTGGGCCTAAGAAAATGATTCCAACAATCGTTGAATTTTTGGATATCGCCGGATTAGTGAAGGGTGCTAGTCAAGGAGAGGGACTCGGGAATCAATTCCTGGGTCACATTAGACAAGTAAATGCAATTGTTCATGTCGTTCGCTGTTTTGATGACAGTGAAATTGTTCATGTTAGCGGAAGAATTGATCCAATAGATGACATAGAGATTATAAACATAGAATTAGCTTTAGCTGATTATGATTCTGTTAAAAAGAGATTAGATAAACTACCTAAAGAAATGAAGAATCAAAAAAAAGAAATTTCGTCTCTTGCAAAAGTGCTATTTCCAATCCTTGAAAAACTTGCAAAAGAGTTAGAAGAGGGGAGAGGGGCACGTACACTTGATTTTTCTGAAGAAGAACTTGAATTATTGGGGCCTTTAAACCTTATAACTTTAAAAGAAACTCTTTACTTATGTAATGTAGATGAGAATGCAATTGCTGAAGATAATAAATATATTAAGCTTGTTAAAGAGCATGCTATTAAAGAGAATGCTGCCTGTTTATCTATCTGT
The DNA here is from genome assembly GCA_018675575.1 of Bacteriovoracaceae bacterium. Taxonomy (GTDB): domain Bacteria; phylum Bdellovibrionota; class Bacteriovoracia; order Bacteriovoracales; family Bacteriovoracaceae; genus M0603. The sequence goes on along the minus strand of JABGXW010000162.1, from coordinate 21,068 downwards.
GGAAAACTAGAATCTGAAATTGCATCTTTAACAACGGTAGAAGAGAAAGAAGAATTTTTAGAGGCTGCGGGAATACAGCAATCAGGAATAGATATTCTCTCTCATACTGCATATAAGATGTTGGGACTTCGCACCTATTTTACAGCCGGAGTTCAAGAAGTTCGTGCTTGGACTTTTAAAAGTGGTGATAAGGCTCCACAGGCAGCTGGAGTCATTCATACTGACTTTGAAAAAGGCTTCATTAAGGCGGAGGTTTTCCACTGTGAAGATCTATTTAATTGTGGAACGGAGGCTAAGGTTAAAGAAGCTGGTAAGTTTAGAGTTGAAGGTAAGGAGTATGTTGTTCAAGACGGCGACATAATGCACTTTAGATTTAACGTTTAAATAATAACTTTAAAAGTTTCTTTAAGTGGCGTCCCTAAATTCAAACTATTTGTGAGAAATTTATAAAAATATATATTCCTATAAATAAACTTCACATAGTTACGTGTTTCTTTAAAGGGGATGGATTCAATTGCTAATAACGGATCTTTATGAATAAAAACATTTTTCATCCATCTTTTAACACGTCCCTCTCCTGCATTATATGCAGCAAGGGTTTGAATTAAATTACCATCATATTTCTTCAAAAGCTTTTTAAGGTACTTTATACCAATTCTTAAATTTAAAGAGGGGTCTTTCAATTGATAAGCTTTTAGTCTTCGCTTGTATCTTCTTGCTGTGGCAGGCATCAGTTGCATTAGGCCTTGAGCACCGGCATGGGACTTTGCATTGGGATTAAACGCAGACTCTTGTCTTATTAAGGCAAGGATAAGTAAAGGGTCAATAGTTTTTGAATATCTCTCAATTTTTTTAAGATATCGAAATGGAAATAAAACCTTTAAACTCTTGTCGTTGATATCATAGGTTTGTGATTCAATTGCTTTGTAAACAAGCTTAAAAGTTTGGAGATACTTTCCCTTCTCGTTATACATATTGATCAATTCTTTAAACATCAGTCTTTGAAATTGTATTTTTCCAAACTGTCGGCTGAATTGCTCGGACTTAAAAACCTGTTTTGCAGAGAGTTTGAGTATATCTTGGGATTCAAGTTCAATGAGTCCATCCATCTGAAGATCTACCCAGAGAGCAATTCTCTTTAGCTTTTGTTGAAAAGGAATACTTAAGTATTTTTTCTTCAAAATACTTTGCTGTATATTTGCGATCTCTCTTTTTGGTAATAGCTTGTGAATATTCTTAATATTAGTATTCCTTGAGATCTTACGAGAAGATAAAACCGAATAATATTGTAAAGATGAGCTATTTGCTATTTTCTTATAAAGATACATGGACGTTTTTTTGTCACCTGTTTTTTCTAGTGCACGGGCGATCCAGAACCGAAGCTTTATAGAATGTTTTGAGAAGCTATCTAAGTATGAAAACGAGTTTAGGGTTAGTTGAAGCATCGGAATATTATTTGAGCGGATGCTATTTATGAGCATATTAAAAAGAGTTTTGTCTTTTTGTTCATATGTGCAAACTTGCAGAATTTGTTTATAAGATTCATGAGCTATTTGAAATTCTTTTAATCTTGAAAAATCTTGTGTTGTATAAAGAAAATTTCTCCATGCGTGAACGGGGGAAATGTATTGTTTGTTCTGATGGAAAAAGGCTAATGCTTGAGAAAACATCGTCTTTGCTTGGTATAAATTTCTTTTTTTAATTTCAGCACGAGTTTGTTTTATTAACGTATTAAATTCTTGGGTGAAGAATTTTTTGGAAGTATGAAGGTCAATTCCATTGTTTTGAATATAGGTAGTCAGCTCGTCATTGATATTAATGCTCTGAAGAATCTTACCAGCAGGTGACTGGTAGTTTTCGACATAATAATTATTTATATGGTTTGAAACCCTATAAAAATTCACAGAACCTTTCTTAATTCGGTTTAAAAAAAGGGAAAAGAGAGGACGTGTTTCTTTTAAGAGAAGTGTTGAAAGGTTCTTGCTTAAGTGGGTTAACTGCTGAGATGAAAAACGGTTTTTATGAGAACTTATTTTTTTAAGAAATTTATGGTTGCAAAAAAGAATAGTTAAATCAATTAATTTGTTCTCAAACTGTGACATAGATTTTTCACGGGCGCATAATTGATAAAAGTTCGCGGAATTAGTATTTAGTTTAATAACTTTCATTGACCAATTAATAACATCCTTTAATTCCTTAAAGGCAGATGTTTTATTGAGATAAAACTTAATATTATTGATATTTAATGACTTGTATCGATAAGATTTAAGAAACCTAGTATAAGAGTTTATTTCTCGCGCTAACTTCTTGTCGTTGGATGAATTGTTGAAATTAAATAATGATTTTTGAATATTTTTCGAAATCTTTGGAGATGCGAAGCATGTGGTTATGCAAAGAATAAAAGTACTTATTGCTTTTAAATACAAAAGGACCTCCTGTCATTTGATTTATGCTTGATTTTGAAAATCTTTTTGTATTTCATCCAGCTTGTTAACAATCTCTTGTAACACCACCTTCTTGTCATCAGGTACAACCTGATTAAGATTATTTAAGTAGGCAGAAACTTCGTTTAGATAAACAAAATCGTTTTTACGGTCTTCTTTGAGTTTATCCATAGCATTGTTGTAAGAAACGGCAATATCTGGAAAGTAATCACCATTTCTAAAGTATAATTTACCATTATCTTTACCATCAGCGATAGCTAGAAAAAAATTCTTAAGTTTAAAAAGAGGTCCCACAATCTTGTGCGTTAAAAAGATGTTAACTAAAAAGGCAAGCGCAGTAAAACCAAGCTGCCATAAAACGAGTATAATTATAAGATTATTTCTTTTGTCTTCTAAACTTTGGTTTAATGACTTAAGTTCCGGTAGTTTGTGTATGTTTTTAGCAGTAAAATCGATAAAATATGAGAGTAATTCAAAGATAGTATAAGGATAGATAATACTTGATAAGAAAATAAGAACACAAACATAGAAGCTATATTTGAGCTGAAAGCGAGAATCGATAAGATAAATATTTCTAAGGTTTGGGGCCAATTTAAACTAATCCTTCAGTCATATATTCAATATAAATGATATGTGTATTTATATTTTTACGCTAGGAATAAATGCAATTATAGAAAACTTAAGATATAAGAAAGTTTAAACTTATCAGGGACAAGTAAATGAATCAGGTATTAACAGATCTAGCAAAACAAATAAAAAATCCACTTACTGGAGTATCTCTTTCAGATGAGGGCAGACTAATGGATTTAAATGAAACAGATCTTGTTATTGAGATCACCTATAAAAGAGATGGAATCACGCCAGAAACAAAACGAGAAATTGAAACTTCTTTCAAAAATCTCATTACCGAGCAATATACTAAGGATAAGAAAATTCTTGTCAAAACGATCTCCGAAAACTCGTCTGACGCCACGGGTCACCACGAAGAAAATATATCAAAAGAAAAAACTGAGCCAGCTCAAGTAAAAGCTGGTCATGCAACTCCCGCCCCAAAAAGACAAATTGAAAATGTTAAAAATATTATTGCTGTATCAAGCTGTAAGGGAGGAGTGGGAAAGTCTACTTTGGCGGTAAATCTTGCGCTTTCACTTTTAGAGAATGGCAAAAAGGTTGGCGTTATCGATGCCGATGTTTATGGCCCAAGCCTGCCAATGCTATTAGGAGCGAGAGGAAAGAAACCATCTGCTAATGGTGAAAATAAAATACTTCCACTTGAGGCTTATGGATTAAAGTTTCTAAGCTTTGGTTGTTTTATTTCTGAGGATGATCCTGTTATTTGGAGAGGACCTATGCTTGGTGGAATTTTAAATCAATTTCTTTTTGATGCTGATTGGGGAGAACTTGATTACTTAATAATTGATCTTCCTCCGGGAACAGGAGACATGCAACTGTCGATGATCCAGGCAACAGAGGTTCAAGGAACAGTAATCGTTTCAACTCCACAAGCTGTGGCATTACAAGATACAAAAAAAGGAATTAACATGTTCCAAAAAGTAAATGTACCCATACTGGGAATGGTTGAAAATATGAGCTATTTTATTCCAGAGGATCAGCCTGATAAAAGATACTATATTTTTGGTAAAGAAGGTGTGCAAGCAGCCTGTGAAACAATGGATATAGATTTTCTTGGAGAAATTCCCCTCTTAACTGAAATAAGATCTGGGGGAGATGAGGGACAGCCGTTCATGAGTCTAACTGTAAACCGAGGAACTAGAACCTGGGATTCTTTTATTGCCATGGCCAGGGCGATTGATAATAAATTGAATGTAAAAGACAGTAGAAAATCTAAAGGCTTTTTAGGTAGAATGTTTACTTAATACTTTGTGAGAAAAACATGAGTTTCTTAGAGATACTCGAAGAGCAATGCCTGATAGGCTTTACTGGTCGAGTTAATATATTAAAAGCATCCAATAAACAATTCCTTGGAATAGTTTCGCTTTTAAATGGCGATATTATTAGATGCGAATACAAAGCTGCAACGGGTAAGAAAACATTGTTTAATGTTTTAATTGAAAATATTTCACAAACAGAACAACAAAAGTTTGTTGTTGAACCTGAAGTTGTAGAGTCTGAAAACACTGACTTTAAATTGGACATTCACGCTTTTAAAATTCAATCTAGGCATAGATATGAACGTTATCTCAAGTCGCTTAAGTTAACTCCTCCGATGAATCTCCGACTAATAGTTAATGCTGAATTTATTTTATCAGGTGAAACTATAACAGAATCAGAATTTGATGTATTGAAAGTCATTTCAGATTATAGTAAAGTAGCAGATATCTATGACATGGTCCCATTGTATAAATATGAAGTAACTGAAGCGTTGGTATCCCTACGACAAAAAAAAGCAATTAAAGTATTTCAACAGCTGGAGAAAACATGAAAACCCAAGAACATAATACCGGTGAACTAAAAGACTTAAGTGTAAAAATTGAAAAGAAAGTTGTTGATGCCTTCGAAAAGATGTCAAATAACTCCGGCATGCCCATTGCGGACCTTGTTGTTATTGCATTAAAAAGATTTCGATCAAGTCACGCTGACTATGAAGGTAAATCTCCCATGGATGAATAGCTAGAGCAATAAAAGAGCAAGACCAAGTCATCAAAATAGCAGACATAAAAATCCCAATCTAGGACAACCGTCCAAAAAATAGACACCATCAAAGCGCCTAAAAAGTTGACACTAATGAATAATCAGAGGCTTAGCTATGGTAAAAACCTCCTAAGGCCAGACTTTATAGAAATAACACGTGGCACAACATTTGCACATTAAACCCCGTACAGTCAGTTGAACAAGAATTATACGGAGCAAGTAAAAATGAGTGCAGAAAATACATCAACCAAATTCTTACTAATTCTCGGAGCAATGATCTCCGTAGCAGTAGCGGGTACTTTCTCTGATCTTCGTTTTAATTCAAACGACTTCATGTTTAATAATGAAATTATAACAGAAGCCTATAGTGAAGATTCTTCAAACCGTATCGTTGCATCGGCAGAAAGCGAACTTGCTTCAGCACAATACATAGCATTCAATGTGAAAAATAAACTAAGTATTGATGGCGATTGGAGAATTACTAAAATATATAATACCGATGAGTCCATTGTTTACGATCAAAATAGAAATAAAGATAAAGGACTTGTTATTGAAGTAACTCTAGAAATGATTGCTACAAGCTTAGTTAGAATTGATGGAGATAGGGGTCTTGATTTTGATATTTCACTTTTACATGAATCGGGAACAAGAATCGCTTTGTTTAGATCAATGAGTAAGGGTTATGAAATTATAGAAGCAAAGAGATATAAAAGAGCACCAAAAATAAGAAAAGTAGATGTCGCCTCTAGGTCTAGTGCCTTGGTTAAAAAGAAAGTCGCTCCTAAGAAAATAGTTAAATCGAAAGGTGGAGTGAATCTTAATAGAGATGTTGATCTTGTTTTAGAAAGAGCTTTAGATCCTAAGCAAAATAAAGATGTCCTGATGGGAGAAAAGATATCAGGTTCAGTTTCATTGCTTGGTGGAAATATCGAAAGCCTTGAAATCACAATTCATAAAGGATCGAATAAAGAACTATCTCTAAGTGTTCCTTTTATACAAATCAATACGGGTGGACAGTTTAGCTTTGAGGCAGATGATCAAGTTATAAGCGGAATCATAACTAATAATGGAAAGGACGGTTATAGAATACGATTCGCAACAGGAGTCTTTGCAGGTGCAATGCTTAACTTTGTGACACAAGAAGAATATGATAACTTGTTGGAAATTCAAGAAAAAATTGAATACGATAAGATGGTTAAGCAGGAAGAGATAGACGAGGAAAAAGAAGCTAATGCTTCTCCTCAGGAAATCGAAATTAGGGAAGATGTGTCACAAGAAAGAAAAAAGTATGAAGACTACGAAAAAGAATTAAAAGAAAATATAGAAGAAATTGAAACAAAAGAAGAAATGGTTCTAAAGGTTAAAAAGTCAGGATTTAACTTTGCAAAGGGCCGATCAACATCAAATAGAAGACCAGCCTCAATCAAATAATGCCGTACACTCTTAATTTAGAAGCTTTTTAAATTCTTGAGTAAGAATTGGAACAATTTGAAATAAATCCCCAACAATTCCATAATCTGCCTTAGTGAAGATAGGAGCATCTGGATCAGTATTGATCGCTACAATGACTTTAGATGTTCTCATTCCTGCTAAATGTTGAATAGCGCCAGAGATTCCACAAGCAATGTAAAGAGTAGGGGAAACAGTCTTACCTGTTTGCCCTACTTGCATTGAATGAGCGGCGTAACCAGAGTCTACAGCTGCCCTTGAAGCTCCGACTGTTGCGCCTAAGACATCTGCCATCTCGTGTAGAATTTTGAAGTTGTCTTCATTTTTCATTGCTCGTCCACCAGAAACAATAATATTTGCCTCTGTTAGATCTAACTTCTCAGAAGCACCTTTAATGATCTCTTGAATAACAGCGGTAATCTCCCCCGCAGAAACCGCAACAAGAGCTTTTGTTCCAGCTCCAGCTGTAGGTGACTTTGGTAATCCGAGAGCGTTGGGTCTAACTGTTACAAAATGTGGTTTGGGGCCTACAAGTTCAACTTTTGCTAAACATTTTCCTGCAAAGAGAGGTCTGGTTCCATGAAAGTTATCACCTTCAAAAGCAAAATTGATTACTTCAGACGCCATTCCAGCATTAAATGTACCAGCTAGTCTTGGCATGAGGTCTTTTGCTAATGAGGTTGATCCTGCAAAAACATAATCATATGATTTATCGGCGATAAATCCATGAAGTGCATTTGAATATCCTTCAGGTGAATACTTATCTAATTTGTCACCTGTAAGGCTGTGAATATTTCCAGCACCATATTTTGCTAAATCTGCCGTGGCAATATCTGATAAAGACCCAACACAAGCGACATCGACATTATGTCCTGCTAATTTTCCTAATATTTCAAGTGTGACAGACTTAACATGTTCACCCTGAGTTTCTGTAAAAACTAATACGTTTGCCATAATACTTTTCCTTATAAAACCTTCGCTTCCGTTCTTAAAAGACCAACAACTTCAGCAACAACTGCGGCCTGTTGACCTTCCTCCATAGCTTCAAACTTCTTACCTGCAGGTTTTTCAGGAGGTAAAACAAAGTTTGAATATTTAACTCTTACATCATCCTGATTCACACCAATATCGGTTAATGAATGAATTGCGAGTGGCTTTTTCTTGGCCTTCATAATTCCAGGAAGACTTGCATAACGAGGACTATTTAATCCTTTATTACAAGCAACAACACAAGGACCTGACGTTTTATAAACTTCAATAGCCCCGCCTTCTACTTCTCTTCTTAGAGTTAGATCAGATCCTGTACCCTCAAATCCAACAACCACAGAAATAGAAGGAAGTTCCATCAATTGAGCTAAAAGTTGAGGAACTTGAAGACAGTCATCATCGATGGCCTGCTTTCCAGTAAGGATTAAATCAGCTGTTTTGCCAGATTTTTCAATCGCGCCTTTAATGGCCTTAGCTGTTTGATAAGAATCTAAATTATCAGGGGCATCTACCAAGATAGCTTCATCAACACCCATAGCTAAAGCAGTTCTTAAGACTTCAGTATCCTTGACAGCACCAACTCTAACAACAGTAATTGTTGATCCAGTGTTGGCTGCTTTATGAAGCAGCGCTTGTTCAACTGCGTATTCGTCATAAGGATTCATAATCCATTTAATAGAACTTGTTTCAATATATGTTCCATCTGAGTTTGGTGTAACCTTTGTTTCAGTGTCTGGAACTTGTTTAATACATACAAAAATATTCAAATTTAACTCCTTGAAAATATTTCTTTTGCTATTACTATTCTTTGAATTTGGGATGTGCCTTCATAAATTTGAATAAGCTTAGCATCTCTCATTAATTTTTCTACTGGGTATTCAACACTATATCCGTAACCACCATAAATCTGAACAGCATCAGTACAAATTTCCATACAAGCATCAGCTGCAAATGCTTTTGCTGATGAGGCTACTTTAGTATTAGATTCACCTTTGTCTAAAAGCCATGCTGCCTTAGTGACTAGTAGGCGCGAGGCTTCAACTTTTATCACCATATTTGAAATCATAAACTGAATAGCCTGATGATTTGCAATCGCCGTATTAAATTGAACTCGTTCTTTTGCATAATTTACAGAATGGTCTAGGGCACATTGAGCTCCGCCTAATGCAGAGGCAGCAACTAATGGACGGCTATGGTCTAAAGTTTTCATAGCAATTGCCCAGCCATCACCAACTTTACCAATGATATTTTCTTTAGGAACTCTCACATTGTTAAAAGTGATTCCTCTTGTGTCTGAACAGCGATGCCCCATTTTCTTTTCAGATTTTCCTATGACTATCCCTTCTGTTTTAGGGTCAATGATAATGGTAGTAATTCCTTTATGTTTTAACGACGGATCTGAAGTTCCATAGAGAATAAAAAGGTCTGCAAATCCAGCATTGGTGATCCACATCTTCTCACCATTTACAATAAAGTCGTCACCATCTTTTTTAATTGTTGTTTTAATTCCAGCTGCATCTGAACCATTCCCAGGTTCGGTTAAACAAAAAGACGCGATTTTATAAGATTCAGTAAAAGGCCTTAAGAACTTCTCTTTTTGCTCATGCGTTCCACCGATTACTATTGGCAACAATGCAAGGTCGTTGGACATGATAGAAGAATTCATTCCCATGCAACCATAAGATAAACATTCAGAAATGATGACAGAATCGACGGCACTAAATCCAACGCCACCATATTCTTCTGGAATGCAGGTATTAATGAGACCATGACTCCACGCTTTTTCAAAAAGACTTTTAGGAAATTCACCGCTCAAATCAAACTCTGTAGCAACAGTCATCATTTCATTGCGCGCAAACTTCATCGCCATTTCACGAATTTCTTTTTGTTCAATGGTATATTCAAAGTTCATCATTATAAAATCCTTGATTGTTGATCATTATAGGAATTACTTGATTGTGGGTCAATATGGACTGAGTCGGTAATTGGATAAAAATGATTTAAATCGGGCTGGCATCAATCTCAAAGTTGAAATTAAACTTAAACTGTTGTTCTAAAACTTTATAATAGGGAAGTTCACTAAGTGGACGTAATACAAAACTTCTTTCAAAGAGTCGTGGATGGGGCAGGTTTAGATGTTCTGTGTCACTAATTAGATTTCCAAAGAATAAGATATCTAGGTCAATTATTCTAGGGCCCTTTTCAAGTTTACGCTCTCTTCCAAGGCTTCGTTCTATAGATAATAGGAGAGTCATTATCTCAGCAGGAGCTTTTTTAGGAATTTCAAATTCGTGGACTTGATTGAGGAAAAATGGTTGGTCACAATAATCAACGGCCTTGCTAGAATAAACTCTACTGGATTTAATGAGTTTGAAATGAGTTTCTAATACAGCTTGTGCATTTTGTAAGTTTTCTTCACAATTTCCCTGGTTGCTACCAGTTGCGATGATAAGACTCATTTATTATTCTTATTTTTCTTAGCTTTATCGAGCTTTTGTTCTTCAAACTCCAAAAACTGATTAAGATAGGATGGAATACCTGTGCCCTCTGGTGCTGTGGGGTAGGACTTAACACCGCAACCCGAGCTGAATAGCAGTGAGATCAAGAGTAAAAAAAAAGAAATTTTCCTAGAATTCAAGTCCAAATCCCAATGAAATAATATCGCTACCCAGATCGGCCCTTATAAACCAGCCCGGTACAAGTCTTTTTAAAACAGTAATACCAAAAATAACAGAGCTTTTTTTCATATCTTCTACTAATTGCAGCTCTGCTTCCAAATCTAGGCCTGGATTATTAATATCTGGAGTACCTGCACCCGGACTTTCGGAACCAAGGATTTGATAGCCAACATAAGGCATTACGTATGAGAAAAATGGTGCTTGAATAATGTATTTTGCCTTGAAACTCAAATTGGTTAGTTTGGTCTCAAGGCCTGGGTTTGGGAAATCAGCAATAATATTTTGACCATAACTAAATTCTCCCCAAATATTGTCTTCAATTTGATAAGCCCAGCTTACATTGAGCTGAGTGTAGCCCTGGGCTGAACTGTCATTATCAATAGATTCTACTTCACCATAACTTAGGCAGACAATATTATCTTGTTTGATGATTCTATTTGATTTTTCCTCAAGATTTAAATCGTCTTCGAGAAAGGTTGTTTTATCAAAAAGATCTTCAGCTCCTTTGACAATGGATTCATTATCTTTTTCAGTAAGTTTCTTTTTCTTTTGACGATAATAGCTGTCATCACCTCGAATAATCTGAATTGTAGAGCCTTTTTTCAGCTTTTTCCATTGTGATAGGCTGTAAATTTTCAGGATTTTTATGCCAGCGAGACCCCCATCGGTAGTTTTTGCCACTAATGCACGCGAAGCAAGATTGGAATTACTGAGGATGGAAATATAGTCACCCTTATCAAAGGCATTATTGGAATTTGTAATAACAAAAATTCTATTAGATGGAGAAATTCTTTCAATTTTCTCTATAGCTAAAGAAGGAGCTAGCTCAGAATTACTATTCTCTGTGAACTGGTCTACCACGGATTCTTGCGCCATTACCTGAGAGAAAAAGATTAGTATGAGAATGATGAAAACTTGATTCATATGTTTCATTTTAATATTCTACCGAATTAATGTGCATAAAGTCTAGAATGGAAAACTTGTCCGCTTTGCTCGGGAATGTGTACATTTCTGCCACGTGTTGAGAACTTGAGTTTTTACTTTAAAATAATAACAAATGCTAAATACCTGAAAAATAGTACCGATATGTAGGTAATAATTTGAAAATATTATTCCAAGGAGTATTGAATGAAATGGTTAAAGTACGTGTCTATTATTTTACTACTGACCTTAGTGTCATGTTCAGGAAATAAAAAGACAGATACCGATGAAAATGGAGACGATGAAACAGTAGAATTAGATTCTGATTTTATTGTTGATTCTGAAGACGAAGACCTTACAGTCGACGACGAATTAGTAACTGAAGAAAGTTCAGATTCAGACAATGAAGGGCCATCTATTGAAGATTCTCCAACAATTTCAGAAGCCCCATCAATGGATGCAGGAGCAAATGGAACATATACAGTTAAATCAGGAGACACATTAATGTGGATCGCCTTTAAGATTTACGGTGACTACTCAAAATGGGCCGATTTATCGAGTCAAAATGGAAATATCGTAAGAATCTCAGAAGGGCAGGTGTTAAACTTTACTGAGCCAGCTGAAAAATTTTCTTGGGAACCAAAGGGTAACCCATATACAATTATAAATGGAGATACTCTAGGAACAATATCAAATGACAAGTACGGAAGTTCGGCCAAGTGGAAATCAATCTATGATAATAATAGACCAATGATCAAAAATCCGAATCTTATTTTTGCAGGATTTACACTTTATTACATCCCAAGTAGAGATCTTGCTTCTGAATAAAACAAAAAATTCTTGGAAAATATAAGCCCTCTATTTATAAGAGGGCTTTTAGTTTAGGTTAAGACTTGCACTATGCAGAGCCCCTCAAAATCTCCGAAAAACATGCTACAATAAAAAAATGAAAATATGGTCATATCTAATCTTATCAACCCTAATGATTTCTTGCTCTACGATGAAACAATGGGCCAATCATTTGATCAATAATCCATATAATAAGAAAATCGTTAAGTATGAAAATCAAGATTACATGGCCCAACTTGCATTTCTCAGTGGTGAATATATAAATTCGCCAGGAATTCAAACGATAAGAATTTCCGGAAGAAGTCGTCATTATTTGACATCAATTTATCACAGAATAGTAGAGCATAGTGAGTTGATCTTAGAGTATAATCTAAGTCCTAAGTTTTATATTATTAAAAATAAGACACCATTTTATTTTTCACTGCCAGGTTCACAATTCTTTTTGTCCTCAAGTCTAGTGAAGAAGTTTTTAAAAAATGAACATCTTCTTGTTGCTGCGCTCTCACATGAGATTGTTAAATCTCAAAGAAATATTTATTTAAAAAAAGCAGTTGTTCCTATAGGATTTCTGAGTACCGAAAAGATGCTTTCTCTTACTCGTTTACCTCTCAAAATAAAAATGGAAGTTAACAAATGGACTTATTATGTTTTAGGAAGAGCAGGTTATGACTCTTCAGCATATTTGAATTGGTTACAAACGCAAAATAAGAACACATTAGATTTTATGTTCCAACTGGGCTCTAGCAAGAAAATATCAAAAGAAGAATTTTTATTCAAGAACTTCGTTGTTAAGCAGGGCATTGTTGAAAAAATGAATAGGTCTAGGCAGCCTTCTAACTCATCCAAATCCTTTTATCATTTTGTAAATGAGGTTGGGAGAATTGGATCATGAAACCAGAATTATCGGAACGATTATTTGTAGAAAAATTATTTGCAGATTCAATAGAACGAAAAAAAATAGAAGAAATAAAAAATCTAGAGGTTGAGAAACTAACAGGTGATGCTTCTACCCGTCGGTATTACCGAATTGAAGGTGAGGGGCGCTCTTATGTTGTCTGTCTTGCAAACCCTTTAGAGAAAGAGCAACACTTATCTCCATTTATGGAAGTGCAAAAGTTATTAGAGTCTGAAGGTGTTCGAGTTCCTCGAATTTATGATTATGATCCTTCACAGGGTTATTTCTTAGAGGAAGATCTTGGTGATCAAACTTTAATAAGATACCTGGCAGAAAATAATACTGTCGATGAGGAACTAGAGCTTTACACAAAAATTATAGATATCCTTATCTCTATTCATAAAATTCAACCGTCAAGTTTAGAAAATAAGAAATGCTCTGAACTAGCATTCGATTTTGAAAAGCTATATTCTGAAGTCGAGTTTACGAATAAGTACTTGATTGAGAAGTTTTTTAATCATAAGTTGTCGGACGATGAAGCGAGAATACTTAGATCTGAATTTACGAAAATATGTGAGCCTTTAGCAAATCAAAAAAGAGTCTTAACTCATCGAGATTTCCACACCAGAAATATAATGGTTATAAATAACGAATTTGTTGTGATTGATTTTCAAGATGCAAGAATGGGAATTGCTCAATACGACCTAGTGTCAATGCTAGAAGATGCTTATTATAAAATTGAGAGATCTAACAAATATGAATTGAAAAAATATTATTATAATGAGTTTGCTGCAAAAAACACACAAAACTATAGCTTTGAGTCCTTTTTACGAGACTACGACTACGCAGCAATACAAAGGGTTTATAAGGCAATTGGAAGTTTTGCATATATCTATTCTACAAGAGCTGATCATCGTTACTTAAAGTATATTGGTTACTGCTTCGAAAACCTCAGATCCATTCTTAATAAGAACGACGAGCTTCAAGAGCTCTCCACCTGTCTTTCCAAAATATACTATGAGTATTGACCAATGTATTATTTTAGCGGCAGGATATGGAACCCGAATGGGGGAAATTGGCAAAAAACTTCCTAAGGTCATGTGGCCATTGTTTGAATACAGCTTGTTAGAAACTCAGATTGTTTATGCTTCTTCCCTCGGAATTTCAAATGTTTATATCAATATATATCATCAAGCAGAATTAATAGATGTTAGGGCCGAATTAAAGGCCAAAGTAAATATAACATTTGTACATGAGAAGGCATTGCTTGGATCAGGTGGTGGAATTCATAATATTCTTAATTATTCATCAATAAAGTGCGATAAACCAATTCTTATTTTAAACTCAGACGCCTACTTGATGTTGAATAAAGAAAACTTAGAAAAGTCTTTATCAAAACTAGAAGCTTCAGACGCTGCAGTTATTCTCTTTCCTGTGCCGTGTCTAGCGTCAGATCCCTATAATAGGCTAATAACAAAAAATGAAAAATTAATAAAAATATCTGAAGCAAATGATAGCAGTGAATCAGATCTGACTTATGCTGGCGTCGCTATTTGCTTACCGTCGAGAGTTGCTAAAAGTAGTGGGAAGAGTTCTTTTTTTAGAACGATTGCTGATTATAAAAATAAAGATGTATTGGTGGAACAATATCGCTCGTGGGAATTTGTAGATTTTGGAACAAGCTCTAGATATTTTAATGAAATATTTAGAGTATTGGAGAATATCAGAAAAGAAAAGAGATCTCCATTCTTGGATTTTATGAAGAAAAGAATTATTAATAATGACAATTTAAATTCAGAAAATAATAGCTATCGCTCAAAGCATATGAACCACATTAATTTTTCGGGCAGTGAAGATCGAAGTCAAAATGAATTTATGCAGATCGCATTCAGTAAATCATCAATAGATCTCGATGGCGAAGAAAGTGGAATAGTGTTTGCTAATATTTTTCAGAAAGAGTTATATGAATTTTGAATCTGCTTCTTCTTTAATGAACATAATACAGTCAACGGGACAGATTTCTATACAGACCTGGCATAGAGTACATGACCAAGTTTCTATGACATATTCACTTCCATTCTTAAAAATTGAGTTTTCTGGACAAAGTACTCGACAGTTGTCACAAGAAATACAAAGATTGTTAATTTCAAGTTTCGGAATCATAATAACCATTATAAGATGATCTTAAGAAAAAGTCACAAATGCAGGCTTTTCCTGTTTGTGATTAATATAGCAGACCAGTAAGGAAAGGACTTGAGAGTATATAAACGCAGTCCGGTTATTAGAAATATTGGACTTTACATTTTATTATCAATAATCTATTTGCACATCGTAGAATCGGTTGCAGCAGGACGTTCTGCTGTCGATTTTACATTGTTGCAATCATCTTTTGAACAGCATACCTCATTGACCTACTTGCTTTGTCTTTCTTTGTTACTTGTATTTAGAGTTTCCTCATTGGCCCCTTTTATTTTTCTATTATTCTGTGGAGCGACTTTTTATTACAGCATAGAAGTCTTTTTTATGACATTTAACAAAGTTATACTTAGCTTGAATTTTATTTATATTGGATTGTCCTTTGTATCTTTTATAATGCTTAAAACAGAATTGGAAGAAGCTATTTATGTTCCCGGTTTTCATAAAAATGGAATCAACAAATTTTCGGAATATGATTTAGAGGGAATCGTTGTAGACAGTAGTGGAGCAGAAATTAAAGGATATTTATCAAACTGGGGAACGCAGGGTTGCTTTTTTGTTCCTACAGAATTTCAAATGATCCGAGGAAAAATTAAATTAAAATTTGAATTTGGCACAAAAGAATTTTTATCAGATGGTCGAATTATGACAAAGTACGGTGAAGGGTATGGGATCTCTATTAAGCAGATTAAAGGGCAAAAAGAGCGCTTCGCTTTAGGCTGGAATGAATATTATGATATTATTAATCAAAGAGGATACGTTCCACGTAATCAATGAGCCTATTAATGAGATATATACTAGTTCTATTGTTACTACTTTCATCATGCACAAAAAAAGAATCAGCAGAAGATGTTCTTTCTGACTTTATAAAATATCGCTTTAATAAAAACCAATCACGAGAGATGCTTCTAGAAAGGACGACAGGAGCTTTATTCCAAAAGATTCGTGAAATGGATGAAGAAACGCTCACTCAGTTTGTGTACAACGATGATCTTAAACTTCGTAAGTATAAAGTTAACTTATCAAGATGTTCTGATGAAACTTGTTTTATTACATATACTCTTGCCTATGACCAGTCTGACGAAAAAGGTCGGGCTTATGAGACAGTGATTAAAAAAATTGCAGAAGTTCAAAAAGAAGATGAAATGTGGAAAATATCAGATGTTTCTAATGTAAAAACCTATATAGATTCAAAAAGACCCATAAATACTGGGAACCAAAAGTAGTTCCAACTAAATATTTAATGAAAGCTTTATGCTGAGCCTAATCTAACCGATAAGTCACGTATGAAGTCAAGAAAAGAAAATGATGATTGTTTGATTAATTTATTGATGGAAGAAACGTATCAATCAATTGAAGTTGATAATGAAGCAATATCTGCTGCAGAACTATTAAACTACTATAATAAGCATGAATCGATGGAAAAAGTTGATGAAAATATAATGAATTTTAATCAATATATTAAAAAAAGAGATTGTTCTCTTTATGAATTTGAATATCGCGAAAAAAGCCGTTGCTTTAGACTTACATCTAGCGATATGATAATTGATTTTCCGTCGAATTGGTCAGTATTTGCAGACGCACGAGAAGCATTAGACTCAGAGATATTGTTTTTAACAGAAGTTTCTGAAGTAGCAAATCCTATTCTCTATGAAGTAATGAATTCTCAATTTTTTAAGGGCCGTAAAATATTACTTGCTCACTTTTATGGAGAAGTGCATTTTCTGGGGTTCGATTCAGAAAATGAGATGCAAGAATGTTTAGATGTTTATCGACATGAATGTCAAATAAATCACGATTCTTTAGCAGCATAAAAAACGCCACTTATAAAAGTGGCGCTGAGTCTTATTTCTTTAAATAGTAAATTATAGACTTAAGTAGTAATCTTTCATCATTTTTGCATCGTCTTCTAGATTTGGACTGTTACAAATGACATATCCGCGACAATCAAATTTCTTTAATGTGTTAAGTAGTCCTTTCCAATTGAAGTCAGACTGCTCAAGATTAAGATGTTTTAAGTCTCCCTTTGAGTTTGAGCTAATTCCTGAAATATGTATATGCATATTTTGAAGAGCTTTGGCCCCTAATTCATTCTTTAAAACATTCAGTACATCTTCGTACTCTTCATTTGTATTAAACTTTCCAGTCCGTGCAAATAGATGTGAAAAATCCATACAAGGTCTGCATGAGTTTACTGTTTTAGTTAAGCTGATCAATTCTTCTAATGATCCAAATTGACTTGTCTTGCCTGTAAGTTCTGGTCTTAGTTCAATATCTATATCAAGACGATTAAGTCTTTCTTCAATAACGGCCATACTTTTTTCAACCAAATCGAAAACATCAAATGGTGAATCTTTCATATAAAAAGCAGCGTGGAAAGTCATAGATTCAGCTCCACAAAGATCAGAGATTTTTGCAGTTTGAATAATTCTTTCTACGGATGAGTCGATTTTATCTTGTTCTCTAGCATTTAAGTTTATGTAATATGGACCGTGTGATGTTAGTGGGACACCTAGTTCATAAGAAACTTTACGAAGACCAGATGAAACTTCGTCTTTCATTCTTACACCGTGAGCAAATTCTAATTGCATACAGTCTAGGTCCAATGAATGTATTTGTCGTACACCTTCAATTGGGTTGTTCTTTTTTGGTGTACTGTTAGGTACTCCGGCAGTGCCGAATAGTAGTCTTTCAAAATCCATATTCCCCGCTCCTCATCATATTCATATTATTTATCGCTAATTTGCATGCAACTACATATCATAAGACTGTCTTACACTACAGGCGACCTGCATAAAGGTCTGTAGTTTCAGGGGATTATGTGGTGAATTCCCTTGTTTCTTAATTTTCGTCCTTAATTTGTAGCTGCAGTTGGTTATAGCCGTGATTCAAATTTTTGTCTATAATTTGAATCACTTGGTGTAAAAATAACAGTGCCGCCCCGCGCCTAAATGAGGAGTGTTTATTCGCACTATAATAGTTTTGATCGTTTATATGTTTACTCTCTTAATGCCTATGTCATTTATAGGTTTTGTTTTAATTCCAGGTATTGGTGAAGTTGTTGGATTTCTTTTTAGTTTGTTACTTTTCAGTTTCTTTATCTGTTGGGGCGATAAAATTATATTAACTTTAGCGAATGCTTTTTTGCTCAAAGGAAAAGCATCGCTCCGACAAATTATTTCTAATCAAACCTGTTTGCTTGGATTGCCTACAGTCGAGCTTTACATTACACATAAACACCCAAACAGTATTTATTATCTGAGTTCTCTCTTTGATCATTCAATTATTATTGGAAGGTCATTGTTTGATAAACTAGATAAAAAAGAAGTTAAAACCTTGGTTACATTTGGAATTCATAAAATAAACTCTCAGGGATCAAGAAATGCAACAGTCTGCACACTCTGCTTTTCTATATTTTTTTTACCAATTTTTTTATTGCAGATCTTGGTGGGTATTCGTTTCTTTAAGGCGGGCGTATTATTCAAGATACTATCAGATATAGTGATCTTCTTTTACATACCTGCTTTGGCCATTAATCGATACATAATGAAATTTATAAATGATAATGGATCAATTGATCAGAAGTTTTGTGAACAGACTCATTCCGGCCATCTACTGTCTTCTGCATTTTTTAAACTAGAAACAATGAGGCAGGAAAATCATTTGACTGGTTCTGTTTTTATCCTAAATCAATTAGCGATTCTACCTGATGTAAATTTAGAAATTATTAGAGAAATGAAGTATTTATCAAATCCTTTCGCAGCAAGATATAAAAACGTTTATTCTAAGAGGTTTAAAAAATAAATGCCTGACGACCCTGAGAAAAATAAAGGACACGATTATTCAAAGTACTATCCTTTGTTTTTTACAATTATTTTTGTTGTTATTCTATGCCAATATTCATTTTCTTCATTAGAAGCTGTTTTTTACGACCTAAGAGTTCGTTATGACATAGGAACAGGATATAAAGATAATATTGTATTGGTAGGACTTGACGAAGAATCTGACGAGTTTCTCGGTGAGACTTATCCCTATACCTATGCCGGACATACAAGACTGATTGATAAAGTCATACAAGATAAACCAAATACTATTGTCTATCTTGTTAACTTTCTTGAACCAGAAACAGACTTTGAGAGAGAGCAGCAGGCAAAGTTTAAAGACACAATTAAAAAGTTTAAAAAACAAGGTGGTGCTTTTCGCTTTGGTACTGATGTCGACGCATGGGGAGAGCAGCTCCCACCACAAGAGCTTAAAGAACTTGGTTATTCTTTAGCCTTGATAAACGTAGACAATGCAACCTTTTCTAAAGACGATATTTCACGGCGGGCGATACTTAATTTTAGTGGCGAGGACACGTTACACTTATGGGCAGCAAATAAGTTCAGAGAAAGTAATGGAAAAAAACCATTAAATATTAATGATATACAAGGCGCATACTATATGCGTGAAGCTGATGCAACCTTTTCTCTTTTTAGATATTACACCACTCCTTTAGAAAAAAAAGGCCTCATTAAAAGAATACCTTTTCATAGGTCCCAGGTTGGAAACTTTCCCAAAGGTTTTTTTACCGACAAGATAGTTATAATTGGATCAAACTATATATCAAATGCTTCAGATTATGTATTAACGCCATATAATCGAGAAAAATTTGATTCGCCTAAGCTTTCGCTTCATGCGCAAATAATACAAGCATTAATACAAAATAAAACAGTCTATCAAGTTCCATCAGAAGTTTCATATAGTATATGTATTCTTATCTCTATTTTATTGTCTGTTGTGATATCGAGGGTAAAACCAACAATTGGATTAATGATTACGATAGGCCTTATTTTAGGGGCCATTGTTTTTTCATATATTCTTTTTATTACCCTTGGCCTTTGGCTTTACATTACTCATATCATACTTACTATATTTGTTGTGTACTATATCTGGGTTCCCTTTCGTGCAATCGGAGAATATCAAAGACGATATGCTATTCAAGAAGAAACAAAATTAATTAAGAAAGTAGAGAATTTAAAACAAAATTTTATTTCGCTGATGAGCCATGATCTAAAAACGCCCGTTGCTAAAATTGCAGGACTAGCTGATGTTATGAAGCAGAAATTTTCCGGGAACGATGATCTTAATAAAGATCTATCAACAATCATCGAATCAACAAAAGATTTAAACAAATTTATTACCTCCATCCTTGATCTAACCAAAATTGAGTCTAGAAATCTCGATCTGAAGAAAGCTCCAAAGGATATCAATCCGATTATTCAAAATATTGTTAATGGACTCGTTTTTGAAGCAGCGGATAAAAAAATTCATTTTGAACTTGACCTATCTCCACTTTACCCTGTTCAGATAGATGTCAGTTTGATAATAAGGGTCATTTCTAATCTGATTGAAAATGCTATTAAGTATTCAGGTGAAAATTCGACGATTACTATCAAATCGTGGGACGATGAGAAGTGGATTTATGTAAAAATCCAAGATAATGGTATCGGTATCAATGAAAATGATATTGAACATATATTTGATAAGTTCTATCGGGTTAAGAATGATGCTAGTCATTCAATTAAAGGCACAGGACTCGGCCTTTATCTGGTAAAATACTTTGTAGAATTACACGGTGGAAGAATCTCTGCCGAATCTAGTATTGGTGAAGGGACAGTATTCAATATTATGTTGAAAAATGAATAAACGTTAGGAGGGCCATATGCACCGAGTGCTAGTTGTTGATGATGATAAAGTTTTACAAGATTCTGTTCGTCAAGCCTTAGAGTTTCATCATTTCTTTGTTGATGTCGCAGACAATGGAAAAGAAGCTCTTAATCAAGTTGTAAAAAATGATTATGATCTTGTTGTTATGGATGTGAACATGCCAGAGATGGATGGGATTCAAGCCTTAACAGAAATAAAAAAATACGACCCTGCAATTATTGTTCTTATTCTAACTGCTTATTCAAATGTTTCTGATGCCGTTAAAGTGGTAAAAGAAGGCGCCTATAA